>NZ_CP139088.1 GCF_038024855.1 Methylocella tundrae
ATGGCGAAGACGCCCGTAGCAGACATAGCCCCCACCCGGGCCGAGTTGAGGGCGCTGATCCAGCAGCATGGCGCCGAACTGTCGAGCCAGCTCCAGGCCCATCACCGCAGCATATTTCCGCCAGAAGCCGAAAAGTCGATCCGGCATTTCAGTCCGGCCGAGGCGGCCAGCCTGATTGGCATTCACGAAGGATATTTGCGCCAGGTGGCGGCGGAAGGAAAGGGCATTTCCCCCACGGTCAAGAATGGCCGCCGCAGCTATTCCGTCGACGCGATCCAGGAGATCAGGAAGCATCTCGACCAGGGCGCACGCGGAAGCCGCCGTTATCTTCCCCACCGCGCCGCGGGAGAGCATCTTCAGGTCATTAGCGTCATGAATTTCAAGGGCGGCAGCGGCAAAACGACGACCTCCGCCCATCTCGCGCAGTATCTGGCGCTGCATGGTTATCGCGTTCTCGCAATCGACCTCGACCCGCAGGCCAGCCTCTCGGCCTTGTTCGGCCACCAGCCGGAGCTTCATGTCGGCGAGAACGAAACCCTTTATGGGGCGATCCGCTACGATGAACGCCAGCGCCCCATCGCGGAGATCGTGCGCGCAACTTACATTCCCGACCTTCACATCATTCCCGGGAACCTCGAATTGATGGAATTCGAGCATGACACGCCTCGCGCGCTTATGCGGCGCGCCCCCGGCGACACCTTGTTCTTCGCGCGGATCGGGCAGGCGATAGCGCAGGCGCAAAATCTCTACGACGTTGTCGTGATCGATTGCCCGCCGCAGCTCGGCTATCTGACGCTTTCGGCTCTCACCGCCGCGACCGCCGTCCTCATCACCATCCACCCGCAAATGCTCGACGTCATGTCGATGGGGCAGTTCCTCCAAATGACGGGAGACCTGCTGGACGAGGTCTCGCGAGCCGGCGCGTCGACAAGCTATGACTGGTTGAAGTATCTCGTCACGCGCTTCGAGCCGGGTGACGGTCCGCAGAACCAGATGGTCGCTTTCCTTCGTTCGATCTTTGGCGATCACGTCCTGATCCATCCGATGCTGAAAAGCACGGCGATATCCGACGCCGGCCTCACCAATCAGACGATCTTCGAGGTTGAGAGAAACCAGTTCACCCGGGCGACCTATGACAGGGCCATGGAATCGGTCAATAACGTCAACGCGGAAATCGAAGGTCTGATCCGTCAGGCCTGGGGCAGGGCGGCATGAGCCGAAAAGCACTTTTCACTAATCTCGGCGCCGGCGGCAAGACGAGCGAGCCCGCCGCGACGACGTCGGCCGATCCATCCTCGGCCGGCGAGCCGCCTCGCGTCAATCGGCTTCGCATGCGGCCGATCCTTGGGTCTCCGGATTTGATATCGGACCCGGCGGCGACTCCCGTCGGAGCGATTGGTCAATCGCTTGGCGAGTTCAGCGAACGGGCGAAACGCGCCGACGAGATCGAGAGGAAACTGACGGCGGGGCAGGTCATCGTCGAACTCGATCCGGCATTGATTGCTCCTTCATTCATCGCCGATCGCATGCCTGCGTCGGCGGAGACGGTGGCGAATTTGGCGGAGGCCATTCGCGAACATGGGCAGCTTAATCCGATCCTCGTGAGGCCGGATCCCGGCGAGGCGGGGCGGTTCCAGGTCGCGTTCGGCCATCGGCGGCTGCGAGCCGTCGCTTCGCTGGGACAGTCGATCAAAGCCGTCGTGCGCGAGTTGACCGACGAGCAGCTCGTCATTGCGCAAGGCCAGGAAAATCACGAGCGGAAGGATCTGTCTTACGTCGAAAAGGCGCGCTTCGCACATCGCCTCGAGCAGCGGTTCAGCCGCGCGACGATCATGGCGGCGCTGTCGATCTACAAGAGCGATCTGTCCAACATGCTGTCGGTGGTGAGCAAGATCCCGGCGGAAGTCATTGATGCGATCGGACCGGCTCCCGGCACGGGTCGGCGCGGCTGGATCGAGCTCGCCGAGCGCTTCGCGGATGGAAAGTCAGGCGCCGCCATCCGCCGGATGATCGCAGACCCGGGCTTTCAAGGTCTCGACAGCGATGAGCGGTTCAAAAAGGCGCTCGCGGCCTTGAAGCCGCGCTCGGATCAAAGCCAAATGGAGGTCTGGCCCATGGCGGGGGGCGGCAGCCTCGCAAAGGTTACACGCAGCGACGCACGCATTTCGTTGACGATCGATCGGCGGAAATCGCCAGAGTTCGCAGACTTTGTGCTGAACCGGCTGCGCGATCTTTATCTTGAATTCGAGGCCGCGTCCAAAGAGCGGCCTTGATGACGTGAGCGTATTTCAGAACCAGCAATCAGGAGAGTGACAGGCAAAAGAAAAAGGCCCCCGAAACGGAGTTCCGGAAGCCCTTCTCGTGTTTTGGCGAATTCGAGAATCTCACTTCCGCGAATCACAGTCAAGAGTCTTGTCTGAGATTTAGCGTCGATTCGGCGAGCTGATTTCCTTTGCCCGAGCGAGGCCAAGGAAAATGGAAGAACAGCATCATCCAACGACGCCCTTTGGGCGGCGATCGCTGACGCTCGCCCATCTGGCAAGCCAGGCGATCGCAAAAGCGCGCCCGCCCGAAAGAGCGGTTCATAAATGGAACGTCTTCCGCGCCATTTGCACGGCGAGGACGCGCATCGGGGTCTCCGAGCGGGCGCTGACCGTGCTCGACGCGCTTTTGACGTTTCATCCCGAAACCGTCCTCACCGGCGACGGCCTCATCGTCTTTCCGTCCAATTACCAACTGTCGCTACGCGCGCATGGCATGGCGCCGGCGACGCTGCGCCGTCATCTCGCCGTGCTGGTCGACGCCGGCCTGATCGTCCGGCGCGACAGTCCCAACGGCAAACGCTATGCCCGAAAAGGCAGGGCAGGGGAGGTTGAGACGGCCTTCGGTTTCGACCTTTCTCCGCTCGTCGCCCGGGCCGATGAGTTCGAAGCTTTTGCAGAAGCAGTTCGCGCCGAGGAGCGCGCCCTCAAATTGGTTCGCGAGCGCATCACTTTGTGCAGGCGCGACATCGCCAAGATGATCGCGACGGGCATTGAGGAAGGTGTGCCGACGCGCCAGGGAGGGCAGGGGCCAGCCGACTGGGCGGAGGTTCACGCCCTCTATCGCGGCCTCATCGAACGCATTCCGCGCACCGCGCCGCCGGCCGTTCTCGAGCCGATCGCGGAAGAACTTTCCGTGCTCGCGGATGAAATACTCATCCTGCTGGAAACACATATAAAATCGCAGATTCCAAGCGCCAATGAGTCTCAAACTGAGCGGCACAAACAAAATTCAAACCCAAATACCCTACCTGAACTTGAACCTCGCTTTCCAGAAAGCCAGGGGGCGAGACCGGCGCCAAATCCCCCGTCGTCGCGATCGTCCGAGGGATCTTTTCCACTCGGCATGGTGCTGGACGCTTGCCCGGATGTTTCTGATTACGCCAAGGGCGGGATTTCCAACTGGCGCGATTTTTTGGCCACGGCGTCAGTCGTCCGCTCAATGCTGGGCGTCAGCCCAAGCGCCTTCGAGGAGGCCCAAAATGTCATGGGTGATATCCCGGCGGCGATCGTCATCGCGGCGATCCTGCAACGAGGCTCAGCCATCGCCAGCGCCGGCGGCTATTTGCGCGAGCTGACGCGAAAGGCTGAAACCGGGGAGTTCTCGCTCGGACCGATGTTGATGGCGCTCATAGGATCTCGAAAGCGGGAGAAAAAGCGGGCATAGCGCCAAGGATCATGAAAACGCATTGAACATCGACCGCGGAGTAGGCGCGCCAGGGTGAGCAGAAAATGTTTCTGCATCCGTTTGGCAGGCGTATGATGCTATTGCGCGTCCATGTCATGCTGCGCGCCCTGATCGCCGTGTTCGCCTGGAACTGTGGATGGCGCATCACCAAACCTCAGCTCATGCCTGCCGAAGCGACAGGGGCCGGCCGTTGTTCCCGCGCAAAGTCGAGGACGCGCGCACATTCGCCGCGCCAAACCGTCGGGAGAGCCATGATGTCCGCATATATCCTGCTGATGAACTGGACGGACCAGGGCGTCCGCCATGTGAAGGATTCGCCCGGGCGCCTCGATGCCGCAAAAAAGGCGCTGAAGGACGAGGGAGGAGAGTTCAAGCACGTCTTCCTGACCATGGGCGCCTACGATCTTATCGCTGTTTACGAGGCCCCGGACGATGCCGTGGCGGCGCGTTTCACCATGCAGCTTGGCATGATGGGCAATGTGCGGACGCAAACGCTCAAGGCTTTCCCCGAGGCCGCCTATCGCGAGATCATCAATACGCTCAAGTAAAGGCGTTGGCCTTCGAGCCTAACGCCGGCATGGTTGTAGAGGAAGATGGCTTTGCAGCAGATCCTCATTCGCCTCCGGCGCCATGATCGCGTCTTCGGCCCGCATTGAGATCGCGCAATTTTTTGATCAATCCGCCCGCGCCAGATCGGCGATCGCGGCGGCGAGAAAACGTCCGGCCTCGCCGCCCGTCACCACCCTGTGATCGAAGGTCAGGCTCAGCGGAAGCATGCGGTGAATGGCGGGCGCGCCATTGCAGGCGACCACTTCCTTGCGGATCCGGCCGGCGCCGAGAATGGCGACCGTCGGCGGCAGCACAATGGGCGCCGCATATCTGCCGGCGATGGCTCCGAAGTTCGATAGAGTGATCGTATTGCCGCGCAGCTCATCGGGCGGCATCCTGTGCGCGGCGAGATCCGCCCGCATCCGATCAAGGCCCCGGCGCAAATCCGCGGCGTCGCGATTGGCGACATCGCGCAAGACGGGCACGAACAGCCCTTCGGGCAGATCGACCGCGACGCCGAGGTCGATCGTCCGCAAGACTCTGCGCGCCAGCGACCGGCTCTCGAACCACGCATTCAGCGCGGGCTCCGCCTGACAGGCGGCGACCAGGGCGCGAATGAGACGGATCGTCGTGTCCGCCGCCGCCGGCCACGCCTCGATGTCGGCGTCATCCACGACGGTCGCCGCCGCAACCTCCGCTTGGGCGAGAGCCATATTCTGCGACATCACGCGCCTGAACCCGCGCAAGGGTTCGGCGGGTCCGGCCTCAGTGAGAATGCGGACGACGCGTTGCACATCGCCGGCGGTAATCACGCCGTCGGGACCAGATGGCGTCACAATGGCGAGATCGACCTCGAGCCGGCTCGCGAGGGCGCGGACCGCGGGCGTCGCGCGGATCGAAGCGCCGCCGCGTGCGATGGCCGCTGGAGCCTCTTTCAGAACGCGCGCGCCAGTCTCGACAACGCCGACGACAGCGCCGGAATCTTCAGAGACGTCAGGCTCGCCCTCAAAGCCGGCCAGTGGAGCGCCGATGCGGATGATGTCGCCGGCGGCGCCGAACAAACGCTTGATTGTGCCTGATTGGGGAGAAGGAATCTCGATCACGGCTTTTGCGGTTTCCACCGACACCAGCGGCTGATCAATCGTCACGGTCTCGCCGGCCTTCCGATGCCATTCGACGATTTCGGCCTCCTGGAGCCCTTCGCCGAGATCGGGAAGTCTGAAGATCTTCATCGCGCCTCCATGACCATGCGGACGGCGTCGATAATGCGTTCGACGTCTGGAAGATACTGGGCCTCCATTTTGGAAAGCGGGATGATGACATCATATCCGGTGACGCGCTTCACCGGGGCGAGCAGCGAGTAAAGCCCATGCTCGGCGATTTCCGCGGCGATTTCGGCGCCGAAACCTGCTGTGCGGGGCGCTTCATGAACGATCACGCAACGGCCCGTTTTCTCTACGGAGCGCAGGATCGTATCGGCGTCCAGCGGTTTCAAAGTCGCGACGTCGATCACTTCGACGTCGATCCCGTCCTGTTCCAGGCGGTCCGCCGCCGCCAGCGCCGCGTGAACCATCGCGCCCCACGCGACCAGCGTTGCGTCGGCGCCTTCACGCGAGACGAAGCAAACGTCGAGCGGCAGAGCTTCGCCGTCTTCCGCGACCTCCTCGCGAAAGAGCCGATAGAGAAAGGTCGGCTCCAGAAACACGACCGGGTCGGGATCGCGGATGGCGGCGAGCAGAAGGCCGTAGGCGCGCGCAGGCGAGGACGGGATTACGACCCGCAACCCCGGCATATGAGCGAAGAAGGCCTCGGGGCTCTCCGAATGATGCTCGGGCGCATGAATGCCGCCGCCGCAGGGCGCCCGCAAAACCATCGGACAGGACAGCCTGCCGCAGGTGCGATGACGCAGGCGCGCCGCGTGATTGATCATCTGGTCGATGGCCGGATAGATGAATCCGGTGAATTGAATCTCGGCGACGGGCTTCAATCCCATCGCCGCCATGCCGATAGCGGCGCCGACGATCGCCGCTTCCGCGAGCGGCGTATCGATGACGCGCTCAGGCCCGAAGCGCGCCTCCAGTCCAATGGTTGCGCGAAACACGCCGCCATTGACGCCGATATCCTCGCCAAGCAAAAGAACCTCGGGGTCGCGCGCCATTTCGCCGGCCAGCGCAAGATTGACGGCTTCGACGAGCGTGAGCTCACTCATGGCGCGCGCCCCGCAGCGGGTCGAAGCGGCGCGCCTCATCGCGCTGACTGTGCATGGCGCGCGGAAGCGATGCGAAAAGATGTTTGAACATGGCGTCGCTGTCTCGCGGCGGCGTCGTCAGATAGGTTTCGACGGCCTTCTCGACTTCCTCGGAGCATTGCTTCAAAAGCTCGGTTTCGAGTTCCCTGTTCCAGACGCCGGTCCTCGTCAGATAGGCGCGCAGGCGGCCGATCGGCTCGAACGCCCACTCGCGCTGAACAATTGCGGGATCGCGGTAGCGTGTGGCGTCATCGGCCGTCGTATGGTCGCCCAACCGGTAACTCAGCGCTTCGATCAAGGTCGGGCCGCCGCCCGATCGCGCCTTCCCGATCGCTTGAGAAGCGATTTCATGAACCGCGATGACGTCATTGCCGTCGACCTGCCGTCCTTCAATGCCTGCGGCGACGGCCTTTTGCGCCAGCGTCGCCGCCGCGCTCTCGAGTTCGCGCGGCGTCGAGATCGCCCAGCGGTTGTTGTTGATGACGACGACAAGAGGCGCGTTCCATACGCCCGCGAGGTTCAGCGCTTCGTAGAAATCGCCCTTGGCGGTGCCGCCGTCTCCGATCGTGCAGACCGCCACCCGCTTCTCGCGGCGAAGCTTGAAAGCATAGGCGGCGCCGGCCGCGTGGGCGACCTGGGAGCCGACCGGCACGCAAATCGGAAAATCTTGCCTCGGAACGCGGAAATCGCCGCCACGTTCGTCGCCGCCCCAATAAAGCAGCATCTCCGCCATGGTGACGCCGCGCAAAAACAGCGCCGCATGATCGCGGTAGTAAGGGAACAGCACATCCTTCGCCAGCATGGCGTGCGCCACTCCGACCCCGATCGCCTCTTGACCGAGAGCGGACGGGAAAGTCCCGAGCTTGCCGGTGCGCTGCAAGGCGATCGCTTTGCCGTCGAACACCCGCGTTCGCGTCATCGCCCTGTAGAGCTGGAGCAGAAAGCCGGGGTCCGGCGAGAGCGATCCGGCGGATTGGTCCAATTCGCCTTCCGAGGACAGAAACCGGGCAGGGCCAACATGAAAATCGTCGTCCATACTTTCCCCGCCGATGCTCAGCGCCAGAACTTAAATATATCCCAATATGCCGGCTCCGGATTTCGCCGCCGGATCACATTTTTTGAGACCCCGTTCGCCTCTGCGCGGCGATTGCGCGGGACGCCCGGCTGCCGGACTGCCGGCCCAGCCGCCCCGAGATGAATTCTCCGGCCTCGGCCAGGGCGGCGAGATCGATTCCGGTTTCGACGCCCATGCCGTCCAGCATGTAGACGACATCCTCGGTCGCGACGTTGCCGGTGGCGCCGGGAGCGTAGGGGCAACCGCCGAGACCTGCGACCGAAGCGTCGACGACGGATACGCCGAGTTCGAGACAGGCGAAGATGTTGGCCAGCGCCTGGCCGTAAGTGTCATGGAAATGAAGAGCGAGGCGATCGATGGGCCCGTCCCGCGCCACCGCCTCGATCAATCGTTTCGCCCGCAGCGGCGTTCCGGCGCCGATGGTGTCGCCCAGCGAAATCTCATGACAGCCCATGGCGGTCAGATCGCGCGCGAGGGACGCGACTTCGCCCGGCGCGATCTCGCCTTCGTAAGGGCAGCCGAGGACGCATGAGATATAGCCGCGCACCCTTATCCCGGCTGAAAGGGCTTTCTCGACCGCCGGCGCGAACCGCGCGAGGCTTTCGGCGATCGAACAATTGATGTTCTTTTGCGAAAAGGTCTCGGAGGCGGCGGCGAACACCGCCACATCCTTCACGCCGCTGGCGAGCGCGCAGTCGAGGCCTTGGAGGTTGGGGACGAGGACGGACAATCGGACGCTGGACCGCGAAAGCAGCTTCATGTCGAGCTTTGCGAGAACCTCGGCCGTCGCCGCCATCTGAGGCGCCCGCTTCGCCGATACGAAGCTCCCCGCCTCGATGTCCCTCACTCCCGCTTTCGCCAATAGTTCGATCAGGGCGACCTTGGTCTCGACGGGTAGAATTGTGGATTCATTCTGCAGCCCGTCGCGCGGACTGACTTCGACGATGCGAACGCGGGCGGGAAGGGTCATGGCGCCTCTCCAGCGGCGAGGACGACCAGCTCGGCGCCTTCCGGCGCCACATCGCCTTCGGCGTAACGGATGTCGGCGATGACGCCGTCGTCCGGGGCCGTGAGAGTGATCTCCATTTTCATGGCTTCGAGAACGATGACGGGAGCGCCTTTTTTTACGAAATCGCCGGTCCCGACGAGAACGCGCGTGACGCGCGCGGGTAGGGGAGCGGTCAGCTGGAGCGCTCCCGAGGCCTCGACGCGCGGCGGCGCCAGCGGATCGACGTAACGCAGAAAATGATTTCGCCCGGCGAGAATGACGACGAGCCCAAAATCCTCCCTGACCACCCGAAGCTGGCGCAGCACTCCGTCTACGCGCAGACGCATCCCGTCGCCGGTTTCCTCGGCGCTGACGAGCATGGCTGTGGCCGGCGTCTCCACACGGATTGACCCATCCGGCAAAGCGTGAACGCGAAGCGTTATGCTTTCTCCCTCGCGGTCGAAAATGACAGTCTGACAGCCTTGCCCGTCGATCCGCCAGGCGTCGCTCACATCCCAGGGCGACCAGGGATCGCCGGAGTTCGCTGCCTCCGCCGCCGCCTTCACTCGCAAATCGCCGAGCCGCGCCGCCGCGCCCGCGGCGAGGATCGTCGTTTCCTCGCTCCCCGCCGGCGAGGCTGGAGCGAGCAATTGGTCGATATGGCGCTCGATGAAGCCGGTGTCGCTTTCGCCGCTCATAAAGGCGGGATGCGTCGCAATGGCGCGCAGCACATCGAGATTGGTCGCGACGCCGACGATTTCATATTCAGCGAGCGCGCTCTCGAGCCTTTGCAGGGCGGCTGCGCGATCAACGCCCCAGACGATCAGTTTAGCGATCAGAGGATCGTAGTCTTGCGTGATCGGGTCGCCCTGGCGCAGGCCCGTATCGACCCGGACGCCTTCTGCTTCTCGCGGTTCCCGCAGATGCCTGATCCGGCCCGTAGACGGAAGAAAGCCGCGGCCCGGATCTTCCGCATAGATGCGAGCCTCGATCGAATGTCCGAGCATGCTCAACCGCTGCTGCGTCAACGGAAGTTTCTCGCCAGAGGCGACGCGCAGCTGCCATTCGACCAGATCCTGCCGCGAGATCATTTCCGTGACCGGATGCTCGACTTGCAGACGCGCATTCATTTCCAGAAAATAGAAGCGATCGCCTTTCACGAGAAACTCGACGGTTCCCGCGCCGACATAACCAACGGCGCGGGCGGCCGTGATCGCGGCTTCGGCCATGGCGCGCCGGCGCAGCGGGTCGATGCCCGGCGCCGGCGTCTCCTCGACAATTTTCTGATGACGCCGCTGGATCGAGCAGTCACGTTCGAAAAAGGAGACGATTTCGCCGTGTTGGTCGGCGAAGATCTGGACCTCGATATGGCGGGCCTCCGGCACGTATTTCTCGATCAATAGCCGATCGTCGCCAAAAGAGGCCAGCGCCTCGCGCCTCGCGCCTTCGAGGGCCTCCGGCAGGTCCTCGCAGCGTTCGACGATCCGCATGCCCTTGCCGCCGCCAGCGGCCGAGGCCTTGATCAGGACGGGAAATCCGATGTCCGCGGCGACGCCGGCGAGGAGCGCCAAGTCCTGAGCGTCGCCATGATAGCCCGGCAGGATGGGAACGCCCGCGCGCTCCATCATTGTTTTGGCCGCCGCCTTGGAGCCCATCACGCGCATCGCTTCCGGCGGCGGCCCGATGAAGCAAATTCCCGCTTTCGCGCAGGCTGTGGCGAAGGCCGGGTTCTCCGAAAGGAAGCCATAGCCGGGATGGATCGCCTCAGCTCCCGATTGCCGGGCCGCCGCCACGATCTTGTCGATCGCAAGGTAACTCTCCTGCGCGCGGGCGGCGCCGATCGGCCAGGCCTCGTCGGCAAGATCGACATGGAGCGCATGCGCATCCGCATCCGAATAGACCGCAACCGTCGCGACGCCGAGCCGCCTTGCGGTGGCTATCACGCGACAGGCGATCTCGCCGCGATTGGCGATCAGGATCTTACGAAACATCTGGATTGTTCCGATCCGTGCGCCAGGCGGGGAGCCGTTTGCCGAGAAAGGCGCTCAAGCCTTCCCTTCCCTCCGGGGAAGCGCGCCGCGTCGCAATCCTTCTCGCTGTCTCCCGCGCGAGTTCAGCGTCGATGGGACGCCCCTCGCACCAAGACGCCAGCGCCTTCGCCTCGGTCTGGGCGCCCGGAGCGCCAGCCAGAAGCGCCTCGATAATCGTGTCTCGCGCGGTTTCGAGGGCCGCTTCCGCCACGACCTCGTGAACGAGCCCGATCTCCTTGGCGCGCGGGGCCGAAATCGATTCCGCCGTCAGAAAATAGCGCCGGGCCTGCCGCGCGCCGATGGCCCGGATGACAAAGGGCCCGACCACGGCCGGGATGAGGCCGAGCCTTGCTTCGCTCAGGCAGAAACTCGCCCGGTCGGACGCGACCGCTACGTCGCAACAGGCGACAAGGCCGACGCCGCCGCCATAGGCCGGGCCGCCGATCACGGCGACGGTGGGCTTTGACAGAAGGTCGAGCCTTTGCATGAGTTCGGCGAGCACGCCAGCGTCGGCGACATTGGCGTCAAAACTGTCCTGCGCGGCTCGTTTCATCCATGCGATATCCGCTCCGGCGCAGAAGCTTTCGCCGGCGGCTTCGAGGACGACGACGCGTACGGCGGATTGGCCGTCGAGGCGCTTCAACGACGCGGTCATCGCCGCGATCAGCCCATCGTCGAACGCATTATGCCGCTCTGGCTTGTTCAATGTGAGCGTCGCGACCCCACGGGCGTCGATCGATTCCAGAAGGTCGCTCATCTCGCCTCACATGCGGAAAAGGCCAAACCGGCTTTCGTCAATAGGCGCGTTGAAACTCGCGGAAAGCGCCAGACCCAGCACGCGGCGCGTGTCGGCGGGATCGATGACGCCGTCGTCCCAGAGCCGGGCGCTGGCGTAATAGGGATGGCTCTGCCGCCCATATTGATCGCGGATCGAGGCTTCGAAAGCCGCTTCGTCTTCCCTCGAGGAGACGAGGCCGCGCGCTTCGAGGCTGTCGCGGCGCACGCGGCTCAAAACGCTCGCCGCCTGCTCTCCGCCCATCACGCCGATCCTCGCATTTGGCCACATCCACAAAAACCGCGGCGAATAGGCGCGTCCGCACATCGCATAGTTTCCGGCGCCGAAGCTGCCGCCGATGACCACGGTGAATTTCGGCACGGCGGCCGTGGCGACGGCGGCGACCATCTTCGCGCCTTCCTTGGCGATGCCTCCGGCTTCATATTTGCGTCCGACCATGAAGCCGGCGATGTTCTGAAGGAAGATTAACGGAATCCGGCGCCGGGCGCAGATCTGAATGAAATGCGCAGCTTTTTGCGCGCTTTCCGAGAACAGGATCCCATTGCTGGCGATGACGCCAACCGGGTATCCCCAGACATGAGCGAAGCCCGTGACCAATGTCGGCCCGTAAAGGCGTTTGAACTCGTCGAATTCACTGTCGTCGACAATGCGCGCGATGATTTCGCGGACATCATACTGCCTGCGCCCATCCGCGGGCGTGACGCCATAGATCTCGCACGGATCATATCGCGGCTGCGCCGGCCTACGCAGCGCGACGGAAGGACGCTTCGTATGATTGAGATTGGCGATGATCGCGCGAGCGACGCCGAGGGCGTGGGCGTCAGTCTCGGCGTAATGGTCGGCGACGCCGGACTGACGGCAATGCACCTCTGCGCCGCCCAATTCTTCGGCCGTCACGACTTCGCCGGTCGCGGCCCGGACAAGCGGCGGTCCCGCGAGAAAGATCATTCCCTGGTTGCGAACGATGATGGTTTCGTCCGACATCGCCGGCACATAGGCGCCGCCCGCCGTGCAGGCTCCCATGACGACGGCGATCTGGGCGATTTCGGCCGCCGACATACTGGCCTGATTGTAGAAGATGCGTCCGAAATGCTCGCGATCGGGAAAGACTTCGTCCTGACTCGGCAGATGGGCGCCGCCTGAATCGACCAGATAGACGCATGGCAGGCGATTTTGCGCGGCTATTTCCTGCGCGCGCAAATGCTTCTTCACGGTGATCGGAAAATAAGCGCCGCCCTTCACCGTCGCGTCATTCGCCACGATCATGCATTCCCTGCGGGAAATGCGTCCGATCCCGGCGATCACTCCGGCGCAGGGGACCTCGCCGTCGTACATTCCATGCGCGGCGAACTGTCCAATCTCGAGGAAAGGCGAGAGGGGATCAATCAGCGCGTCGATCCGCTCGCGCGGCAGCATTTTTCCACGCGCCAGGTGGCGCGCCCGCGCCGCCGCTCCACCGCCCTCGCGGATGCGGCTTGCGGTGTGGCGGAGGTCGGAAACCAGTTCCGTCATGGCTTCGCGATTCAAGCGATATTCGGTTGAGCGCGTATCGACGGCTGTTTCGATGAGGGGCATCGATCATTTTCCGCAATGGAGGCGCTTCAGGGGGCGCGCTTTCGGGATTTTGTCATCGGGCGCTCTCATTGAAGAGTTCCCGGCCGATCAGCATGCGGCGGATTTCACTGGTGCCGGCGCCGATCTCATACAGCTTGGCGTCGCGCAGGAGCCGGCCAGTCGGGTAGTCATTGATGTAACCGTTGCCGCCGAGACACTGGATCGCTTCGAGCGCCATCGAGGTCGCCCTTTCGGCGGCGAAAAGTATGGCGCCGGCGGCGTCCTTCCGCGTCGTCTCGCCCCGATCGCACGCCTTCGCCACCGCGTAGACATAGGCTTTCGCGGCGCTCATCGCGGTGTACATATCGGCGAGCTTTGCCTGCATGATCTGGAATTCGCCTATCGGCTGGCCGAACTGCTTTCGCTCATGCAGGTAGGGAACCACAACATCCATGCACGCCTGCATGATGCCGATCGGCCCGCCCGCAAGCACAACGCGCTCGTAATCCAATCCGCTCATCAGCAGGCTCACGCCACGTTCAGGCAGTCCCAGCACATTGCTGTCTGGAACCTCGCAATCCTCGAACAGGATCTCGCATGTGTTGGATCCGCGCATGCCGAGCTTGTCGAATTTCGGCGCGGTCGAAATGCCTTTAAAACTCTTCTCGATAATAAAGGCGGTGATGCCGCGCGCTCCGGCGTCCGGGTCGGTTTTGGCGTAGACGATCATGACGTCCGCGTCGGGGCCGTTTGTGACCCACATCTTCACGCCGTTCAGGACATAGCGGTCGCCGCGCCTTCGCGCGCGCAAACGCATGTTGACGACATCCGATCCGGCGCCCGGCTCCGACATGGCGAGGGCGCCGACATGCTCGCCGGACAGGAGCCCCGGCAGATAGCGCCGCTTCTGCTCGCCACTTCCGTTGCGATGAAGCTGGTTTACGCAGAGATTGGAGTGCGCGCCATAGGATAGGCCAACCGATGCGGAAGCCCGGCTGATCTCTTGCATGGCCAGGACATGTTCAAGATACCCGAGGCCCGCGCCCCCATATTCCTCAGCGACCGTCACGCCGAGAACCCCGAGCTTTCCCATTTTTTTCCACAGTTCGGGGGGAAACGCGTTCTCGGCGTCGATCGTCGCGGCCCGCGGCGCGATCTCGCGCGAGGCGAACTCCTCGACCTGATCGCGAATCAGATCGGCGGTTTTACCGAGACCGAAATCCAGAACCGGCGGCTTATGGCTCATGGAATCGAATTCTGTCCTTTGGGACTGCGGCCAACAAGGCCTATTTGGCCTATCTTTCGACATATGCAGTGATTTCAAGCGAGTCGGGGCGAGTTTTGCCGCGGCCGGCGGGGCGGACGCCATGAGCCGAGTTCAAGCCTGCGGGAAGCGGGCAAGGCTCCGCTCGACGTTGAAAATTGCCGATGAGAGGGGTTTTTTGACCAGGCGGCGACGCCGGGGGCCGGTGTATGGACAACTGCGCAGCTGGAGGCGGGCCGGAGCGGAGCGCCGTTGGTCTGCGGCCGCGTTTGCGCCATGATGCCGCCAGGATGAAAACGGAGGACGCGCGGCGATGGGGCTCAGTCTCTTTGCAGGCCTTAGGCCCTTTCGAGCCGCCGCCGCGGCGCGCGACGCCCTTGCGGGCGTGACGCTGGCGTCGATGAACATTCCGCAAGTGCTCGGCTATACCCGAATCGCAGGGACGCCGGTCGTGACCGGCCTCTACACGGTCCTTCTTCCGCTGATCGCCTTCGCCGTCTTCGGCTCGTCGCGCCATCTGGTCGTCGCGGCGGACTCCGCGACCGCGGCGATCTTCTCCAGTTCACTGTCCCCCATGGCGGCGCCCGCCAGCGAAAAATACATGGCGCTGGTCGGCATGGTGGCGCTGGTCACCGCAGGCTTTTTGTTGCTGGCGCGGCTCTTCAAGCTAGGCTTTCTCGCCGATTTTCTGTCGCGAACGGTGCTGGTCGGATTTCTGGGCGGCGTTGGATTTCAGGTTGGAATCGCGATGCTCGGTGAGATATTCGGGGTGGCGGCGCCGTCGCATCACACGCTCATTCAGCTTTGGCAGGTTCTTCAAAGCCTGCCGGGGACCAATCTGCCAACGCTCTCTCTGGCGGCGCTGGTGATCGCCACGATTCTGCTCGGCCATCGCTATCTGCCCAAGGTCCCGGTATCGCTGTTCGCCGTGCTGGCGGCGATCGTCGCGAGCGCGAGGCTCCATTTTGCCGAGCGCGGCATCGCAGTCATCGGGCCGGTTCCGGGCGGCCTGCCGCCAATCAGGCTTCCTGAGGTGAGCTGGAGCGAGTTGCTGGCGGTTTTGCCGGTCGCGGCCTCCTGCTTCGTAATGATCATCGCGCAAAGCGCCGCGACATCGCGTGCTTTCGCCGTGCGCCATCACGAGCGCGTCGATGAGGACGCCGACATTCTTGGGCTCGCCGCCGCGAACGCGGCGGCCGGTTTGAGCGGAGCCTTCGTCGTCAATGGCAGCCCGACGCAGACCGCTATGGCGGATAGCGCGGGCGCGCGCAGCCAGGTCGCCCAATTGGCTTTCGCGGGCGTTGTGTTGCTGGTGTTGTTATATCTGACAGGCCCCCTCCAATATCTGCCCCGGTGCGTGCTGGCCGCCATCGTATTCACGATTGCGGTCAGAATGGTCGACTTCAGACAATTGCGCGCCATCCGCCGGGAGAGCCCAGGCGAGTACTATCTCGCGATCACCACAGCCGCGGCGGTGATCGCAATCGGCGTCGAACAAGGGATTTTGCTAGCGATTATCTTGTCGCTGCTGAGGCATGTGCGTCACAGCTATCGGCCGCACACCATGGTGCTCGTTGCGGACGCGGCCGGGCGCTGGGAGCAGACCGCCGCGACGGCAGGCGCCGAGACTGAACCCGGGCTGATTGTCTATCGATTCGGCTCCGATTTATTTTACGCAAATGACAACCGCTTCGCCGATGAAATTCGCGCCCTCGTGGAGCACGCGCCGAGCCCGGTTCGCTGGCTCGTCATCGACGCCGGCGCGATCACCGATATCGACTATTCCGCCGCGCAGTCGGTTCGCGATCTGCTCGACGATCTACGCCGTCTCGGCGTCGGCGTGGTGTTCGGACGCGTCAGGTCATATTTGCGATCGGATCTCGACCGGCACGGCGTCACGGCCGCGGTCGGAGAGGCGCGGGTTTTCGAGACGCTTCACGAAGCCATTGACGCTGTGCGAGGCGGCGCCCTCGAAGCGTCCGCGAATGGCCCGGCGCGGCCGGCGCGCTGAGCCGGCGCACGTCACATGAAGGTCGTGGCGAGGTCCACCGTCGAGCGGCTTCCGATCGCGTCAACGTTCGCATCGAGCCACTTCGTCGCTGTTCGCCGGCCCTCTTCAAACAAGCCATGCAGAAAATTCCAGTCAGTCTCGATTTTGGTAGCCGCGCCGAGCGCCGCCATCGCCGCGTCATTGCCGAGCCAATGGATGAACATGCGGCTGTACTTTGTGGAATCAAGCTGGTTCTCGTCGAGCAATTGCGTGACGAAAGCGATGGCGCGCATCTCCCGCATGAGCGATGAATTGAAGCTGATCTCGTTCACTCTGTTGGCGATCGCCGTCGCCGTGACCGGCAGGTCAGGGCGTTCGATCGGGTTGACGTGAACGATCAGCACATCCTTGCAGCCGCCCGCATAGATCAACGGGAAGATCGCCGGATTGCCCATGTAGCCGCCGTCCCAATAGTGTTCGCCGTCGATCTCGACGGCGCGGAACAGTTGCGGCAGGCAGGCCGAAGCAAGCACGGCCTCGAGCGACAGCGACGATTTCTCGAAAACTTTAATCTTCCCCGTACGCACGTTGGTCGCGCTGATGAAAAGGGGCGGCGCAGCAGGCGACGCCTTCAGCCGATCAAAATCAACGGTGTTGAGCAAGATCGTCTTCAGCGGATTGAGGTCGAGCGGATTGCACTGTTGCGGCGTCAGGGTTTGCGTCATCGTCTGGAACGCGATGAAGCTCGGCGTCAGCTCGACCGGCGCCCCGCACATCCGGAGCCATGCATCAAGAGGCGTCGCGCCGACAGGGCTGAATAGCTGGCCGGTGCGCGATACGCCCCGCCAGAACTCGGCCAGCTTCTCGCGGGCGGCCTCCGGGCCGCCGATTGCAAGGCCGTAGGCAAGGGCGACCGCGTTCATCGCGCCGGAGCTCGTCGCGCTTATGGCCTCGACCCCCAGACGCCCGTCTTCAAGCAGACGGTCGAGCATGCCCCAGACGAACGCGCCGTGGGCGCCGCCGCCCTGCAACGCAAGCTTTACGGGCTTGCGGCCGGACGCGTCAGCATCGGAGCAAGGAGAGCTTTGCCGCATGTTCACGCGATCCCCACGAGACAAGGGCTCAAAGCCGGAAAATCGCACGCAGCCGGGACCGTCCTTGGCGCCGCCGGCGGCGCCGAATCGCCTACGGCGGTCAGGATGGCGACGCCTTGGATATCAGGGAATGCTTGTGATTGTCGCCGACATTGATGGTGACGTTCACCGTCACCGAAGCGGCAGGAGCGATTGTCGTCGCGGCGGTCCGCAATGACGCGATCGCGCGTTCCGCCGTCCGGAGCGTCTCCAGTTGGCAGGCGGGCTCCGGCTGCAGCGACGGGTCGACCAGACTGAGATACGTCGCCAATGCGTGCCAGCAAGACAGTGACGATTTCGCCTTTCCGAGGGAATTGTAGGGCTGCAAAACGCCGACATGGGAGAAACCCAAGAATTGAGGCGGAAGATTAGGAACGACATCCGGCACGTTGACGATCCGCCACGACGTCAGGTCCGATCCGTTGAACGTCGCCGCGAATGTAGAATCGCCGACGCGCGGCGAGGCGAATGTGCAGAGCGAAGGGTTCGCGATCTGGGTGGTCCGCGCGTTGTCCGCGACGTAGAGGGTTGCGAGCGCTGCGCCGAGACTGTGCCCCGCGACGGCGATCGCGGGAGGCGAGAATGGGATCTCTGTTCGCGCGGCCGCCGCGGCGCGACGATGGACCAATGCGGCGACCTGCTGCGAAAATCCGCCGACTGATCGAAGCGACCGCGGAACTGCGGCCGCGCTGGCTGGCGCTTCCACGATCTCAAGCGTGTCGTAGATGCGGGCGAAGCCAGCGCCCACCGAGCCGCAGCCCGGCGCCTTGAATGGCGTCAATATGGAGGCGTTCAAATCGTCCCACCACTCGACGCCATTCGACGTTCCGCGAATGGCGAGGATGAACTGGTGCGGTTCGTCCATCTTTTGCGCGATGAACCCGTAAAAAATCGGATCTCCGCTCTCGATGATAAAGTCCCGCATCTCGACCCATGCGGCGAGCTGATAACCTCTCGGAAAATTCGAGGACTGCTGCGGCGTCAGATTACTCGGGTCGGCGTCATACATGGCGTAGGCCGCCGCGATGAACCTGCCGTAAAGCACCGCGGCGGCCGGATCGAATGGAGCGCCCATGCGGGCTCCTGCGCCTGTCACCGCCGCCATTTCCTCATCGCACACTGGCGCGCTCGTCGCCGTCGCGCTCACCGGTTCGGAGGTGGCTACGGGGCCGGTGGCGAGGGGCGACGAGCCCAGCAGCGATAACAGCAGCGCGCCGTTCGGAGACCCTAATCCCGTACAAGCGTCCCAGCCGGGTTTTGCCGAGAAGCCGCCAACGCCAAATACGGTATTGTTTCCTGTCACGACGTCATTCGTCGCGCCGGCTTTCATATGTGCGTAAAGCAGCGGGATGAAGAAGCCGGCCTTCCGCCCCAATTGTTGACTGAGGATGGCGGCGAGCGCCGCCCATTGGGGAGCGGCGGCGCTGGTTCCGCCGCTCACCTGATCGACTCCGTTTGAACGGACGTTGACGCCTGTGTCCGGATCCGCGTCCGCCGCAACGTCGGGGACGCCGCGCATCAAAAGGGCGGCGCCCTTCTCGGCGCTGACGCCATTCTGCCAACGAGGAACCTGAAAGTGAATGCTGACGCCGCCGCCGGTCGCCCACCCGTCCCCGTCGTTCCAGACGGTTTCCTTCGCTTTGGCGCGGCCGCCGCCGAGCAAACTTGTGCCGCCGCAAGACGCCACTCCATTGGGGCATGTCCCGGGGAAGTCAGCGTGTCGCTGACCATCAAAGCCTTCGTCGGTTGGCTGTTCATCGGCGCAACCATGATCGCCCGCGGCCACGAAGATCGGCACATTCAAAAGCGTCGCGCTTTGTCCGAGCGAATCCCAGACGTTCATCGATTGCTGCGACCATACCTTCTCAGGTGATCCCCAACTGATCGAAACCGCCGTCGTCGCGGGATCGTGGACAGCTTGCGACGCCGCCTGAAAAAACCCTTGATCAGTGTTATCCGAGAAATAGACGACGATCGTCGCGCCCGGCGCCATCGCGCCGACGACCTCGATGTCCAGCATGACCTCGCCATCGCTGCCGGGGTCTTGTCCGTAGGGAACCGGCGCGCCCGGAACGACGCTGACCGTGCGGACCGTGGGCGTCTTCGTCAGGCCAGCGGCGGCGAAATATGTCTGCAGATCCTGCGATCCATAGTTTCCGCCAAGCTCGATCAGCGCAATCGTTTGTCCGGCGCCGTCGCCTGGCGGGAAGTTGTAGAGAGCTGAAAGTTGATTTGGATAATAGGATTGCTGAGCGGCGCGTGACCTGAACCGAGGCTTCGCCGCGGGCCGGTTGTCGAGTCCCAACACGGCTTCGACATAGGGCGCGATGTCGGCCGGTAAAAGCAGCGGCCCTTGCCGTCCGCGATATGTGCATTTTCCTGTTTCGTAATCGTGCAACGCGGTCCCGAACGCCTGCTCCATGTCGGATGCGGAGCCGGAAAGCTCGACGACGCGTCGGCCCTGGTCCACGTTCTTTACGATCAGCCCGTGTCTGGCGGCGAAGGATCTCACGGCGGCGATTGCTTCGTCGCTCGCCCCGTATCGCTCCGCGAAGGCCGCGGGATCGGCAAGCGGCCGTTCGTGAGGCGTCGCCAAAGCGTGCTCCGCCAGATCGCCCTGCGGAATCGCGGTCTTGCGCGTTAGGACGACGGTGACGTCAACTTTAGCAGCCGGATCGGTCTTCCCGACAAGTCTAGCTCCGGCTACAACGCTGCGGGCGCTGCCCGGCAGGATTTGACGCGCTGATTGCATCTTCTCTACTCCGTTCCAGTAACATTTCTTTGAGAATGCTGGATTTAGTTCGGGTTTAGAGAGGCTCAGTTCAGTTACTTTTTCGTCGAAGGAGAAGAGTCGCAACCGTTGACGAGACTATATAATCATAACACTAATATTGATAGTGTATAAGTAAGGCGCGTTTTATTGCGAGGCGAATAAAACGGGCGCCTTGAAAATCAAAGAGATCAGGCCTTGTATGTTCTTTGCTTAGCGTCTGAAACATTGAAATGTTAGGCCTCATCCTCCTCCTATTTGGGCTCCTAGGCAATATCAAAACGCGAAAGTCTGAATCTGTCTTCGTCAAGAAGTTAGAGCACGATGGCGCCCGTAAGCTGGCTTCTGGGCGGCGCAATGTTCCGTGGGACGCTGTCGGCGGGCAACAGCCGTAGACCTCTTGTTTCACATCCTTATTGCTTTGGCAGGATTTCGAAGATGAGAACGCGCGTTTTGCCATCTGCCACATTTCGAGCGGACATCTGACCCATCGGGTGGCTGGAGCCGGGCGCCTCGAAATAGGTGGATCCCGCTTTGAAAATTTCCGTCTTGCCGTTTTTCCAAGCTATGGCGATTGCGCCCTCGAGCACGTAGCGCATGCCGGGCCCTTTGTGAGTATGCTCCGGAATTGCCGCGCCTGGGTCCATTTCGAGCAGCGTCATCTTCATGGCGTATTCGCCGGACAGGCTTCCAAGGGCTTGTTGGTCCAATACAGCGCCTTTGAACTTCGCGTCATCCGATCTCGCCGCGGGTATAGAGCCGAGCAACAGGAGAGCGACTAAAGCCGCCGCGCGCCGCAAGGTTGTCATAGCGATCTCCCAGAGTTGTCCCACGCCCTTTTGGGATCGGTCACGCTGGCCGATACCAGCGACCTGACAACGGCGGCGCCCTTTTCTTTGTTCCGCTTTCCTTTGCCTGGCTGCGCCTTCAGATGGGCGGAGGACGCGAGGATGGTTTCCGTTTGGCGAAAACTTACCGCAAGAGGCTCCTTTGCATGATCCCTGGAGCGACGGCGCCCCAAGCCTGTCATGCTCCGTTGAGGGCGCGCTCAGGCCGGTCTGGCCGTGAAAAGCCCGTCATTGCCGAGCATTGGGTCCGCGTCCTCAAAAGGCGCGTTTGAAGCAAATATGCGCTGCTTCAGCCATTTGCGTTCGGAACCGACCTTATCCGGCGACGCCCAGGCGCTTTGCTGGCGGGTGCGGTTGGAACGCCTTCGTAAGGCCGAAGATCAAGATGAGGGTGATCGCGTAAACAAGAAGCTGCATTCCCGAAGGCTGATCGGTGTAGCCGACGAGCGTATGCAGAACGCGCCCGAGCAAACTGCTATCGGACAGAATCGCGGACGTATCCCAGACCGTTCCTTCGAGGGCGGTTGCGACGCCGGCCTGCTGAAGGAAGACGACGCTCTGAGCGGCAAGTCCGGCGGCGAGGAAAGTGATGAGAACGGTTGTCACGCCGAACAGGTATCGGCCGGGAATCTTGATCAAGCCGAGAAAAGTCAAAGCGCTGACCCCGCAACCAAGCAGAAGGCCGGCGAGCCCGCCAGCCACGAGGCCGGACATCGAGGCGCCGCCTGCGATCACTATGCCATAAAGAAACAGCACGATCTCCGAGCCCTCCCGCAGCACCGCGACCGCGACGACGATCGCCACCGCGGCGAGCGAGCGCGAGCCTTTCGCAGCGGCGGCGCCGATTTCTTTCATTTGCGCCGCAAGTTCGCGCCCATGCCGGGCCATCCAGATGTTGTGCCAGGCCAGCATGATGACGGCGACGGCGAGAACGCTGGCGTTGAACAGTTCCTGACCGACGCCGGCCAAAGCATTCGAGATCTGGTCGGCGAAGACCGCAAGGAGACCGGCCCCAGTGACGCCGGCCGCGACGCCCGTGGCGATCCATCGGCCCCGGCCAGGCACGCCTCTTGTCACGGCAAGCAGGATGCCGACGATAATCCCGGCCTCGATGACTTCCCGGAAAACGATAATCAACGCGCCAAGCATCGGAGCCTTCTCACTGAACGACCAGGAAGCCTTCGGTCGTGTCTTCATGGTAGTCGTCAAAAAATCTGTACCGTCCCGGCGCGAGCGGGCGAATCTGGAGGGTGATCACACCACCGCCCGCGACGACTTTCTCGACGCGCAGTGTTTTGCTTTCGAATTCGGCGGGCGTCGCGTCGAGGTTTTTGATTTCTATTGTGATCGGCTTGCCAGCCGGCGCATGCGCCTCCGCGGGCTGGAACCGGTGATCCTTGAGCGACAGGCGCACGGTCGCGGCGTCTTCGGCGCGGACCGCGGCGGTCCAACCGGCGGCGAGGAAGCAAATCGCCAGTGCGCCGGCGCTCATGGTCGATCTTCTCGAAGCAGACAGCTTCATCTCTCAACTCCTGCAATTGCGGCGGCGCTGCCGCTGGAATATGACTGCGGCAACGCCGTCCTGGAGCAGAATGCGTTTAAGCGAAATCGAATTGCTGTTCGTGAAGTCTTTGTTATAACACATGATATTTGTCCAGAAAGTTGGCCACTTTTCGGCATCGCGCTTTAGAACTCGATTTCGAGCTTGAGGTTGGCGAGCCTGCGCTGGAAGTTTGTGAGGTCCAAAGAGCGGCCCTCGCCAATCGCATGGCCTGAGACCTCCGTCGAAAACGCCGCCGCCAGCATGATTTTGCTGGTGAACTGGATATGCAATGTCGGACCTATGTAGAGAGCGTTGCCGAGGAAGGATTGCATGCCGAGGCCGTCGAAGGCGCGGTAATATTGCAGTTCGCCGCCAAGCGTCACTTTCGGAGTGACGCGATATGACATCGCCGCCGTCATGCCGAGATCGGAACTTCGCTGCCAGAAGGTTTCGCCGTAGGCCCTGGCGACGTCGGGCTCATAGATCAGATTGGCGGCGGCATAGAGTCGATTGGGAATGAGTTCGGTGTCCGCGATCAGTCGGAAGGCTGCGCTGAAATCTGTCATGACCGCGCCGCTGACGTCGTTAACGCGAGCCCATTCGGGCGCGACGGTAACGGTCAAGCCGAACGGCGAGGCGGGGCCGCGATCGACGAGAAGAAATCTAAATTCCGCCGAAAGGCCGCCAAAGTTGAAGTTATGAAAATTGTCGAGGCCGTTCACGTTGTTGACCGACTGCAACAGGCCATGAGCGCTCAACTCATAACCGAAAAACTGCGTCGGCACGCTTTCGAACTCGATCTCCTGCTCGATGGCGGAAAACGATCCGCCGCGCATCGCGAAGGAGCCCGTCGTCTCGAATTCGATAGCTCTTTCGCCTTCTTCGCCAATGTCGCTGCCCTCGGTGAACCCGAAAATATACTTGGTCTCAAGCTCATGAAAGGCGTCGATCGCAGTTGGGGAGGCCCCCTGCGTCAGGGCGGGCGCATCAGCGGCGCGCGCGGGCAGGGCATGCGAACAGGTCAAGGCCGCCAGGAGGAAGGGATTTATCCGGGCCGTGCCGGCGCGCAGGTACAGATGAAGGTTACGCATGGAAGAGTCCCGCCGGTCCGAGCAGTCAATGTCGCACCGCTGCGGTGTGATAAGCGTAAATAAAACGCCCCTGCAATAAACATTCGAAACTTTAGAATCATTATAATAGGGGCGTGTACAAAGATGCACTTTGATTATAAGGTATTATCGCGCTTATTATGAGTAATCTAAACTTTCGGTGCGCGTCCGGCAGCCGCACAGGCGGGAGACGACGCATTATGCGGAAAGTCGCGTCGCCGCCGACGCCGGAGCCTCGAGGCGACCGGCAGCCTGCAAAGGAGAAGATGGAATGTCCGGCCTTATGATTTATAAGGCGCCGGCGTGCGCGCCGCACGCCGGCGCCAGGAGAGGAACGACGTGACAGACGAGATCATCGTGAAGGATAGCAATGGAACGAGGCTCGCCGACGGCGACGACGTGACGCTCATTAAGGATTTGAAGGTCAAAGGCACGTCCGAGACGCTGAAGCGCGGGACTTTGGTCAGAAACATTCGGCTGACGGATGCGCCCGGCGAAATTGAGTGCAGCACGAAGCAGGTGAAAGGACTCGTGCTCAAAACCGAATTCCTCAAAAAGGCATAGCCGCGGGGCCCTGGGCGGCCGCCGCGCGCGAGGCGAGGAATTGATCCTCGTCCTTTTGTCGTTCGCCAATGGCCATCTCGCGCCGCCGCGCGATTGATCGGTTAAAATGCGCAAGACGTGGCTGGTCTGACCTTCATTCGTCGATCATCCACGGAAAAGCGCAAAATAAATGACGTAGAGCCAGCCCAGAATTCCGTCGATGATCGCCCACAGGATCGAGTGGTTCGCCGAATATGAAATCGTGATGGCCAGCGCCGAGCCGAAGCCAATTCCATATTTGGCTCCCTCGACCCGGACCCCGTAATAGCGGCTGCCGTTCATCTCGTTTTCCTCGCATCGTGACCAGCCATTCTTGGCGGCCCTGATCAAAGCACGGTCGGATAGGCCCTCCAAGATGTTTTCCGCGAATGCGGCGCCATGCGCCGCCTCAAAAGCGTCAGGCCGCTCCTTGATCTCTCGCCGACTCGACCGCGAGACGCGCGACGGTCTGGCGCAGCCATATATGCGCTGGATCGTGATCATACGAGGCGTGCCAAAGCAGGGAGATGGATATTTCCGGCAGTTCTACCGGCGGCGGGCTGAGGGTCAGGCCGAGGGTTTCGGCGAAGAAACGCGCCAGACGCGCATGCATGGTGGTGACCACCGGCGCGCCGCGCACAAGGAACGGCACCGCGATGAAGCGCGGCGTCGTCAGGACGATTGTGCGCTTGAGCCCGAGCTTCGAAAGCGCGTCGTCCACGACCCCATGCTCGCCGGGCCGCAGGCTCGTCAGCACATGCGGCAGCCGGACGTAATCGTCGAGCGAGATCGGCGGCGACAGTCCCACCAGCGCGGCGTTGAACATGCATAAATATGTTTCGGTGAAGAGCGGCCGTTGCTTATGGTGCGTCTGTCCTTCCGCGAACGAACCGATCCCGAATGCGATGTCGAGGCGGTCGGCGTCGAGATTGTCGAGGATCTGCGACGAGTCGATGCTATGCAGCCGCAGCCTGACGCCCGGCGCCGTTTTGCAAAGATGGGAGAGGAGCGCGGGGCCGATGAGCACCTCGACGCTATCCGGCAGCCCGATGCGAAACACGCGATCGGCGGTGCGTGGATCAAAGGCCTGCTCCCGCGACACCAGCGCCTCGATTTGGGAGAGCGCGACCCGCACGGGATCGATGAGCCCAAGAGCGCGGGGCGTCGGGCGCATGCCGTCCGGCGCGCGCGTCAGGAGTTCGTCGCCAAACAGCGCGCGAAGACGCGCGAGATTGTGGCTCATCGCCGATTGTCCAATGCCGATGCGCGCGGCGGCGCGGGTGACGCTGCGCTCCGAAAGCAGCGCGTCGAGGGCGACAAGCAGATTAAGATCGAGGCGCGCTAAATTACTATAATCGATGGACATCATTGATCCGATCTATTTGACTAATGATGTGGCGGATAGCATCTGTCTGTCAACGGCGGATGTCCGGGTTTTGAGCCCGGCGCCAAGCAAAATCAGATGATGAAGGATTTGATCATGAACTTTTATCGAACACTCGCAGCGGCCGCGTTTGCGCTTGCCTCTCTCAGCGCAGTCGAGGCCGAGGGACTAAAACCGATCCAGAGCCAGGCCATCGATCTCGGCGGCTTGTCCGGCGTCGCCTACTACACGGTGGAGAGCGATGGTTTCCACGTCGTCGCCACGCTTGCGCAGGAGGGCGAGGACGGAGCGCCGGTGCGCGTCAAGAGCGTGCTCGCGCCCGGCCAGAGCGTCACTTTCTCGACGCCTCGCGGCGCCGGCGCCCAGGCCGAAGCCGTCGAGATCAGCCGGTGGAACGACCACGTGCTCGTGCACAAGACGGCGCTCTCAAACTAAGCCCCGCGCCGGCCGGCATGTGCAAAGATAGCGATAGGGACGCCGGACAAGGCGTCCCTTTTGCCGTGACGCTTGCCCCGTGGCGGCGCCAGCGTCGGTTATCGGCCTCCGGCCAGGCCGCTGACGGCAATAGACCCGCTTCAGGTCCATTCCGTCCCAGCGCCAAAGGGTGCGATTTGTAACTTGCGGCATTGCGCAAATCATCAGCTTGCGCAAAATCTGGCGATGGCATCGAAATTTCTTCGCATTCTGGTTATCGACGCGAATCGCATTCGCGCCTCGATCATAGAGGCCGGCCTGCGTGAAGCGGGCCATGACAATGTGACGGTCATTCATGACATCGACGGGATTGCGAGGCGGATCGCCGAGATCAATCCCGACGTCATCGTCATTGACCTCGAAAATCCCAATCGGGACATGCTGGAGAACATGTTCCAGCTCTCGCGCGCCGTGAAACGGCCGATCGCCATGTTCGTGGACCGCTCCGATCACGCGGAGATAGAGGCGGCTGTCGACGCCGGCGTGTCCGCCTATGTGGTCGACGGTCTTAAGCAGGAACGCGTCAAGCCGATCCTTCACATGGCGATCAGCCGGTTCAACGCTTTTTCCCGCCTCACTCGCGAACTCGAGGAAGCCCGCAGCGAGCTTGAAGACCGCAAGCTGATCGAGCGCGCCAAGGGAATCCTCATCAAGTCAAATGGACTGTCGGAGGAGGCGGCCTATGCGCTCTTGCGAAAGACCGCGATGAACCAGAACCGCAAGATGGTGGAGATCGCCCAAAGCCTTGTGACCGCCGCGGCGCTGCTCGGACCCGGAGAGAAACCATGAGCCAGGCTCATCAAATCACGGCTGGTTTCATGCCTTTGCTCGACAGCGCGCTCCTTGTCGCGGCAAAAGAGAAGGGTTTTGCTGCGGCGGAAGGCGTCGATTTGGTCCTCATGCGCGAAACGTCATGGGCGAACATCCGCGATCGTCTGGCCGTCGGCCATTTTCAGGTGGCGCACATGCTGGCGCCGATGCCGATCGCCAGCAATCTCGGATTAACGCCGCTCGCCTCACGCACGATAGCGCCCATGGCGCTTGGCCTTGGAGGCAACGCCGTCACGGTTTCGAATACGCTTTGGAGGGCTATGGAAGCGCATGGCGCAAGGGCCGATCTTGATCCAATGTCATCCGGCCTCGCGCTGAAGGCGGTGCTGGCGGGCCGAGCGGCGAAGGGTCTGCCGCCGTTGCGCTTCGCCGTCGTTCATCCGCACTCTGGGCATAATTACGAGTTGCGCTACTGGCTTGCGGCCTGCGGCGTCGAGCCCGATCGCGATGTCGAGATCGTCGTCGTGCCGCCGCCGCTGATGCTGGATGCGATCGGCGCCGGCGGCATTGACGGCTATTGCGTCGGCGAGCCGTGGAACACCGCGGCGGACATTCTGGGTTACGGACGCATCGTCACCGTCAAGGCGGCCATCTGGAAGTCCAGCCCCGAAAAGGTTTTGGGCGTTGAGGCGCGCTGGGCGGAGGCCAATCCCGAGGCGCTTGCCGCCTTGCTGCGAGCGCTCTATCAGGCGGCGCGCTGGTGCGGCGACGCGACAAACCGGGAAGAACTGGCCTCGCTGATCGCCGGTCCCGCCTTTCTTGCGAGGCCGGCGGACTGGATGACGCCGGCGCTCTCAGGCCGCATTCGCGCTGGCGGCGACATCCTGGCCGTGGATGATTTTTTCATTCCGTTCGCAAAGGCCGCGACCTTTCCCTGGAAAAGCCATGCGCTCTGGTTCTATACGCAGATGGTGCGCTGGGGACAGGTGAGCCACGACAAGTCCAACGAGGCAGTCGCGCGCGAGACCTACCGTCCCGACCTTTACCGCTCGGCGCTGAAGCCGCTCGGCGTGGCGCTGCCCGGGGCGAACGCAAAGGTGGAGGGGGCGCTCGGAGCAGCCACCCCGGTCGGCTCGGCGGGCGCGAGCCTGACTCTCGGCCCCGATGGCTTCTTTGACGGCGGCCTGTTCGATCCCGACGAGATCGACGCTTACATTTCCGCTCAAAGTCGCGCCGCTATCCGCTGATCGTCGGGACGGCAATGTCCTGCTGTCCAGATTTTGTGCGCCCGCGAAGTGCAGAATGCCAGTTATTTGACCGGAGCCTACGACCGCGATTCGTGGCCACTATGGCCGCCTTCTGATTTCATTGTGGATTCGCCCTTCCCTGAATATTGGCTCGGTTCTTGCTATGATAGTAGGCAAGGCTGAATAGGCCGCGAGATACGGCGTCCAATGGCGGGCGCACCATAAGCAAAGCTGCTGATCGGGCAATCTCAATCCGGGACTCAACGGATTGCGAAGGCTTGGCCGGCGGCTTTTTTTTGTTTTTCAGCACAGAGCCGCAAGGCCCGTCGCCGGCGCCGATCACGGCTGTGACTGCATCAGACACTGAATTGCAAAGGCATCGAACGCATGACCGAGAAACTCGTCATCATCGGCAACGGCATGGCGCCCGGCAGAATGCTGGAGCATCTCCTCGAAAGGGAGCCGGACCGCTACGAGATCACCATTTTCAACGCCGAGCCGCGCGTCAATTACGACCGCATCATGCTCTCGCCGGTGCTTTCCGGAGAGAAGGACTATGAGCAGATCATCATCCACGGCGACGGCTGGTACATCAAGAACAACATCACCCTCTACAAGGGCCACAAGATCGTCGCCATCGACCGTGTGGCAAAGACAGTCGTGTCGGACCACGGCGCAATCGAAGCCTACGACAAGCTGGTGATCGCCACCGGCTCGACGCCCATGATCCTGCCGGTTCCAGGTCATGGCCTTCCGGGCGTGCTTACCTATCGCGATCTCGACGACGTCAACGCCATGTTGCTTGCCGCGCAGTCGCGCGACACGGCGATCGTCATCGGCGGCGGTCTTCTTGGTCTCGAGGCCGCAGCCGGCCTCGCGGCCCGCGGCATGGATGTCACGGTTCTCCATCTGATGCCGACTCTGATGGAGCGCCAGCTTGATCCCGCGGCGGGCTATCTGTTGCAACGCGCCGTCGAGGAGCGCGGCATCAAGGTCATCACCAGGGCCAACACAAAGGCCATTCTCGGCAAGGAAAGGGTGGAGGCCGTCGAACTCGCCGATGGCTCCATCATTCCGGCGACGCTGGTCGTTATGGCTGCGGGCATCCGGCCCAATTCGGGTCTCGCGAGAGACGCCGGCCTTGAGATCAATCGCGGGATATCGGTCGACGCCGGCATGCGCGCCTCCGACCCGGATATCCTCGCCATCGGCGAGTGCGCGGAAGTTGGCGGCCATGTCTACGGCCTAGTCGCGCCGCTCTATGAAATGGCGCGGGTCGCGGCGGCGCGTCTTTGTGGAGATGAAACGGCGGCCTTCGTTCACAACGATACGCCGACGAAGCTTAAGGTCACCGGGATCGAACTGTTCTCCCTTGGCGATTTCGCCGATGGGGATGACCGGGAGGAAATCGTTCTGCGCGATGCCGCCGCCGGCGTCTACAAGCGCCTGATGATCAAGGACAACTGCGTCATCGGCGCCGTGTTGTTCGGCGAGACGTCCGATGGCGCCTGGTTCAACGACCTCAAGAAGAAAGAGGTCGATATTTCCGAAATGCGCGACACATTGATTTTTGGCCAGGCCTATCAGGGGGGCTCCCCCCTGGACCCTATGGCGGCCGTTGCAGCCTTGCCGGATGATGCGGAAATCTGCGGCTGTAACGGCGTATCCAAAAGCAAAATCACCGGCGCGATTATCACGAAGGGGCTGACGTCGCTGGATGACGTCCGCGCCCATACAAAAGCGTCCGCCTCCTGCGGTTCCTGCACGGGCCTTGTCGAACAGCTCATGAAGCTGACGCTTGGCGCCGCCTACAATCCCGCAGCCGCGCAGCCGCTGTGCGGATGCACGACGCTCGGCCATGACGATGTGCGCCGGCTCATAAAGGCGAAAGGGTTGAAGACCATTCCAGCCGTCATGCAGGAACTCGAATGGAAGACATCCTGCGGCTGCGCCAAATGCCGGCCCGCGCTGAATTACTATCTCGTCTGCGACTGGCCGGACGAATATGCCGATGACTATCAATCCCGTTTCATCAACGAGCGCGTCCACGCCAACATACAGAAGGACGGAACCTATTCGGTGGTGCCGCGCATGTGGGGCGGCGTCACCAGCGCCAAGGAGCTGCGCGCGATCGCCGACGTTGTTGACAAGTTCGCGATTCCGACGGTGAAGGTGACCGGGGGGCAGCGCATCGACATGCTGGGCATAAAAAAGGAAGATTTGCCCGCCGTGTGGGCGGACCTCGGAACGGCCGGGTTCGTGTCGGGCCACGCCTACGCCAAGGGGCTCCGCACCGTGAAGACATGCGTCGGGTCGGACTGGTGCCGCTTCGGCACGCAGGATTCGACTGGCTTTGGCATTCGCATCGAAAGATTCATGTGGGGCTCATGGACGCCCGCCAAAGTCAAAATGGCGGTGTCCGGCTGTCCGCGCAATTGCGCGGAAGCAACCTGCAAGGATGTGGGCGTGATTTGCGTCGACTCGGGCTATGAGATTCATTTCGCTGGGGCGGCGGGTCTCGACATCAAGGGCACGGAGGTGCTGGGCCTGGTGAGGACTGAGGATGAAGCGTTGGAAGTGATTGTCGCGCTCGTCCAGATGTATCGTGAGCAGGGGCGCTATCTCGAGCGCATCTACAAATGGGCCAAACGGGTCGGCGTCGCGGAAATAAGGCTGCAGATCGTCGACGATCTGGAGCGGCGCAAAACCTACTTCGATCGTTTCGTCTTCTCGCAGAAGTTCGCGCAGGTCGATCCGTGGTCTGAGCGCGTCTCGGGCAAGGATAAGCACGAGTTCCGGCCGATGGCGACCGTCGGCCTGGCGCAAGCGGCGGAGTGAAGAGGATGAACTGGATCGCCATTGGATCGCCAGCCGACATTCCTCTGCGCGGCGCCCGCTGCGTGGTGACGCCTAAAGGCAGGGTCGCCGTGTTTCGCACGGCCGAAGAGCAATTCTTCGCCATGGAGGATCGTTGCCCGCACAAGGGGGGGCCGCTCAGCCAGGGAATCGTGCATGGGGCGGCTGTGACCTGCCCGCTGCACAACTGGGTCATTTCGCTGGAGACGGGCCGGGCGCTCGGCGCCGATGTGGGCTCCGTGCGGACGATCCCTCTCAAGCTCGAAGGCGACAGTCTTTTTCTCGCGCTCGACGCGCTCGCGATTGAGGCTGCGTGAAATGGCGGAGGTGACGGATGCGCGCGTGGTCAACACCACGTGCCCCTACTGCGGGGTAGGATGCGGCGTGAAGGCCGAGATCGCCCCGGATGGAAACGTCAGCGTTCGCGGCGATGGCGAACATCCAGCCAACTTCGGGCGCCTATGCTCCAAGGGGTCGGCTCTCAACGAGACGATCGATCTCGAAGGACGCTTGCTGCATCCGCACATAGGCGCGCGCCGCGCGAGCTGGAACGATGCGCTTGATCTCGTGGCTTCGACATTTTCCCGAACCATCGCGGAGCATGGCCCGGAGTCGGTGGCGTTTTATGTCTCGGGCCAGCTGTTGACGGAGGACTATTATGTCGCCAACAAGCTGATGAAAGGCTTCATCGGCTCGGCCAACATCGACACCAATTCGCGTCTCTGCATGGCCTCTTCCGTCGCAGGCCACCGTAGAGCCTTTGGCGCGGATATAGTGCCTGGAACATATGAGGATCTAGAACTCGCAGATCTCATTGTCCTGGTGGGGTCGAATCTCGCCTGGTGCCACCCTGTGCTTTACCAGCGGATCGCCGCCGCGAAGGAAAAGCGGCCCGAAATGCGCGTCGTGCTCGTCGATCCGCGCCGCACGATGACCGCCGACCTCGCCGATTTTCATCTGCCGATCCGCGCCGACGGCGACGGCGCGTTGTTCGCCGGCCTCCTCGGCTGGCTTGCGGACCACGAGGCGGTGGATCGCGACTATGTCGCCGCGCATACCACAGGCTTCGGCGCGGCGCTGGCGGCGGCCCGGTTAGTATGTCTCGACGAGATTGCCGAACAGACCGGCCTTCAGGCGGACGAGCTCACCAGCTTCTATGCGCTCTTCGCCGGCGCCTCGAAGGTCGTCACCGTATACAGCCAGGGCGTCAACCAGTCGTCGACCGGAACGGACAAGGTCAACGCCATCATCAACTGTCATCTGGCGACCGGGCGGATAGGCAGGCCGGGAATGGGGCCGTTTTCCGTCACGGGCCAGCCCAACGCGATGGGCGGCCGCGAGGTCGGCGGCCTCGCCAACATGCTCGCCGCTCACATGGAGATCGACAACCCCGATCATCGTGACCGCGTGCAGCGTTTCTGGCGCTCGCCCTCAATTGCCGATCGGCCGGGACTGAGGGCGGTCGATCTATTCCGCGCCGTCGCCGACGGACGCATCAAGGCGCTCTGGATCATGGCGACCAATCCCGTCGATTCTTTGCCGGACGCCGCATCAGTCGAGGCCGCTTTAAGAACATGCCCCTTCGTCGTCGTTTCGGATGTGCTGGCGCAGACCGATACGATTCGCCACGCTCATGTCAGGCTGCCCGCCGCGGCCTGGGGCGAGAAAGATGGGACCGTCACAAACTCGGAGCGGCGCATTTCGCGCCAGCGCGCCTTCCTGCCGCTCCCCGGCGAGGCGCGGCCCGATTGGCGGATTATCTGCGATGTGGCGCAGCGGATGGGTTTCGCCAATGCCTTCTCCTACGCGTCGCCGGCCGAAATTTTCAGTGAGCACGCCGCTTTGTCCGCGTTCGAGAATGATGGTGCGCGGGCCTTCGACATCGGCGCCCTTGCCGGAATTGACTTGGCGCATTTCGACGGGCTGGGACCGTTTCAATGGCCGCGCCCGGACGGGGATGCGCCCGCGGAAACCCGCTTCTTCGGCGATGGCCAATTTTTCACCCCTGACCGCAAGGCGCGTTTCATCGCGATCAGCGCAATCGCCGATACGCGAACGAGCAGGGACTTCCCGCTGATCCTGAACACCGGCCGCGTGCGCGACCATTGGCATACGATGACGCGCACGGGAAAGAGCGCCCGTCTTTCGCAGCATCTCGCCGAACCCTTCGTTGAAATCCACCCGGAAGATGCGGCTCGCTATGGCATTGTGGACGCCGACATCGTCCGCGTTTCGACCATGGGCGATGCAATCCTCGTCCGCGCCCTGTTGTCCACCAGGCAGGCGCGTGGATCCGTCTTTGTTCCGATTCATTGGACCGATCAGTTCGCGGCCAGGGCGCGCGTCGACATACTCGTCCCGGGCCTCACCGATCCCCATTCGGGTCAGCCCGCGTCCAAGCACGTTCCTGTTCGGGTTGCGCGCTTCGAAGCCGCTTTATACGGCTTTGCGGTTGTTAATGAGCATCCGCCAATGATTGAAGCCGATTATTGGGCGCTGGCCAAATGCCGGGCTGGCTGGCGCGTCGAATTTGCTTTCGCAAAGGCGGACCGAGACTGGCCGTTATTTGCAGCGGGCCTATTCGGTCGTGCGGTCGGAGCGGATTTTCTCGCCTACAATGACGCGACGGCAGGCCAGCAGCGCTTTGCATGTTTCGACGGTCAGCGCCTCGCGGGAGCGTTGTTTCTCGCCCCTCAACCGGTTGCCGTATCGCGCGACTGGGCCGTCGAGCAATTAAGCGCGGAATTTGCCAGTCAGCGCGCGCGCGTCGCCGTTATCGCCGGCCGTCCCGGGCGCGGCCTCGCCGAGCGGGGCGCCACCGTCTGCTCCTGTTTCGGGGTCGGCGCCAATCAGATCGCCGTCGCCGCCAAGGCAGGCTGCGTCACGGTTGAAGCGATAGGGCAGGCCCTGCAGGCAGGCACGAATTGCGGGTCCTGCAGGGCCGAAATCAAGGGGATCATCAATGCATATCGTCTCCAGGCGGCCGAGTGACCGCAGAGCCGCGCGCATGGCGCCATTGTCCGTCCTGCCGGTCTTTTTTAGGCTGCAGGGCAGGCAGGCTGTTGTCGCTGGCGGCTCGGACGCCGTGGCCTGGAAGGCGGAGCTGTTGATCGCGGCTGGCGCTATCGTCCATCTATACGCCCCAACCGAAACGCTCGGAGAGGCGTTCGCGCGTCTCCTCGCAGCCGAAGGAAGTGGGGACCGGATCATCCATCGCGACCGAAACTGGGGCGTTGATAGTTTCGCCGGAGCGGCTCTCGCCGTCGCAGGCGCCGAAACGGATGCGCAGGCGTTCCGTGCGGCGGCTCAAACAGCGGGCGTGCCGGTCAATGTCATCGACCAACCGGCTTTATGTGATTTTCAGTTCGGCTCGATCGTGAACCGCTCTCCCGTCGTCGTTGGCGTTTCAACCGATGGCGCGGCGCCGATCCTCGCGCAAGCGATACGCCGGCGAATCGAGACGCTTCTTCCCCAATCCCTGTCCGCGTGGGCGGCGCTCGCACATAAGATGCGCGCTGCGCTCAACGAGCGGCTGCAACCGGGCATGGCGCGCAGGGCATTTTGGGAAGGCTTCGTCGAAAGAGCGTTCGGGCCCGCGCCGACGAAAGAGGATGAGACCGCGCTCATGGGCCAATCTGATCGATGCGCGGCGGTCAGAGCGTGGCGGATGGGGCAAGTCACGCTGGTCGGCGCCGGGCCAGGCGATGCGGAGCTCCTGACGCTCAAAGCCGTTCGCGCGCTACAATCCGCTGATGTGATCCTTTTCGACGATCTCATTTCCGACGAGGTGCTGGAGCTCGCCCGTCGCGAAGCGAAGCGCATCCTCGTCGGAAAACGAGGCGGACGCCCAAGTTGCCGTCAGGATGACATCAACGAGCTGATGGTGAAGCTGGCGAAAGCCGGCAAGCGGGTGGTGCGCCTGAAATCGGGCGACCCGTTGATTTTCGGCCGCGCCGGCGAGGAGATCGCGCGGCTCGAAGCGGAAGGCGTTCCGGTCGACATAGTGCCCGGCATCACTTCCGCATTCGCCATGGCGGCCGCTCTTGGCGTGTCCCTGACCCATCGCGACTACGCGAAATCCGTCCGCTTCGTCACCGGCCATTCGCGCAAGGGGGGACTGCCAGAGGACCTTGACTGGAATGCGGTGGCGGACCCTTCGACGACGACGATCTTCTACATGGGAGGCCGCACCGCCGGACCGATTGCCGACAGACTCATGGCGCGAGGCCTCGCCGCCACGACGCCGGTTGCGGTGGCGTCGGCCGTCAGCCGGCCCGGACAGCGCATATGGATTTGTACGCTCGAAACTCTCTCTTCGACAATGGAAGGGGTCGCAGAAGCTGATCCCGTCATTATCGGCGTCGGAACGGCATTTGGAAGCGGAAGAAAAGATACGGCGGACGCGAACGGCTTTTTGCCTGGCTCAGCTCTGAAAACAGCCTTGCTCTCATGAATGCAGCAAGGCGCGCCGCGCCCGTCGCAAATTTGAGTTCGTTTATGTGTTGCGGCGGCCTCGAGAAACTGCGGCGCCGGCATGCCAAAAGCGACGTTTAGCCTAGCAAATTCTTTTCGACATCATCCAACGCCTTCCGCATTGCGTCTAGGATCAGTTTATCAGCGGCATTTTGATCGACGTCCGGCACATCCCAGTCGAATATCGCGCGATACTTCTCGACCAGATCTTTCACGTCAGAGGTGAGTTGAGCGCGATGCCTATCTAATTCCACCTGTTCGATCTCTGCCACTCTATTCTCCTTAATGTTCAAATGGCGTCCCCGCGGTCATTCCGGTTTCGACGCGGAGAGCCGAGCGCCAGATCCAGCCTCGAAGGCGAGCGGACCTCCGCAAATGTGGCGCCCCCGGTCTCTCCGGACAACTGGTTTCGGCAATGGCCTTCCTAAAGCGAACGGAAATTCGCCGCGGGCGCGAGGCGGAGGTCGCGGCAGCCGGGCCGCCGAGGCGGCAAACGCTTCTGATGACGGCCCGTCGCGCTGGCGACCCTCACATTCGAAAGTGGCGCATAACATGCATGAAATGGCGGTTTGCGAGAGCCTGAGGGAGGCCATTGAAGATCTGGCGTACCCAGAACTTCTCCCGCGTCACATGTGATCAAAGCCATGCGAAGCCGCGCAGGCGCGCCATGGAAACCTGTTTCGGAGGGGAACGCATCGTCGGCATGCTCGTCGGCGATCAACCGCCCCGGATCTGCTGAATGAATAGCTGAGCCATAAGGAGAGTCTCTTGATGATACGTTCCCTGTTCCGCACCACATGGGTTGCCGCCGCGCTCGCGCTCGCGCCCTCTCTGGCTTTCGCCCACACGGGCGTCGGCGATACTCACGGCTTCGTGCATGGCTTCCTGCATCCCGTGACAGGCATCGATCACGTGCTCGCGATGGTGACGGTTGGCGTCTTTGCCTGGCAGCTCGGCGGCCGCGCGCTATGGCTGGTCCCGGCCAGCTTTGTCATCGTCATGGCGCTCGGCGGAGCGACCGGAATGGCCGGAGTTGGTCTGCCCTTCGTGGAGTTTGGCATCGCGCTTTCCGTCATCGTGCTTGGCGCAATGGTGGCGCTCGGCGTCAAGGCGCCGCTCGCGGCCGGCGTCGGCCTCGTCGGGCTTTTCGCCATCTTTCACGGCCATGCGCATGGCGCGGAAATGCCTGAGAACGCCGCGGGGCTCGCTTATGGGCTGGGCTTCGTGCTCGCAACCGCTCTTTTGCATCTTGCCGGCGTCGGGCTTGGCTTCGCCACCGGGCGCCTCGGCGACAGGAAGGGTCCGGTATGGTTGCGCAACGTGGGGGCCGCGGTCTGCATCAGCGGCTTCGCCTTGGCGCTCGGCGCCCTCTGAGCGGATTTTCAGGCCCGGGCGTCACGCCGCCCGGACCGTCTACGCAGATGTTGCTTGGAAGCGGCGCTGGCGCCCGCGCCCGCGCCATCAGGATCAGTTCAGTAACCGATGGGCCATTATCTGCTGATGGAACAAAAGTTGGCGCGACCGGAACTGCTCGAAATCGAAGAGTTGAGCGCGTTCTGATCGGACAGGCCGATCAGCCTCATCGGCATATCCTGTAGCTGTCGCAAATTCTGTCTCGGAGCAGCCGCCGCGGGCGCCGAAATCCGCGGACGGCGGGGCGTCTTGAGTCGCCATAGGGCGCCCCCGATCGTCGCCTCCACGCGAAGGGCGCCACAGCCTTCCCGGTGCAATCTATCCTCTGTGCGCCACAACTGGCAACAAGAGCGTCATCTGCCTCCCCACGCGATCAGAGCAGAGCACAGCTCTTCGCGTAGCCGGTCCAGCCGGCGCTTCGGGCTACAGACAAGAGGGGGCGTTGCCTGTCCTGTAGGCGGTTGAAGAATGCGAGACATCGTTCCCGATTTGTCACGCTCACGATGGCGCGCAATCAGGGCCAGGGCTTATCGGCCGCGCTGATACAGACGCCATAGTTGGGACCACCGATATTGCCGCCGACGGTTCGCGCGGCAATGTGTCGCGAACACCATTGTGTTATATGACTAAGAACATACACAATATGAGACAGTTGAAAAATCGTGTTTTGCGTGCGCCGTCCTGATGTGCTGAACAGAGTCAATCTGCGGACACATGCGCCCGCATTGTTATCGCCAGCAATATATTAAAATATATTATAAGCTATTATCGCAAGGCTCGGTGCGGACTATGTATCTCTCATCGATTTTGGAAACTTCGAGCTCTACGAGGAGATACAAAAATGAAGATACTAGGTCTTGCCGCCGCCGCACTGGCCCTTGCGCCGTCCGCGACGGTTATCAATGCGACGCGGGCTTATGCCGCGCCAGAATCAACTTACGCTATGACAGTTAGCGCCGATAATAGCGACGCTGACTGGGCGACCTCTCTAGTGCAGGAAAACGAGGGAATTCCCAACCCGAATCGCCACGGACGGTGCATGTTGATGAGCCGGCCTGTGAGTGACGGGCATGGTCGCCTCCTTGGCTATCATACATTCAACGTCTGCAGCTAATAAGCTACCCGCAGAGGCCAGCGTCTCCCGGAACACAGTTGCGGGAGACGCAGCCGTCGGTCTAGGGCATATTCCGATCGGGTCGTTTCGATCTGATCGACAAGAATATGCTCAGTTTTTGTATCTGGAGCGCTTTCCGATCGAATGACTCTTTCGATCGCAAAGCGCTCTAACGCATTCATATGCTGATCGCACTCGACCTGTGGTGGTATGCGCGCGAAAGCCCATTCAGTCCTGATGTTCGTTCGACAGTGCGAACAGTAGGGGCGCCAGCGCGGGGCTTACGCAGCGGAGTTAAAGAGCGCTTTCTCGGGCGCGCCCAGTGATCAAGCGGCGCGGCGATCTGAACACGCCTCCTGCTCCCATTTCCCTTTGGATCTGCAACAGCCGGTTGTACTTGGCGATGCGCTCGCTGCGGCAAGCGGAGCCGGTCTTGATTTGGCGGCCCCATGGCGACGGCGAAATCCGCCATGAAGGCGTCTTTGGTCTCGCCGAACCTGTGTGAGATGACGTAGCGCTCTCCGGCTTCGCGGCATAGGCCGATGGCCTGGGTCGTCTCGCTGACGGCGCCGATCGTTGCGGTCGCCCTGGGCCGCCGTCTGCTTCGCGAAGCCTTTCCAGAAGATTGGCGCGGGCGGGCGCCGACAGCCCAGCCGACGCCGTCGCGGGCGAACGGGTCGATGACGCCGGCCAAATAGCGCCAAACTCCCCAGCCATCCAACGGCGCCTGCCTTTGGTCGCGCCAGTATCGCAAAGGCAAATATAGGCTGGCGCTTATTGAAGAACGATTCTAAGCTTCGGGGAATGCTTTTTCCGCGAAACTTAGGAAAAGCGTGCTGTAAGTCGCCGCGCTGCGTAAGTTCCACGGAGAAATCATGCGTCATCGTCCCCGCTATCGCGAATTTTGTCGCCAGTTGTGGACCGCGCTCGTCGGCTCGGTCGCCGCATTGTCGGTGCTGTTCGCGACTGGTTTGGCGGTTCGAGCGAATGCTGCGGGCAACGGTCCGGGGCAGGGCGTTTCTTCCGAGTTTCGCGAGCCGGTAACGCTGGCGAGCAAGGACGGCGTCCTTGAGGTTAGGCTGACCGCGCGTCAGGGGGCGGCCTCGCTGGATACGGTGAGCAAGCCCGTCCAGAACTTCCTGCTCTTCGACTATGAAGTCATCCGCGGTGCGCCGTCGGATGGAAAAATGTCCGGCGGCGGCCTCTATCCAGCGCCGACCTTGCAGGTTTTTCCGGGCGAGACCCTGATCGTACATCTGGACAACGCACTGACCGACCTGACCATCGCGGACTACTTCAGTCCGCAATATACAGCAGTGAACGGCGTTGTTCCGCTTTACCCGATACAAATGAAGTCGTCGCCGGTGAATCTGCATATTCATGGCATTCACGTCAGCCCGAAAGGCAATTCCGACAACGTCATGCTGCACATCGCGGCGGGAATGTCGAACACTTATACCTACAACATTCCAAAGAATATGCCGCAGGGGGCGTACTGGTATCACAGCCACCTTCACACCTTGACGGGGCCGCAGACCTATACCGGTCTGGCCGGGCTTCTGTCGATCGGGCGCACGGACGGCAACCTTCCGGTGGTGACGGAAAAGCAGATCCCGATCCGTAACATGCTGCTTCAGTACAATTTCGTTTTCGATCGCGCTGGAGGCCTGGCGCAACTCGACAACCCCGACTGGCCGCAATATGTCAGCACGATGGCGCCGCCCAAAGGCGACGAACTGGCGAAGGGCGTCTATCGACCGCTGCTTGCCCCCGTCAACTTCACCCAATCCAAGGTTGGCGCCACCTACTTCACCGTCTGGTATGCAGGCCCGCTGTCGATCAGCAACGACCGGGGGCTTTTTCAGACGATTCCCAGCAATCTTCAAACCTTCACGGCGGCTAATGGCCAGACCGACAAGGATGTTCCGGCCGATCCGTCGCTGCCGGACAGCAAGCGGGACGTACAGTTCACGGTCAACGGGCAGTTTGAACCGACCATCAGGAGCAAGCCGGGCCAGACCGAGATCTGGGTGCTCGCGAATGTAAGCGACTTTGCCTATATGAGCGTCCAACTGACAGAAACCGCGACGGGCCGGCACCCGCTGATCGCAATCGTGGGGCAGGACGGCAATCCCTATCCGGCCGTGCATTACCCGGTCACGGAAAACGGGACTCGTCTGGTCATCTCACCCGCCAGCCGGTACGCGATCGCCGTGACGATGCCGGCCGAAGGCGATCTGGTCCTCGAGATGCCGCCCCGGGGCGGAGGCGCAAAGACGATTACCGCGCCCGGCGTGCTCTACACCAGCAATGGAACGGAAAATCCTCCCGCGGTGCTCGGCAGCCTCAGCGTCCTGCCTTCCGCCGTGAGCTATGTCGACGGTTTCTTCGCCTTTCCCACCCAGGTGCTGGCGAGGGCGGTCCCCTCACAGGGGAAGGGGGTGACGACGGCCTTCGTCGAGGGGCAAAAGCTGGGCGCCTACACGTCCTTCGTCGAGCTTGCCGACACCAAGCCCGACGTAAAGCGGCAAATTCTGATTTCCGGCGGGTTCCTGAACGACAAGGCGACCGCGGCCGACCCGAAGGCCTTTGTCTACGCCTTCGATAGCGCGGCATTCCCCAACATGCCGCTGATCCAGCCGCGCCTCGGCTCCGTCGAGGAATGGAAATTCGTCAACCATAACAATGACGAACACCCCATCCACGTCCACGTCAACGACTTCCAGGTGGTTGACTATTTCGATCCAACGACAGGCGTGCACACGGGCCCGGACCATTTTGGCGCCGACAACAGCAACGCACCGGCCCCGACCATGCAGATCGACGAGAGCGTGATCCAGCCGGGGATCCTGTCGATCCGCACGCGGTTCGACGATTATATCGGCCTGTTCGTTATGCATTGCCATCGCCTCAACCACGAGGACAACGGATTGATGGCGCTCATCAACGTCATACCGGCGGTGTCCAGCTACGCGGTGGCGGCGCCGGGCGGCGCCGGCAAGCCGACGGAGGTGCGCCTGTTCGACGGCAAGGACGACCGCCACATCGCCACGGTGGTTCCCTTCCCCGGCTACGAAGGCAATGTCAGCATCGCCCTGGGCGACGTCGATGGCGACGGCGTCCTCGACCTCATCGTCGGCGCAGGCAAGGATCATGCGCCGGAGGTGGTCGTCTATTCCGGCAAGAACACGGCCGCCCGGCCTTTCGAGACCGAACTGGCGCGGTTTCAGGCCTTCCCCTCCGAAATGCGCGGCGGCGTCTCCGTGACCGCCACCCAGATCGACGGGACGACTTCCGACAACATAGTGGTCGGTTCGGGCCCCGGTTCGCCAAGCGAAGTGCGGGTGTACGGCACAAGTCTGCCGGCGTCGCCGGGTGTTGCGCCGCCGCTCTTTTCGTCCTTCAAGCCCAATGGCGACGACACGTCCGGCGTCAGCCTCGCAGCCGGTTTCATCGATTTTTCGACCGGCCGGAACAGCCTCGTCACTGCTTCCGGTCCGGGAAGCGTCGGAATGGTCAAGGTGTTCGTCTTTCCGCTGACGACGCCGATTGCGCATGGCGACGCGCAGAAGGCCGCGATCGACAAGCCGGTAAACACGACCTCGTTCGCGCCGTTCGGCGCAGAGTACCGTGGCGGCGTTTCCATCGGAACGGGCTGGCTCGCCGGATCGCTCGGCGGCGCCAAGCGCATCATCGTCAGCCAGCTCGCGGACAAGGGCGCCGTCAAGGTGTATTCGAGCGGTTCGGCGCTGGATGGAGGTCCCGCCATGTATGTGGAAAATCCCGCGCACCACGATCATGGCGCCAAGTTCCGCGAGATCGCGAGCTTCGAGCCGTTTGCCGGAGCCTCTGGCGCACAGGTCGCCACGACGAGCACGACGATGGGCGCGAACCTGCTGGTAAGCGGAACATCCCCGCAAGGCGCGCGCGTCCTCAAGTTCGATTTCGTCAGGGCGGACCCAAAGGCTACGGTTCTGCAGCCGGTGCTCCTGGGCGAGATCGTATCCCCGGAAGGCGCGCGATCGGTCGTCGTCGGTGGCGACTAGGAGGAACCGGTTTTGAGGAACTCTACGCAACCTGCGCGGCGCCACGCCGCCCCGGATTTTAAGAAAAGGGTAAGGTCATAGAGGCTTCGCGACGAGAATTCATGAAGTTGGCCGCCGTAAGCGGCATCACGCTCGGCGTTTCGCGCCTTGCCCTGGCTGAGACGTCCACTTTTCTGGCGCGCGAAACGCTGCCCGGAAGAGGCGTCCTGAAGCCGGCGGTCGGTCGCGTCGACGGCGTCGCCAAGGTGACCGGCGCCAAGCTCTATGCGTCCGACTTCCGGGCCTCCGATCTTCCCGGTTGGCCGGCCAATACGTCCTATGCTCTGCTGGTGCGCGCAGCGGACGCAACCCATGTTTATGCGGGCTTCGACCTGACGCGGCTGGGCAAGGCCGCTCAGCCTATAGTCGTGGTGACGGCCGAGGATCTCGCGCGCATTGGGGTGCGCGTACCGGAATTCTACGCCGGCGATCTCTTCTGCCCGGCCGGCAAGACTCCGTCCTATCTCGGCCAGCCGGTGGCTTTGCTGATTTTCGAGACGTTCGACGCCTTCGACAGGGCGCGGCTCGTTTTGCACGACGGCGATTTCCTAAAATTCGGCGCTGAAACCGGCCCGGTCGCCGTCCCGAACTACGGCGCGTTCCGTTTCACTCGCGTGGCCGGCGCGACGCCTGACGCTCCCGATATCTATTCGCCGCTTCAGGAAGGCTGGATAAGCCCCGGCATCCTTGAGAGTTCCGGCCGGCCGATCTGGAAGCCGCTTCCGGTCGCCAAGGGCGGTGAGTACGTCAAGGGCGCGACCCATGGCGAGGCGATACGCGCGCAGCTTGCCGCCAAGAACCCGGCCGTCCTGACGCTCGACCGTGAATTCGAGACGCAGTCGGTGGATCCGATGTTTCTCGAGCCCGAATGCGGGCTTGCGTGGTATGACCCGCATGCCGCGAACCTCGAAATCGTGCTGGGCGTGCAATCGCCCCTGGAAGCGACTGAGGCGGTCGCGTTCCTCCTCGGTGAAGCGAAGGCCGATTTCAAGCCGAAGAACATCGATGCCCAGTTCGCCTATGTTGGCGGGGGCTTTGGCGGCCGCGACCACACGCCGTTTCCGCTCTACGTGGCGCTGGCCGCGATGTTCTATCCGGGCCATGCGGTTCGCCTGGCGCATGATCGCCTTCAACAGTTCCAGGGCGGCATCAAGCGCCACGCATTCAAGATGCGGTCTCAGATCGGCGTCGATCGGGCGAGCGGAATGATCACGGCGTTCGCGGCCGACCACGTCCTCGACGGCGGCGGCCTGATGAACTACTCGATCAGCGTTGCCGTGGTCGGCGCTACGGGCGCGATCGGCATCTACGATATTCCCAAGGTCGACGTGACCACGGTGGCCGTTCATTCGCGTGGCGTCACCGCCGGATCCATGCGCGGCTATGGAACGCTGCAGACGATGACCGCGCTTGAGGTGCTGGTCGACGAGGTGGCGACCGCGCTGCCGATCGATCCGATCGAGTTCCGCCGGCGCAACGCATTGCGACCCGGCGGCCGGACAATGACCGGCAATCCCTATTCGGTCTCGGTGCGCACCCAGGAAATCCTCGACAAGCTCGACAATCATCCGATCTGGCAAAAGCGCGCTGACGAGAAGGCGCGTGCAAAACCAGGGTTCGTCGTCGGCGCCGGTGTTGCTTGCTCCGCCAAGGATTACGGAACGGGCGCGGATTGTTCGCTCGGATCGATCCAGATGGATCCGGAAGGCCGCATTTCGATCCACGGCGACGCCGTGGAGATGGGTAACGGCATCGGAACCGCCCTCGCCCATCGAGCCGCGCTCCATATCGGCGGCATCGCCGACGAGGTGACGGTGGCGCAGGTCGATGCGTTTGACACGCTCGAACTCACGACGTCCGGCGACGCCTACACGATCACCCAGGCGGCCCAGGACGAAGCGGCGAAGAACCCGCGCTGGGTGCCGGCGATCAGTTCGGCTACCAGCGCCTCGATCGGCGCCCACGTCGGAACTCAGGCGGTAGCGGAGGCGGCGCGCATCATATTTCGCTTCGGACTGTGGCCCGCTGCGCTCTCGCTTTGGGGCATCGAACGGACCGATCCGAGAGCCAAGCAGTCGGATGAGGCCTACTGGCAGGGGGAGACTTTGATCATGGCCGGGCTTTCCCCGCTGCCCTTGTCGGCGATTGCCGCAAAGGCGCATGCCCAGAAGGGCGTGACAGGCGCCATGGCGCACGCCTTTTCGCGCTGGGCCTGGTCGCAGGGAACGTTCGACATTGCCGGCGAGGATTGGTCGGCCGACATCGACGCGCTGGCGGTGCGTTACGGAGGCGGCGAGTTCACGCGCCTCGATCGCAAGCAGGTGGCCTTTCCGCCCACCGACTACAATCGGATCGGCACAGCCTTTTCGTCGCTTTGCGGCACGCTGGTTCGCATCGAGATCGAGCGCGCGACCGGCGCGCTCCGCATCGCGAAGGCCTACAGCGTCCTGGAATGCGGCAAGGCGCTCGTTCCCGAGGTGGTGCTTGGGCAATCGCACGGCGGGTTCGCGATGGGCGTCGGTTACGCGCTGCTCGAGACTTTGCCCCCGTTCGAGGACGGCCCCGGCAACGGGCAATGGAATCTCGGCCAATATCTCGTGGCGCGCGGATCCGATTTGCCGCTGCATGACCTGGAGATCGAGATTCTGCCTCCGCTCGCATCAAACGAACCGCCGAAAGGCATGGCCGAGGTGGTGATGATTCCTGTCGTTCCGGCGCTGCTGAACGCCATCTTCGACGCGACGGGCCACCGCTTCCAATTGCTGCCGGTCACTCAGGATATGCTGAAGCGAGCGCTCGCATGACGAAACTTGCCCTGACGATCAACGGTCGCGCTCACGGACCCATAGACGTGCGCGACGATCTGACGATGAACGATTTCCTGCGCGAATTCCTGGGGATGACGGGCACCAAATTCGGATGTGGCGCCGCACAGTGTCTGAGCTGCGTGGTCATCGTCGATCTGCCGGACGGGACCAGTGAGACCAACCCGACCTGTGTCGCGTCGGCGGCAAGCTTCCACGGCAAGAAGATCCGCACCATCGAGGGACACGCCGAGGACGGCCAGCTGACCGTGCTGCAGAAAGCCTTCATCGAGCATTTCGCGTTCCAGTGCGGCTATTGCACACCGGGTTTTCTCAACGAGGGTCAGGTTCTGCTGGAGCGATTGGCGAGAACGCCGGTGGCCCGCGCCGATCTCGAAACAACCATTGCCGAAGCGCTCGACGGCCACCTTTGCCGGTGTACAGGATACGTCAAATATCACGAGGCCATGCGGGACGTGATTCTCGCCAACCCCCGGCGTTTTTTGAAAAGTAGCTGAAGATGAGACCCGAATGGCCGCGCCCGGTCCTGATCCTGGCATTCATGCCGGTCAACGTCGCGGCGGCTGACGCAGCTGGGTGAGCCGCGTCGGGCACCGGTCCGAATAGGCTGGCCTCGCCGGCGAGTTTCTCGGCCATCGCCAATATCAACCAGCGCTCGGCCGCTTATGATGGCCGCGGCCAGTCCACTCTTTCGCGTCCGCGCCCCATGGGGTAATGGCGCGGGATCTTCTCTGGATGGCATCACATGATTCGTCTCGACAACATCGGTAAACAGAACGGCAGGCAGATCGTCTTCGTCGAGGCGTCGGCGGCGCTCCAGCGAGGCGAGAAGGTCGGTCTGGTCGGCCCTAATGGCGCCGGCAAAACGACGCTCTTCCGGATGATCACGGGGCAGGAGCAGCCAGACGAGGGTCAGGTGGTCGCCGATCGAGGGATCACCATCGGCTATTTCAGCCAGGACGTCGGCGAGATGTTCGGCCGCAGCGCCGTCCTGGAGGTGATGGACGGCGCCGGCCCCGTGAGCGCTGTCGCGGCCGAGTTGAAGGAACTGGAAGCCGACATGGCGGATCCGGACCGCGCGGATGACATGGAGGCCATCATTGAGCGTTACGGCGAGGTGCAGGCGCGCTTCGAGGACCTTGGAGGCTACGCGCTCGATGGCCGCGCGCGAGAAGTCCTGGCGGGCCTCAGCTTCAACGAGGAGATGATGGACGGCGACGTGGGCGCGCTCTCCGGGGGGTGGAAGATGCGCGTGGCGCTGGCCCGCATCCTTCTGATGCGTCCGGACGCGATGCTGCTGGACGAGCCGAGCAACCATCTGGACCTCGAAAGCCTGATCTGGCTGGAGGACTTTCTCAAGGGTTATGACGGCGCGTTGCTGATGACCTCGCATGATCGCGAATTCATGAACCGCATCGTCACCAAGGTGGTGGAGATCGATGGCGGCGCGCTGACGACCTATTCGGGCGACTACGAATTCTATGAACAGCAACGCGCGCTGAACGAGAAGCAGCAGCAGGCCCAGTTCGAGCGCCAGCAGGCGATGCTCGCCAAGGAGATCAAGTTCATCGAGCGCTTCAAGGCGCGCGCTTCTCACGCCGCGCAGGTGCAAAGCCGGGTGAAGAAGCTGGACAAGATCGAACGGGTGGAGCCGCCCAAGCGCCGCCAGTCGGTCGCCTTCGAGTTCCCGCCGGCGCCGCGCTCCGGCGATGACGTGGTGAGCTTGAAAAACGTGCACAAGCGTTACGGCAATCGGAGCATCTATGAGGGTCTTGACTTCGTGGTGAGCCGCAAGGAGCGCTGGTGCGTGATGGGCGTCAACGGCGCCGGCAAGTCCACGCTGCTGAAACTGGTGGCCGGCTCCGCACAGCCGGACAACGGCACGGTGGCCTTGGGTGGAAGCGTCAAGATGGGCTATTTCGCCCAGCACGCCATGGATCTGCTCGACGGCGAGCGCACGGTGTTCCAGTCGCTGGAGGATTCGTTCCCGCAGGCGGGGCAAGGCTCGCTGCGGGCGCTGGCCGGCTGCTTCGGATTTTCCGGCGACGACGTGGAGAAGAAATGCCGGGTTCTGTCGGGCGGCGAAAAGGCCCGGCTGGTCATGGCCAAAATGCTCTACGATCCGCCGAACTTCCTGGTGCTGGACGAGCCCACCAACCATCTGGACATCGTTACAAAGGAGATGCTGATCACGGCGCTGTCGGAGTACGAAGGCACCATGCTGTTCGTCTCACACGACCGGCACTTCCTGGCGGCGCTGTCCAATCGGGTGCTCGAACTGACGCCGGAGGGCATTCACCAGTATGGGGGCGGCTACACGGAGTATGTTGCGCGGACAGGCCAGGAGGCTCCAGGGCTACGAAGCTGAGGCCGGCGACGGCGCCCGGCCGGACGATCACCCGCCGGGCGAGACTGTCAGCTGAGCTGACGGCGATCCGGCAGCTCGAAGGGAGATTTAAAGACGGCGCCTGCTCCCAGTTCCCCTTCGATCTCCAGCAGCCGGTTGTACTTGGCGATGCGCTCGCTGCGGCAAGCGGAGCCGGTCTTGATTTGGCCGCCCCCCATGGCGACGGCAAAATCCGCCATGAAGGTATCCTCGGTTTCGCCGGACCGGTGCGAGATGACGTAGCGCCATCCGGCCTCGTGGCATAGGCCGATGGCCTGGATCGTCTCGCTGACCGTGCCGATCTGGTTCAGCTTGATCAGCACCGCATTCGCTGTCTTCTCAGTAATGCCTCTTTGAATGAAGACGGGATTGGTCACAAAGATGTCGTCGCCGACGATCTGGATGCGGCCGCCTTGCGTTGCCGTTTGTTTGGCGAAGCCTCCCCAATCATTCTCATCGAACCCATCCTCGATAGAGACGATGGGATAGGCGTCGATCCAGCGTTGGTACAGCGCGATCATGTCGTCGCTCGATTTGCGGCCTTGGCCGGATTTGGCGAGATGGTAGGCGCCATCCGCATAAAAAGAGCTGGCCGCCGGGTCGAGGGCGATGGCGATATCCTTGCCGGGCGCAAAGCCCGCGGCTTCGATAGCCTCGACGATGAGTTCGCAGGCTTCTTCGTTGCTCTTGAGGTCGGGCGCGAAGCCGCCCTCGTCGCCGACCGACGTGGCGTAGCCCTTCTTGGTCAGAATCTTGGCCAGCATGTGGAAGGTTTCAGCGCCATAGCGCAACGCCTCGGCAAAGCTCGGGGCGCCAACCGGCATCACCATGAATTCCTGAAAATCCACGCTGTTATCGGCGTGCTTGCCGCCGTTGAGAATGTTCATCATCGGCACAGGCAGCCGTGTCGCGCCGGGACCGCCGAGATAGGCATAAAGGGGCAGCCGCGAGGTTTCGGCCGCAGCCCGCGCCACGGCCATCGAAACGCCTAAGATGGCGTTGGCGCCGAGCCTCGCCTTGTTGGGCGTGCCGTCGAGCGCAAGGAGAAGGGCGTCGATCTCAGCCTGCCGGACCGGGTCACGGCCAACAAGCTCCGGGGCGATCAGTGTGTTGACGTTTGCCACGGCCTTAAGGACGCCTTTGCCGCCATAGCGGGATTTGTCGGCGTCGCGTAATTCGACCGCTTCATTCGCGCCGGTTGACGCCCCCGATGGCACAGAAGCGGACACTCTGATGTCGTTATCGAGCCCCACATGCACGCGCAGGGTCGGATTCCCCCGCGAGTCGAGAATCTCATGGGCGGTGATCGAAGAAATCCTACTCATGGCGGACCTCCTTGGTGGCAGTCGGCATCGGCGCCGAACGCGCGGGACGGCGGACATCGATCGTGCATTTATTCGTTGAGCCAGAGAATGATCGGTTGGCCGACATTGCTGTTTCCAGTCAGTGACACATCAAAACCGGAATGGCGGTCGCCTCCAATATTCGCGAAGTGGCGCCACCCAAAACCCACTCCAGCAATCTGTTTCGACGATAAACGCCCATCACGAGAAGATCGGCTCCGAGCTCGGTTGCCGCGGATAAAATACAATCGCCGACATTTTGATGATTCTGCTTCACACTGAGGACGACGGCGTCGAGGCCATGCTCCAGCAGAAGCGCCTTGGCGCCCTGCGCCTCGCCGGAGCCGTCATCCTCTGCGACCACGACGATCGAGATTGCTTTTGCGTGCGCCAGCCAGGGCAAAGCCGCCAGCACCGCCCGCGCTGCCGGCTGCCCCTCTTTCCAGGCGATGGCGATGCGCGGGTTGTTTGGCGCCTGGCCGTTTTCCGGCGTCAGCAGGAAAGGGCGACCCGTATCGAAGATCGCTGCGTGCAGCGCCTCCCGGCCATCGGCGGTATGATGAGGGCGCCGCGCTGGATCTGGCTTCCCAAGAACGATCAGGTTTGCGTTCCTGCCGAGATCGGCGACCTCGCCGCGCAGATCTCCGAGGACGTCGAGCCATGTCGCAGCCGCGTAATCGGAGTCTTTGCGATCAGCCAACCATGCATCGAAGATCGCTTTAACCGCAGCGGCTTCGTGCTTGTTGACGTTTTCAATTTCCTCGCGACGCGCATCGGAGAGGATTTCTTCCCCGACAATAATGGTCGCTAGCGGGTCGACCCTGACGTGAAGCACGTCGATCCGGTCCGCCTGCTCGACATTCGCCGCCCTGTCGGCCATCGCCAGAGTGGCGGCGGCGGAGCGCTCATGCGTCAGAATTGCAAGAATGCCATGCGTCATTTTTCTCCTTCCGGCCCTATCCGACCTCAAAAATGGGTTGACCGCAGATTGACGCCCGTCGCGAGAAGATAGCCGAGCCAGACAAAGAGCAGACAGAGAAAAACCGAAAAAATGACATAGGCGCTGGCGCGGATGAGTTCACCCGATTGAGCCAGCTCCAAGGTTTGGAGACTGAAGGACGAAAAGGTCGTGAACCCTCCGCAAATGCCGACCATGACGAAAGTGCGGATCTCCGGCGATACAGAAAAGCGTCCATCCGCGCCGGTGAGATTGGCGAACAATCCAATGAAAAATGAGCCGCCAATGTTGATCAGCAAAGTGCCCCAGGGGAACGTCGGCCCCGTGAGGCTTGCGACGAAGGAGGCGAACCAGAAGCGGGCCATTCCCCCGAGTGCGCTCCCGAGGGCGACCCATAAATACGAAAAGATCATGTGATAGATGTCTCCAAAAGCAGAATCGAACCCGATGCGGCTTCCCGCCTTGCCTTCCCTTTTCCCGGTCGCAGCGCCGCCTGGCGTCGCCAGCGGCTTGCGCTTGCCGAAGTCGGTTGGGCGCCCCTCTGCTTGGCGTGCCGTTGAGATCAGGAACCGGAATCGAGAACAGGCTCGCGATCAATGCAAGAGCCAGCCATGGCGCTGCGAGCGCCCAAACGGCGATCACGATTCATTCCGGCGCTGGCGGGACCATTGAGGCTCCAGAACGCGTCCGCGGCGGCCGCGACTGGAATAGGCGTCCTTCCGGGCGCAAACAGCCACGAAAGCAGGTCGTCCCGACCGTGATATTGGGAAAATGCACAAAGAACTCCTCCCGCTATGGCGGCGCGGCAGGAGTCATCAGCCTCTTCGGCGATTTCGGGGAACCCCATCCCCATCGAATTCGGCAATTGTATTCAAGAAACAAGCGTTGGCAAGGCTGGAAATTCCGCTTGTGAGCTGCTGGCGCCTTTCAAAGAGACGGTGCGGAGATCGGCCAATGGTTGACACGCGAGCGATGCCGCCTCCATCAAAGCGGAGCTTGAGAACGGCGCTTTTGGCGCTCGTTCGAGGCCCAACCGGACGCTGTTTGCGCCAAACGATATGGCCTGAAGGGACCGCGAGAGCCACGCGGCTTCTCCCTTCTCGTCCTGACCACAAGAGCAGGAACGCCCTGATGCTGACCGCAGCGACCCGAACTGAACTGGAAAGCCTGCTTGCCGACGATGCGCCCCACGGGGATCTTACGACCGACGCGTTGGGCATCGGGGCGGCTTTGGGCGAGATGAGGTTTGCGGCTCGCGACGCAATGACGCTCGCGCTTGCCGAGGACGCGGCGGCGATCATCGAACTCACCGGGTGCAGGGCTGAGCTTTTCGCGTCTTCGGGCGACGCGCTGCAAGCTGGCGCGCCTATCCTCATGGCGCGCGGCCCGGCCGCAGGGATTTTGCGGAGCTGGAAGGTAGCCCAGACTTTGATCGAGATCTGGTCCGGGGTCGCGACGGCCGCGCGCGAGATGGTTGATGCGGCGAAAACGGCGTCGCCGCATATAACGATCGCCTGCACGCGCAAGAACACGCCTGGCGCGAAGCGCTTCGCCGCCGCGGCGGTCAGGGCCGGCGGCGCGGCGATGCATCGCCTCAGTCTTTCGGAGACAGTGCTCGTGTTTCCAGAGCATCTCGCTTTTCTCGAGGAACCGCTCGCCGCGTCGCTCGTGCGCCTACGACTTGCGGCGCCGGAGAAGAAGCTGGTGATCGAGGCGCCGACCATCGCAGCTGCGATTGCCGCGGCGGACGCGGGCTTTGACGTAATCCAGGCTGAAAAGTTCGCGCCGGCGGAGATCGCGGCGCTCGTTGCAAGGCTTGCGAAGGCGCAACGTCGGCCCGTGATCGCGGCCGCCGGGGGCGTCAACGTCGGGAACGCCGCCGCCTATGCCGCGGCGGGAGCCGACGTCCTTGTCACCTCATCGCCCTACATGGCGCGCCCGCGTGACGTGCAAGTGCGGATAGCCCGGACGCCTGCCGCGCCGGCTTAAATCCGTTCTGGCATTTCGAGGACTCTCACACAGCTTTCGCGCCGTCCCCTCGTGAGCCGGGGTACGGAACCGACGCCACGGGCGATGCCCGGCCCGCATACATGTATGTCATCAGGCGCGGACCGGCGGCGTATTCTGTTCGCAGTTCCGAAATCTCGAAACCGGCCGCGCGAATGAGATCATCGACTTTCCGGTCGAGGTGACAGCCCCCGGAGACGTGTCCCCAGACCGGCGTCAATCGTCGTTGCCAGCGTCCGACCGCCGGGTCAGGCGACAGACCATGCTCGACAAAGAGCAACGCGCCGCCCGGTTTCAACACCCGATGCATCTCGCGCAGCGCGGCAAGTGGATCCGGAATCGAGCAAAGCGTCCAGGTCATCACAAGCGTGTCAACGCTGGCGTTCGGCAGCGGGATGCTTGTCGCCGACGCCAGAACAAGATCCGCCCGCGCGCCAGCTTCGGCCGTTCGGCGGTGCGCCATCGCCAGGAGCGGTTCCGAGGGATCAAGGCCTATGATCGATTCGGCCCCGCCACCATAGAACGGCAGATTCAGTCCGGAGCCGACGCCAATTTCAAGCACGCGGCCGCGCGCTTGCGAGACCAGCTCGCGGCGATACTTCCCGAGCTGGCGCTGGCGCATCGTCAGATCGAGAAGCGGCGGGAGAACCCAGCGTTCGTAGAAATTCATGGCCAATCGCATTGGTGAGAGCGGCAAATGCTCGATAACACGACCATTAGCCGCTGTTGTATCATCGGAGGAAGCCAGCACCAAGGAAATCGCCAAATGAGCAGGCGATAGGCTGTGCCGGGGCTGGATCTATGAACCCGGCCGCGGAAATGATTTGCCTGACGGCCTGCCTATTTGGCGTAATGAAATCCAGCCGCTTGCAACTCTGGAAGCGTGGCCGCCGCCCCTGGCGTCACCACCACGCCGGAGATAAGGTGGTTCGTGAGCTCCGCGGCGAGGGCTTCCTGAGACAGCGCGTCGGGATTGATCGTCGCCTCGACGAGTCTTCCCGCGATCTCCCAGATGGAGTTGTGGCAGGCGAGGAAAACGACGCCGCGCCGTTGCAGCGCCGGTATAGAATTGTTAGCCGCCGAGAAGACGCCGTTCGCATTCTCATAGGCGTTGCCGTCAGCCAAAGCCGCGGATCTGTCCTTGATAAGTGTGTTGGTCTTGAACTTGCCGCCCGTCAGATCGGCAAGCTTGTACTTGTCCCACATCTCCTGCTCGAACAGGGCAAGGTGAGCGCTGCCATGTGTCGCCGAGACGACAAGGAAATCTGCGTGCTTGAACGACCAGACCTGGGCGTTGAGCGAATTGCGCATCACGTTGAGCCACGGTCCTCCGAGGTCGGTGTTGTCCCAAACCTGCCGGCGCGCTCCACCGTAGCTGATGACCTCCTTCAAGGCGTCATGATCCCATTGGTCTTCTTCGGTGAGGATCATCGGAACGGTCTTGAAATCACGCCGTCGCGGCGCCCTTGCGAGCCGCTCGCCAAATTCGCGCAGCATCGTTCCTTCGGGCGCGGCCGGCGTATTTCCGGCAGCGGCTTCAGCCTCGACCGGAGCTGAGCCCATCGCCGCCAGTCCGAGCCCGGAAGCGGCGCCCATTAGCATGAGCGCCTCCCGGCGATTGCTCGTGTTATTCATGAGGCCGTTTCCTTCGCGGGCGAGAGTTATGAATTTGAGAATGAAATTGCATGATTGGCGACATCCTCCGGCCCGCAGCGGGGCGGCGCCTTGGATAAGCCAGGCTATTTTCCGGCGCCTGCCGCGGGCTTTGATTTCAAATAATCGCGGGCGTCAGAGACGACCTGTTTGAACCCTTCGAAGTCAAGCGCCTGTGGCTCTTTGAAAGGTCCGATCAAAAACACGGGCGTGCCCTCCAATTGCAGGGCGTCGGCCTCCGCGAGATTGCGCTTCAGCAGAGCCGCGATCTCATCAGCATGCGCTTCCAGGTCCCTGTTCAGCCGGTCGATATCAGCGCCCGCCGCATGAACGGCCTGATTGATTTCGTTCTGGGTCGCGGGGCGGCCCTTCATGCGCATGAGCGCGTTATGAACTTCGACATATTTATCCTGCCATTTCGCCGCAAGCGCGACCCGCGCGGCGACAACCGATGAAGGCGCAAGGATTGGCCAATCCTTGTAGACGACGCGGATGTTGGGATCGCTGGCGACATATCTGTCGAGGTCGGCCGTGGAGCGCCGGCAAAACGGGCAATTGTAATCCAAAAAGGCCACAATCGTGATGTCCCCGCGCGGATTGCCTGCGACCGGCGCATCGGGGTCATCGAACAGCATGTCCTGCAAGCCAGGCTTTGCTTGCGCGAAGGCTGGCCCAGCAAGAGAGAGCGGCAGGCTGGCGAATCCGGCCAGGAGCATGGCGACGATCAGGCGTCCAGCTTGTTGCATCATGCCACAGATCCCGGGGCGTTAAAATCGGCTGCCGCCAAAACGGTCTGTTCTGGGTAAAAAGCAATTGAAGTTCTTGTGAAGCCGACGAGACGGAGAAGGGTCTCCTCGAGAACTGATCTTCAGGGCGTTGATACGCCTTCGCAATTGCGCCTCATCATAATGAATTCGGCTGGCCCGCGCCTTGGCCCTATGCGCGGGCCGGGCAGTGCGACGCGCAGCGAAGACGCGAACGCGGAAGCGACGTCTCAAAGCCCCGAAACAACGCGCTCGAGCTTTTCGCGCACGAGCGTTGCAAGTTCTGTCAGGGCGGGGTTGCCTATGCTTTCCATCGATACCGCAGGATCAATCGCCGCGACTTCGACGGCGCCGTTTTCGTGTTGCTGTACGATGACGTTGCACGGCAGCATGACCCCGATCTTGTCTTCCATCGAGAGCGCTCGATGGGCGAGCGATGGGTTGCACGCGCCAAGAATCCGGTAAGGTCTGAAGTCGACGCCTATTTTTGCCTTCATCGTCTGGCTGACGTCAATATCGCTGAGAATGCCGAAGCCCTCGGCTTTCAGTCCCTCGGTCACTCGGCCGATTGCGTCCTCAAATGTGCCCGTGATATTGCGGCTGATGTAGTATTTCATGATATTCTTCGCTCCGTTCAGCAGGCGGTCCGGCAAGCGTTTGCAGGCCGCGCTGTCCTATTTCTTCAGGCCGCAGGTGTTGAGCCCAAGCAGCGCATAGGCCGGGCAGAAGCTGAACAGGCCGGTCAGGACCGGTATGACACCGATGTAGCCCCAGAGGCCAACCGTGCCGGTGGCGGCAAGACCGATCAAGACCGCGCCGACAAGAACACGGAGCGTGCGATCAATTGTTCCAACGTTCGCATTCATCAGGATCTCCTAGAATGAGAAGCAAAGCCTGCTTCTATATTGCGCAATCGGCGCTGCGATGGTCTTGGATCTTATTCGCATATCACGCGTAGCGCGACCTTCTTGGGCCGCCAGCCGGCATTCTTCTCATTAGCGCTTAATAACGCCATCAGGAGGCGCGGCGGCAGGCCACCGGCTTCAATCGCTCGATTCCCAGCGTTTTCATGACGAAGCGCTCGTAGCCCGGCTCGCTCGAGCCGGTGCGGATCTTGCGCAGGAAGTACTTTTCGAAGCCGACCTTCGCCAGATGCACCCAGTAGCCCTGGCTCGACCAGTTAACGTTTCGCGGCGGGATCTGCGGCAGGGCCACGAATGCGACGCCGCTGTCGCCGAAGTCGGCGAGACAGACGGCATTCCAGGTCGCTTCATGCGTTGGCTCCCGGTTGGCGATGAGATCCGCGATATTGCGCGCTGTGGCGGTCACCATGGATTCGATCATGTAGCCCGTCTTGGGCGTTCCTGTCGCGACCGGGGTCTGCTCGACCGGCGGGATGGCGGCGCAGACGCCAGCGGCGAAGATGTTGGGGTATTTCGGGTTGCGTTGATGTTTGTCAATGAGGATAAAGCCGCGCGGGTTGGTCAGTCCCTCGATCCATCCGCCGTCAGCGGTCCGGAAGCAGTCGACACCGCGGAATGACGGCAGGAACATCGAGAACTTTGAAGCGAGCTTGTGCGTGCGCTTGACGCTGCCGTCCTCGTTGACCTCGGTCGCCTCAACCCCATCGGCAGTCACTCGCTCGATCTTGCAATTGGTGATCCACTTGATGTCGCGGTCGCGCAGAACCGATTCCAGCAGTCCTTTCGTGTCGCCGACGCCGCCCAGTCCCAGATGTCCGATATAGGGCTCGGAGGTCACGAAGGTCATGGGCGCTTTGTCCCGGATCTTGCGCTTGCGCAGCTCAGAGACGGCGCACAGGGCGTATTCGTAAGCCGGACCGAAGCAGGAGGCGCCCTGAACGGCGCCGACGACCATGGGCCCAGGGTCGCGGCAAAAGGCCTCCCATCGTTTCGCTGCCGCCTCGGCGTGATCGACAGCGCAGATCGAATGGGCGTGGCCTTCCGGCCCAAGCCCCTCCACCTCGTCGAAGGCGAGTTTCGGACCGGTCGCGACGACGAGATAGTCATAATCGAGCGAAGTTTCATCGCCCAGAAGGATCTTGTTCTCGTCAGGAACGACCCGTTTGGCTCCGGCGGAGGAAAAGGTGATGCGCCTGTTTGCAAAGACCTCCGGCAAGGAAATCTTGATATCCTCGGGGCGGCGCCATCCAACGGCGACCCAGGGATTTGACGGCACGAACTGGAAATAGTCGCGATCGGACACGACGGTTATGTCGGCCGAGCGTCCGAGCAAGTCGCGCAGCTCGAACGCCGCCGGAATTCCGGCGATTCCGGCGCCTATGATGACAACCTTCGGCATAGCGTTTCCTTCTTGTGGTTCTATTTTTTGTTGTTGGATTGTTTTTTCAGGCCGCCTCTTTGGGCGACGCTGTGCTTCAACTCTATTCGAACGCGCATCCCGGTCTAAAGCCGAACCGCTTCAGGATGATCGCGAGCGGGCAAAAGCCGGTGAAAGCCGACTGCAGAAGATTGGCGCCGACGAAAGCAGTGAGCAGCAACCAGTAGGGGCTGTGCCATTGCGACAGCGCAAGGCTCAAAAGAATGACCGTCCCCGCGAACGCTAAGACGGCTCGATCAATCGACATGGTTTTGGTCCTCTCATCATTTGCATCCCGGCGAGCAGAACAAGTTGTAGAGCAGGGCGATCACCTGCTGCGCTTCCTCGCTCGCCAGCGAATAATAGATCGTCTGGGACTCGCGGCGGGTCCTGACGAGGTCATCCTCGCGCAGCCGGGCAAGATGCTGCGACAGGGCGGACTGGCTGAGGCCGATCGCCTCATGCAGCACGCCGACAGACTGTTCGCCCTTGTGCAGCTCGCAAAGGATCATCAGCCGATGACGATTGGCGAGGGCCTTGAGAAAGGTCTCGGCGTTGCCGGCCCGCGATGCGAATTCATCTAAATTCATTTTTACTAAATTAGGTTTATCTGTTTTATGTGTCAAGCGTTCTCTTTCGCGCAAATACTTTCAAGGCTGTGGGGCGACCGGAAGCTCTCTCGCGCAGTCCGCGGGGTTCGCTCTCATCAATGTGTCGCCTCTTTTGAAGTTTGAACGCCTGGCGTCATCGGTTCGTCGCCGAAGCCTTTTCCATCCTCCCTCAGCCAGACGTAGATCGCCGGGATGACGAGCACAGTCAGCGCCGTCGATGAGGCGAGCCCGAAGACGAGGGAAATGGCGAGGCCCTGAAAGATCGGGTCGTTCAAGATGAACGCAGCGCCGATCATGGCCGCCGCCGCGGTAAGGAAAATTGGCTTGAAGCGGATCGCGCCCGCGTCGATCAGCGCGCGGCGCAGCGTCACGCCAGTGGCGCGCTGGTGACGGATGAAATCAACCAGCAGGATCGAGTTGCGCACGATGATGCCGGCAAGCGCGATGAAGCCGATGAGGGAGGTCGCCGTGAACGCCGCGTTCAGCATCCAATGCCCGAGGACGATGCCGATCAACGTCAGCGGCACCGGGATAAGGATGACGAGCGGCAGCTTGAACGAGCCGAACTGCGCGACGACGAGCAAATAAATGCCGAGTATCGCCACCATGAAAGCGGCGCCCATGTCGCGGAAGGTCACGTAAGTGACTTCCCATTCCCCGTCCCAAAGCAGCGTCGGCTTCGTATCGTCGACCGGTTGGCCGTGATATTTGATCGTCGGCGGCCCGGCGGCGCCCCAGTCGATTTGCTTCAGCGCGTCCTCGACAGCGAGCATGCCATAGACTGGCGCCTCGAAGCGGCCCGCGACGTCAGCGGTCACCATTTCTGCGAAACGTCCGTTGTGCCGGAAGATCGGGTAGGAGGCCGGCTCGCGGGTCACGCGCACCACGTCGCCGAGCTCCACATTGGCGCCCTGGCGCGGCGTCCCGCCAGCGGGCAGGGGCGTCGAAAGCAGGCGTTCATTCAGCGCCAGAGAGGATCGCGGCAAAGCCACAGTGATGTCGATCGGCTTCAGTCCGCTGCCGCGCTGCGAATAGCCGATCTTTACCCCGCCGAGGATCGCGCCGAGCGTGTCATACACGGCCTGCTCCTCGACGCCATGATATTCGAGCGCCTCCTGATCGATCGAAAAGCGTACGCGTTCGTTGCGAACGCCAAAGCTGTCGTCAACATCGACGACGAAATCGACCGTCTCGAACGCCTTGCGGATCTTCGCGGCGAGTTCGCGCCGCGCGGGCGCGTCCGGTCCATAGACCTCGGCGAGAAGGGTCGACAACACCGGCGGCCCGGGGGGAACCTCGACCACCTTGATCGAAGAGTGCGGCGGCAGCGGCACGCCTTCGACACGCTTGCGAATGTCGAGCGCGATCGCGTGGCTCGCGCGCGCCCGCTCGCCCTTGGGAACGAGATTGACGGAGAGCTCGCCCTGCTCCGGCTTTCTGCGCAGATAGTAATGACGCACGAGACCGTTGAAATTAAAGGGGGCGGCCGTTCCGACATAGGCCTGCATCGAGGTCAGCTCGGGCAAGTCCTTCAGGCGATCGGCAATGGCTGTGAGCGTGCGGTCCGTCGTCTCCAGCGAGGCGCCGCGCGCGAGATCGACGACGACCTGAATCTCCGATTTGTTATCGAAGGGCAGCAATTTGACGCGCACGGCTTTCGTGGCGAAAAGCGCGAGCGAACCGAGCGTCGCGACGCCGATCGTCAAAAGAAAGAGCTTCGAGCGGATACGGCCGGTGAGCAATGGCCGCGCGACGCGCGCGTAGAAGCGGCCCATCGCTCCGACGTCGTGATGTCCGGCGTCCCCGCCGCGCACGGTTTCAAAGCGCCTGCGCGCAATCTTCAAAAGCAGCCACGGCGTGATGGTCATGGCGACGAAATAGGAGAACAGCATCGCCATTGAGGCGTTCGCCGGAATGGGGCTCATGTAGGGGCCCATCAGGCCGCTGACGAACATCATCGGCAGCAGCGCGGCGACGATCGTCAGAGTTGCGATGATGGTCGGGTTGCCGACTTCCGAAATCGCTTCGATCGCCGTGTCGACCAGGCTGCGCTCGCCGCGCATATGCCAGTGCCGGACAATATTCTCGACCACCACGATCGCGTCGTCGACGAGAATGCCAATCGAAAAGATGAGCGCGAAGAGGCTGACGCGGTTGATTGTGTAGCCCATCAGCCATGAGGCAAAGAGCGTCAGCAGGATTGTCGTCGGGATGATGACGAAAACGACGACGCCCTCGCGCCAGCCGATTGTAAGCGTAATGAGCGCCACGATCGAGACGGTGGCGAGCCCGAGATGGAAGAGAAGTTCGTCCGCCTTCTCGCTTGCCGTCTCGCCGTAGTTCCGGCTCACCGTAACGTCGATGTCCTCCGGGACGATCCGCCCCTTTACGATGTCCATGCGGGCGAGAATGTCGCGCGCGACGACGACCGCGTTAGCGCCCTTGCGCTTCGAAATGGCGATGCTGACCGTCGGCCTTTTGTCGAGCTCGCCGTTTGCGGCGCGCGTCATGGTCCATGCGCTGCGGTCGAGTTCGGCCGCGCCGACGCGGACATCGGCGACGTCCTTGACGTAGACAGGACGGCCAGCGCGCGAGGTGAGCAGCAGGAGGCCGATGTCGGGGACGCCTTGCAGCGTCTGTCCGGCGACAGCGGGGAGAGCGCGGTCCTTCTCCCGCAAATTGCCGGCGAGGAAGGCGCGGTTGGCGTTGGTCAGCTTTTGCGTGAGCTGCGCGAGGGTTATTCCGTAAAGGGAAAGCCGCTCCGGGTCCGGCTCCACCCGGATCTGATTAGGGCTGCCGCCGACAATATAGCTGAAGCGGACATTCTCGACCTTCGCCAGTTCGTGCCGCAATTCATCGGCGATCTGATAGAGACCATTGTCGGTCCAGCGATCTGCATGCTCCGGCTTGGCGGCGAGCGAGAGGACGACGGTGGCCACGTCGTCGATGCCGCGACCGATAATCAGCGGCTCTGGAATGCCTTTTGGCAACTCTCCGATGTTGGCGCGGATTTTTTCATGGATGCGAAGCGCCGCCGTATCCTCGTCCGTGCCGACGAAGAAACGCGCGGTGACGACGACCCTGTCGTCCTCTGTCTGCGAATAGACATGCTCGACGCCGTTGACGCCCTTGATGATGTCCTCCAGCGGCCGGGTGATGAGTTCGACCGCCTCGTCGGCCTTATAGCCGTTCGCCTCGATGAGAATGTCGACCATCGGAACGCTGATCTGCGGATCTTCCTCCCGCGGCAACGAGACGAGCGCCAGGCCGCCGACCATCAGCGCGGCGAGAAGCAGGAGCGGCGTCAGCGGCGATGTGATGAAAGCGCGCGCAAGCGCGCCGGATATGCCTAATTTCATGGGTGCGTCACCACGTCGCCATCGACAAGGCCAGAGAGAATCTCGACGCCTTCGGGCGTCGTCTCGCCGGGTTGGACAACAATTTCGGCGCTGTTCTTGAGGCGGACGAAGTTCACGCCGGCGCGCCGGTAGACATAACCGGCGGGTACGATGAACGTGTCGCGCTTGCCGGTCGTTACATAGACTCGCGTCCGCTCGCCGACGAAATAGTTTCCGAGTTCGTCGACATCGACGTCGGCGATGACTCGCCCGCCCTGGATCTCGGGATAGACGAGGCGCACTTTTCCATGCCGCATCGTCTCTTTGGATTCGTTTTGATCGCCGCGCGCGCCAATCAGCACCTTGTCGCCGGCGCGCATGAAGCGGGCGTGCCTTTCCGGCAAGGAAAGCCGCAGGATGTAATTGTCTTCGGCGAGCGTCGCGATCGTCTCACCCGGCAGAACGACGCGCCCTTCCGACACGGGAACAGTCAATACGCGTCCGGCGCCAGGCGCGTGGACGACGCCTTCGGCGGTCTGCTGCATAATGACATCGCGATCCGAATGCATGGCGGCGCCGGTGCGCTCGGCGACATCGAGCGCGGTGCGCGCCTGATCGAGCTGCATCTGCGTGCCGACGCCGCGACGCTTCAGCTCCAGCGCCCTGTCGAAATCGATCTGCGCCTGATCGCGCTGCGCCTGCTGCGATTTGATGCGCGAATCGAGCGCCTGCATCTGCAGCGCGAGCTTCTCATCGACGACCGTCGCCACCTCGGCTCCGTCCGCGATCCGGTCCCCTTCTTTCACTGTGAGGCGGACGATCGTGCCGCCGATGCGCGCGCGCGCCGCCAGCAAGTGGACAGGCTCGACAGTCGCGATCACCGCCTTGCGATCGTCGACTTCGCGTGAATGAACTGTAAACTCATCCGCTGACGCCTGAGAGGCGAGAACGGCGGCGGAGAGCAGGACAAAGGCAAAACGCATGAGAGGAACTCGCGAAAGAGAACGCTTGACACATAAAACAGATAAATCTAATTTAGCAACAATGAATTTAGATGAACTTGCATCGCGGGCCGGCAACGCCGAGATCTTCCTCAAGGCGCTCGCCAATCGCCATCGGCTTATGATCCTTTGCGAGCTGCACAAAGGCGAGCAGTCGGTTGGCGTGCTGCATGGAGCGATCGGCCTCAGCCAGTCCGCTTTGTCGCAGCATCTTGCCCGGCTGCGCGAGGACGAGCTCGTCACGACGCGGCGCGAGTCCCAGATGATCTATTATTCGCTGGCGAGCAAGGAGGCCAACGAGGTCATCGCGCTGCTTTACGACCTGTTCTGCGCGCCGGGGCGCCAAGGATGAGACCTCGATCATGTGCGTCGCCTCGCTGTCGTGACCTGCACCGGACAAAGGCGGCGGACGCGAAATCATAGTCTGCCTGACCCCGCTCAAAGGAGTATTTTGATGTTCTCAGGTTTATTTGCCAAGCGCCCGACGGGCCCCGATGCGACAACCATAGAGCACGAGGCCCTCAAGGAGGCGCTAAAAGGCGGCGCCTGCGTCCTCGTCGACGTTCGCGAGCCCCATGAGTATTCCGCGGGCCACATCCCTGGCGCCGTCAACCATCCTTTGTCGCGCTTTGACGCCAAGCATCTGCCGTCCGGAAAGCCCGTCGTGCTCGTGTGCAAATCCGGCGGGCGTTCGTCGACCGCTTTGCGGCAAGCTCTCGCGAGCGGTCGTCAGGATGTCTGCCATTACCCCGGCGGCACTCTTGGTTGGCATGCGCGTGGCGGAGAAGTCGTGAAGAAGTAACGAAAGCTCGTCCGCAAGGAATGAGCCTCGGCGCCGGCGAGCGTGTTCCGGCGCCTTGTTTCGCGCCGCTGCTCAGCGAGGAAATTTGCGCGGGCTCCGCGGTCGTGGACCCCTGCGGAAAGCCCTTGGCGGCTGCGAAATCCCGCATTGCGCGGAACAGGCCATCATAATGTCTGCCCCTTGAGGTCGACCGCGCCATGGATGCCCCGGCCGTCTTGCCGCGGCGGTCCGACGGCCTTATCTTGAAGTACGCCGCGTTGAGGCGCCTTGGGCGCGTTTCCGTCACGCTGCGTTTCTGGCGAAGCTGATCCAAAGCTCAGACACGCAACCACCGACATGACTGCATCGGTTGTCTTGCGCAAAAATGCGCCGTGACACCCAGCCAATCATCCTGCTACCAATTCGAGCCGGCCTAACGAACGGCGAAGGATCGCAGCGACCTTGACGGAACAAAACGCGAAGACGTCCCGGTCCGGCCCTTCGGCGTGAGCGGCGAGCACGATCCATTCCGAGAAAAACGCATCAACTGTTTAAGCGGCGACATCTATGAAACTGACGAGCTACTCCAACTACTGCTTGCGCGTGCTCATGGTCGCCGCGGCCCGGTCGCCCGATCTGACGACGATCCAGGACGTCGCCATCGGATTTGGCGTCTCGAAGGCGCATCTGGTCAAGTGCGCGCACCAGCTTGGAACCTGGGGGTATTTGGAGACCGTGCGTGGCAACAAGGGCGGCTTTCGCCTGGCGCGGCCGGCCAACGCCATCCGGCTCGGTGAAGTGATCCGGCGCACGGAAGAGGGATTCGAACTCGTTGAGTGCTTCGACGCGGACACCAACACTTGTCCGCTCATCGAGAAGTGCAAGCTGAGCATCGCTTTGCGACGGGCGCTGGAGGCCTTCCTCGCAGTTCTCGACGGCATCACATTGGCCGATATCACCACCAACGGCAACGATCTCCTCACTGTGCTTGACTTGCAGCTCCCGCCCGCCTCGGGGCGGGTCCCGGGCGTCGTCGGGCCAACCGTTCGCCCAGCGCCAGCTCAGCCAAGATGAGCGACGCCGGCTCCACCCGAATGCTCGCATAGGCGACCTTGTAGCCGGCGCGCAATCGGCGCCGTCCGGGGCGATCCGTCCAGCCCGAGAATCCGCGCGATTTGCAGCATAAAAGGACAGATCTGTCGCCGCCGCACGTCATGAGATCGCGCAGCGCCCATTCGTCGCAGAGTTCATTTGCACCGGCCGGATCTCCAAAGATATATTGACGATATAACTTTGTGTGATTACAAGAGAGTTCGCCGGTCGCCGATGATCGCGGTCGCGGCTGTCGTCACAACGCCACATATGTCCGGCTCACGATGAAGCCTTCGCCCGGCCTGTGGACTGGCTTTTCCATTCTGCATGGGAGAATCCAACATGCAACATCACATCGAATCGAGTTGCGGCGGCAATGGCCGCGGCGGTCGTCGCGCGCAAGGCTGCGCCAGCGTCACAGCTCCCCACGATATTGCGAGCCCGTTGTCGCCGGCGGCCCGAAGCGCGGTCATTGAGGCGCTGGAGGATGAGTATCACGCGCGCGCCTTCTACCGGGCTATTCTCGAGCGCTTTCCCGGCGCGAAGCCGTTCAGCCATATCGTTGAGGCGGAGAGCCGTCACGCGGCTGCGCTGGAGCGCGTCCTCGCGGCCTACGCCGTTCCGGTCCCGTCCGACCGGCATGCGGGCAGTGAGGAGATCCGGCGGTCGGTTCCGGCCGCGCTCGCCTGCGCCTGCGAAATCGCGGCGCAGGCTGAAATCGAGAATGTCAGCCTCTATGAGGATAAGCTTCTTCCGCGCGTCGCCGGCTACCAGGCGATCGAAAGCGTCTTCAATCGCCTGATGCAAGCATCGCGCGACCGCCACCTGCCGGCGTTCCAGCGGTGCGCCGCGCGAGGCTGACGCAGCGGCGTCGTCGCGCGCCGGCGGGAATCGTTTCGCGGTGACGACGCATATTCCTTTTTCCTTCCTACAATTCCTACGCCTCTAGAATTCCCATGTCCGCCGCCACGCGCGTTCAACGCGCGGGCCGCTCCGACGCCGCGCGACTGGCTGCTTTTGCGCGCGCAAGCGCCCGGACTTATTCCTCTTCCTCACACCGCAAGCGCGCCTTTCATTTGTGTATGAAATATGTCTTTGCCGTCATGTTCCCCTGAACAAAAACGAGCGGACCAAAGGGGCGTGTCTCAACAAGGATGTAGCGCGCCCGCCCGTTGTGCGTATGGTATAATTGGTTTGGTGCGGCGAATCGCCGCCTTGGGCGTGATCCCGCTATGCGCCCGCGATCTCGGTGGGCTTATGTCGCGGTCACTTTATAAATTTAAACAAAGGCTTGTGTGTGCTGCCGATGTCAGAGCCAGGCCGTTCGAGCGTTCCACGCCGGCGCCATTGGCCGGTCCGCATCAATGACTCGTATCTTCGATATGAAATAGATGTTTGCTCGTATATTAGAAAAATATGTTTGAGGTTCAGGGCGCCTCCAGGCGCCCCGGATCTTTAGCCCGGGGCTTCGGCCCATCGAGAGGATGTCAGCCATCATGATCGATCAGACGTTCGTGGAGTTGTCGCGATGGCAGTTCGCCGCGACGGCGCTTTATCACTTTCTCTTCGTGCCTTTGACCCTCGGGCTCTCGTGGCTTCTGGTCATCATGGAGACGGTCTATGTGATGACCGGCAAAGTGATCTACAGGGACATGACCCAGTTCTGGGGCAAGTTGTTTGGCATCAACTTCGCACTTGGCGTCGCGACGGGCCTTACGATGGAGTTCCAGTTCGGCACCAACTGGTCCTACTATTCACACTATGTCGGCGACGTGTTCGGAGCGCCGCTGGCGATTGAAGGCCTGATGGCCTTCTTCCTCGAGTCGACCTTCATCGGCCTGTTCTTCCTCGGGTGGGACAAGCTATCGAGGCGCCAGCATCTGGCGGTGACCTTTTTCATGGCGTTCGGCTCCAACCTCTCAGCGTTGTGGATTCTCGTCGCCAACGGCTGGATGCAGAACCCGGTAGGCTCGGTGTTCCGGCCCGAAACGATGCGCATGGAGATGCAAAGCTTCTCGGAGGTGTTCTTCAACCCGGTCGCCCAGGTGAAGTTTGTCCACGCCGTCGCCGCCGGCTATGTCACGGGCTCGATGTTCGTCCTCGGCATCTCCTCATGGTACATCCTCAAGGGCCGGGATCTGCCTTTCGCGCGGCGCTCCTTCGCCGTCGCTGTCGGCTTTGGCCTCGCTTCCTCGCTGTCGGTCCTCGTTCTCGGCGACGCGAGCGGCTATGAACTCGGCGACGTCCAGAAGGTGAAGCTCGCAGCGATCGAGGCCGAATGGCATACCGAGCCCGCGCCCGCCGCCTTCACGCTCTTCGGCTTCCCCAGCCAGGACGCCAAGGAAACGAAGTTCAAAGTTCAGATCCCGTGGGCGCTGGGCCTTATCGCGACGCACTCCACCGACACCGAGGTGACAGGGCTTCTCGATCTGAAAGTCCAGCACGAGGCGCGCATCCGGTCGGGACAGATCGCCTATGGCGCATTGCAGAAGATTCGCGCCGGCGACGCCAGTCCGCAGACCCGCGCAACCTTCGACGCGCATGCAAAGGATGTCGGCTACGGCCTGCTGCTAAAGCAATTCACGGATGATCCTGCGAATGCGACTGAGGCGGACGTCCGCGCCGCGGCCGAGAGCACCATTCCGACCGTCTGGCCGCTGTTCTGGGCTTTCAGAGTCATGGTTGGCCTCGGCTTCAGCATGCTCTTCATCTTCGCCGCCGGGTTCTGGCTCAACGCCCGCAAGCGCCTCGAGCAGAACCGCTGGTGTCTCTGGCTTGCGGTCATCGCTATTCCGGCGCCCTGGATAGCCAATGAATCTGGCTGGTTCGTCGCCGAATTCGGCCGCCAGCCCTGGGCCATCGGTGAGGTGTTGCCGACCTTCCTCGGCACATCGAGCCTCACCTCCGGCGATCTGATCTTCTCGCTGGCCGGTTTCATCGGCTTCTACACGGTGCTGTTGGCGATCGAGGTCTTTTTGATGGTGAAGTTCGTGAGGCTCGGACCGAGTTCGCTCGGGCTAGGGCGCTATCACTTTGAGCGCAAGCATCGCCCCAGCGCTCTTCCGGCCGAATGAACGATGTGAGGGCAGGATCATGTTCGACTATGAAACGCTGAGATTCATCTGGTGGATGCTTGTCGGCGCGCTGCTGATGGGCTTCGCCATCACGGACGGCATGGATATGGGGGTCGGCAGCCTGTTGCCCTTCGTCGCCAGGACCGACACCGAACGGCGCATCGCCATCAACACCATCGGCCCGCATTGGGACGGCAATCAGGTCTGGTTCATCACCGCGGGCGGCGCCCTTTTCGCCGCCTGGCCGGCGGTCTACGCCGCTGCCTTTTCCGGCTTCTACATGGCGATGCTGCTGGTGCTATTCGCCCTGTTCTTCAGGCCTGTCGGCTTTGACTACCGGTCCAAAATCGAGAATCCTACCTGGAGAAACATCTGGGACTGGGGGCTCTTCGCCGGCGGCGCCATTCCCGCGCTGATCTTCGGCGTCGCCTTCGGCAATCTCCTGCAGGGCGTGCCGTTCTACCTCGACGACCTGTTGCGCTCGCATTATCAGGGTTCGCTCCTGACTGCCTTGCTGCCGCTCCTCAACCCTTTCGCCTTGCTCGCCGGGGTCATCAGCCTGACCATGCTCGTGGTGCATGGCGCCGTGTGGCTGCAACTGCGCACCGCCGATCCGGTGGCCGCGCGGGCGCGGGGGATCGCCATGGGCCTTGCGCCTCTCGTCACCATCGCCTTCGCCGCGGCCGGCGTCTGGCTGTGGTTCGGCGTCGACGGATATCGCATCGTCTCGGCGCCGCCGCACGGCGCCTTTCCGAACCCGCTCGCAAAGCAGGTGGTGCGCGACGCCCATGCCTGGTTCGACATTTATCGCCGCATGCCTGTCGCTCTGATCGCGCCGGCTCTTGGTCTTTGCGGACCGCTTGCTACGGCGCTCCTCGCGAAAGCCGGCCGCCCCGGTCTCGCCTTCGTCACCAGCGCGCTTGGCATGGTTGGCGTCATCGGTTCGGCAGGTCTGTCGATGTTCCCTTTTGTGATGCCGTCGAGCATAGATCTGAAGTCGAGCCTTACGATCTGGGACGCAGCCTCGAGTCATTTGACCCTGACCGTGATGTTCTGGGCCGTCGTGATCCTCCTGCCTATGGTTCTCGCCTACACCGTGTGGTGCTACGCCCGCATGTGGGGCAAAGTGACGGCCGCCGAGATCGAAAGCCGCTCCCACTCCGCCTACTGAAAGAGGAGACGCAGAATGTGGTATTTCACCTGGATCCTCGGCGTTACCGCCGCGATCGCAATCGGGGTTATCAACGTGATGTGGTATGAATTCCAGGATAATCTCGATGGAAACGGCGCCGCCGCGGAGCCGGAGCGGGCTCCCGTGGAATGAATGATTGGCGCATTTCCTAGCCCGGCGCCGCCGCGATTGACGGGAGCGGGTAAGACATGACGGACGCTGCCGGGCTTCTGAAATCGACCCGTGCTATAGCTGCGGGCGCGCTGCCGCTCTGCCTCGCGTCAGGCGTCGCGCACGGCCTCCTCGCCGTCGTGGTCGCGTGGATTATTTCCGGCGTCATCGATGCGGTGGTCTTTCACTCGGCTGACCTTGCCGCTGTATCCGGGCGCATCGCGTTCCTCTTCATTCTCTATTTCGTCCGCGCCGCCGTCGCCTTCGTCGCTGATCAGGCAGGCTTCCACGCCGCCGCCCGGGTGCGCCGCCATCTCTTCGGCCGCCTGCTCGCAGAGATCGGAATATTGGGACCGGTGCGGCTTGCGGGGACGCCGACCGGAGACCTTGTGACGACGCTGACCGATGCGGTGACGGCCATTGAACCATATTGGCGGCGCTGGATCCCCGCCATGGCGACAACAGCAATCATGCCGCTGGCGATCCTGCTCATCGTCGCGCCCCTCGACTGGCTTTCGGGCGTTATCCTCATCGCCACGGCGCCGCTCATCGTCGTCTTCATGGCGCTTGTCGGCAAGGGCGCGGAGCAGGCCAATCAACGCCAATGGAGAAATCTGGCCCGACTTGGCGGCCATCTCCTTGACGCCGTCCAGGGGCTCGCCGATCTGAAGCTGCTCAGGGCCTCGAAGCGCGAGATCGGCATAGTCGCGCGCATGGCTGACGGCTATCGGCGCGATACTATGTCTGTGCTGCGCCTCGCCTTCCTGTCGGCCCTTGTGCTTGAATTCTTCGCGACGGTGTCGATCGCGCTCGTTGCGGTGTTGATCGGATTTCGCCTGATGTGGGGCGAGATGGATTTCCGCGCGGGCTTCTTCATCCTTCTGCTGGCGCCAGAATTCTATGCGCCGCTGCGCACGATGGGCGCCCAGCGTCACGCTCGCATGGAGGCGATCGCCGCGGCCGAGCGGCTTGTCGATTTGCTCGACCGGCCAAGGCCGGCCGCAGCGCCCGGCAATCGCCAGCTGGCACCGCGGCCAGCCGTCGCCCTGCGTTTCGAGGACGTGCATGTCGCTTATGCTGACGGCCATCATGCTCTGAAAGACGTCAACCTCGACATCGCGAGCGGCGAACACATCGCCATCGTCGGCCCGAGCGGGGCGGGCAAGAGCACGCTTTTGGCGCTCCTTCTCGGTTTCGTCGAGGCGAGGTCCGGCCGCGTTCTCGTCGAAGGCGCGCCGATCGGCGAACTCGACCTCGCGGCCTGGCGAAGCCTCATCGCCTATGTGCCGCAGCGGCCGCACCTCTTCGACGGCACGCTCGACGACAACATAACGATGGGACGCGCCGCCGCCAACGGCGAGTTCGACGCCGCAATCGCCGCCGCGCTCACCGCCGCGCGCGCCGATGATTTCATCGCCCGGCTGCCGGACGGGCGCCAGACCCGGCTCGGCGAACGCGGCGAGGGACTTTCCGGCGGCGAAGCGCAGCGCATCGCGCTCGCCCGCGCCTTCTTCCGGCCGGCGCCGCTCGTCCTCTTCGATGAACCGACGGCCCATCTCGATCCCCCGACCGAACGTCTCGTCAACGAGGCCATCGCCGATCTGGCCAGGGGGCGCACGATGATCTCGATCGCTCACCGGCTTGCGACCGTGCGCCGCGCCGACCGTATCCTGGTGCTCGCCGATGGCCGAATCGTCGAGGACGGCCGCCACGACGAACTCGCGGCGGCGGGAGGCCTTTACGCGCGCATGACCCAAAGAGCGCGGGGCGCAATGAAATCATCGGCCCCTCGCGACGGCAGGTGCGCGGCGTGAACGATCTGATCCGCCTTCTTCGCCTCTATCGCCCCTACGCGGGCTGGATTGCCTTGTCGATCGCGGCGTCCCTGGCGGCGACGCTCGCCAATATCGGACTGATGGCGGCCTCCGGCTGGTTCATCACGGCGATGGCGCTCGCAGGCGTCGTCGCGCAGAGCTTCAATTACTTCACGCCGGCTGCGGTCATCCGGGCCTTTGCGATCCTGCGAACCGGCGGGCGTTATCTCGATCGGCTCATTAGTCATGAGGCGACCTTCCGCCTGCTGGCGACGTCCCGCGGCTGGCTCTTCGCCCATCTTGAACCGCTGGCGCCGGGCGCGCTCTCCGACTTCCGCTCGGGCGATCTTATGGCCCGGCTGAAGGGAGACGTCGATCGGCTCGAACTGGTGTTTTTGCGGCTTCTCGCGCCGCTCGCTGTGGCGGCGCTCTCCTCGATTGTGGTCATCCTGACGCTGGCTCGCCACGACGGGCGTCTGGCCGCCGCCGTCGGCGCCGCCTTGCTCGTCGCCGGGCTCATCCTTCCCTTCGTCGCCGCCTTCGCCGGACGCGGCGCCGGTCGCCGAACCGCCGAGATTTCGGCTGAGATCCGCACGTCCATCGTCGACGATCTCGATGGGCTCGCGCTGTTGCAGCTGACCGGCGCGGACCGCCGACGGTTCGACGCTCTCGATCGACGCTACGGCGATCTCATCGCAGAGGAGGCGCGGCTCGCCCGATCGACCGGCTTCGGACAGAGCGGCGTCGCGCTCGCAGGCGATCTTGCCGCTGGAGCCGCCCTCTTGATTGGCATTCCGCTTGTTTCGAGCGGCCGCATGAGCGGACCGGACCTCACCATGGCGACGCTTCTGGCGCTTGCCGCCTTCGAGGCCTTCAACGGTGTTCCCGCCGCCTTCACGGGTCTTGCCGGCACGCTTGCATCCGCCCGCCGGATCTTCGCTCTCGTCGATCGCCAGCCCATCGTCGTCGATCCAGCGAAGCCGCAGAATCCGCCGGCCCGGTTCGATCTGGAATTCACGCGGGTCGGCCTGACCTATCCGGGGGCCTCCCGGCCGGCCCTTGCCGACATTGATCTTTGCATTCCGGAAGGCGCGCGCGTCGCGATCGTCGGATCGAGCGGCGCCGGCAAATCAAGCCTCGTCGATCTCCTCGTCCGCTTCCGCAACCCGACCTCAGGACAGATCCGTCTGGGCGGCGCGCCAATCGACCAGCTCTCGGGCGAGGCCGTGCGCGAACGGATCGCTGTCGTCCCACAGAACGCTCATCTCTTCACGGCGACGATCGCAGACAATCTGCGCCTCGCCCGCCCCGGCGCCAGCGACGCGGAGCTGCGCGACGCCGCCGCCGCGGCCTGCCTGCTTTCGTCGATCGAAGCGCTGCCGCAGGGGTTTGACACCCCGGTTGGCATCGCCGGCGCGCGCCTTTCCGGCGGCGAAGCGCGCCGTCTCGCCATCGCCCGCGCTCTTCTCGCCGCGAGCCCGATCCTCGTGCTGGACGAGCCGAGCGAAGGTCTCGACGCAGAAACCGAGAACGATCTCTTCGACGCGCTCCTTGCCCGAAATGTTGGCCGCACGCTCATTCTCCTCACCCATCGATTCTCCGCCATCGAGCGCATGGACGAGATCATCGTCATCGAAGCCGGCCGTATCGTCGAGCGCGGCCGCTTCGACGAGCTGTCCGAGCGCGACGGCGCCTTCCGCCGCCTGTTCGACCGGATCGACGAAACCATCGGCCACCCGTAATCAGGCGCCGCTTGAAGCCGGGGCCTCGGTGGCGGACCTTAAGAATTCTTCGCCCTGTTCTCAGGGCGGGCAATGGGAGCTTGATCGCATTCGAAAGGCTATTGCATGAGTGACAATCAAGAGATTGAGCGTTGGAATGCACGATACGCGTCCGAGGATTACGTGTTTGGGACTGCGCCGAACGCGTTTCTCGTTTCACAACGCGACCTACTGAAGCCGGGCCAGCGAGCTCTCGCAGTCGCGGACGGGGAGGGGCGCAATGGCGTCTGGCTTGCGCGCCAGGGGCTTGATGTTTTGTCGATCGACTTTTCAGAAGCAGCTCTGGCGAAGGCCCGTAAACTCGCAGCCGAAGCCGGCGTGACGTTACAGACCGAATGTTGCGATCTCGCAGCGTGGAATTGGGGCGCGCCGCGGTTTGATCTCGTGGCCGCAATCTTCATCCAGTTTGCGGCGCCGCCATTCCGCGAAATCATCTTCCATCGCATCAACGACGTTCTGAAGCCTGGCGGCCTGCTGCTGCTACAAGGCTATCGGCCGGAACAGCTCGGCTACAAGACGGGCGGTCCCCCACAACGAGAGAATCTCTATACGGCCGCGATGCTGCGCGAAGCGTTCGGCGACATGACGATCCTCAAGATCGCGGAATATGACGCGGAGAGAGCTGGCTCGGGTTGTCTAAACAGTTTTCCGCGAAAGATAAGTGGCGTTCCGCCGGGTTGCTTTCGTTAGAGGGCGCCGGGTGTTGGGTGTGACGCAGGGAGGGCGAAGCCCGGCCGCAGTCGCATCCAGCACCCGGCGGCGGAAAATTCAGGCCGCCGCCAAGATGGGCGTCGGTTCGAAATAAGCCTCGTCCGGCGTGCGTCGGTCAAGGCTCGAATGCGGGCGCCGCCGATTGTAAAAGTTTAGATATCGGGCAATCGAAGTGCGCGCCACGCCGACGCTGTCATAGGCGTGCAGATAAACCTCTTCGTACTTGACCGACTTCCAGATGCGCTCGACGAAAACATTGTCGCGCCAGGCGCCCTTGCCATCCATGCTGATTGCGATCTTGTTGGCGATCAGCACGCTGGTGAACGCCTCGCTGGTGAACTGGCTTCCCTGATCCGTATTGAAAATCCCCGGCTTGCCATACTTCGCCAACGCCTCCTCCACCGCTTCGACGCAGAAATCGGCCTCTATTGTGATTGACACGCGGTGGCTGAGCACGCGACGGCTGAACCAGTCGACGACCGCGGCGAGATAGACGAAGCCGCGCGCCATCGAGATGTAGGTGATGTCCATCGCCCACGCCTGGTTCGGGCGATCGACCTTCAATCCGCGCAGCAAATACGGGTAAATCTTGTGACCTGGCGCGGGTTTTGACGTGTTTGGCCGGCGATAAATCGCCTCGATGCCCATGCGCTTCATCAGCGTGGCGACATGGCGGCGGCCCGCGGCGACGCCCTCGCGGTTCAGAAAATCCCGCAACATCCGGCTGCCCGCGAACGGGAATTCCAGATGCAATTCGTCGATGCGGCGCATCAGCGCGAGGTCTTCGGCCGATACCGGGCGAGGTTTGTAATAGACGCTGCCGCGACTGATATTTAGGATCTTGGCCTGACGGGAGATAGGAAGATCGTGATTGCGGTCGATCATCGCTTTGCGCTCAGCATGCCGGCCTTGATGAGCGCGCCTTCCAAAAAATCGTTTTCCAATGCCAACTCGCCGATTTTGGCGTGAAGCGCCTTCAAATCCACCGGCGCGGCTTGGACGTTCGTGGCGTCGGCGCCGAAAACCCCGGCCGCCCCTTCAAGCAATTGCGACTTCCAGTCCCTGATCTGGTTCGGATGAACCTCAAAGTCCTGCGCTAGCTCAGTCAGCGTCTTCTCGCCCTTCAGGGCGGCTAGAGCCACTTTGGCCTTGAAACCTGGCGTGTGGTTCCGGCGCGGTCGTTTGGTCATAATCTCTCCTGATGCGCGACGATCATCGCCGCTGTCAGGCGGAAAAGCTACTTATCGATCCGTCCAGATTCCCCGAGCCAGCTCTGAGATCAGCGAGGGAACCGGCCATAAGGGCATGTCCGCACTGATCGACTTTGTCGCACGCAAATAGCGTCTGCTGAAGCGCAGGGATTGTCGCACGAGGCGGACGTCTGGTGCTGCGTCTTGGCGGACCAGGCCTTGCTCCAACAAGATGCCCGGAGCTCGCGCGGCAGGCAGTCAGCCCCGGGGGAGCCGCAAAGCCATTACTCTTTCAAAGCGCGCGCAGAATTCTTGGCGCCGGCGAAAGCTTTTTCTTGCGCTTTATCAATCCGCGCTGAACTGATGTCGGTGTCGCTGAAATTGGTATGATCGAGAATGGCGCCCCGGAAATCCGCGCCGCTGGCGTCGGCGCGACTGAGTGAGGCGCGGCTCAAATTGGAGTCCGTGAACTTCGCGAACTGCAGATCGTCGCGCGCGAGGTTGGCTTCCTCGAAATCGGCGCCGGTCAAGTCAGCTGATTTCAAGATCGCGCGAATGAGGCCCATCGACTGGTTTTTCATATCCGCGGACAGATCGGCTCCCTTGAATTTCGTTTTGCGCATGCTCGCGCCGGATAAATCAGCAGTGATGCGCGCGCCCGAAAGATCCGCGCCGTCGAAATTCGCCCCGCGCATCTGGCTTGCAAAAAGATGAGCGTTCTTGAGGCTCGCGCCGGAAAAATCCGCCTGCAACGCGAAAACCTGATCGAGTGTGGCGCCGTCCAGTTTGCTGCCGGAGAAATTCGTCTTGTTCAAACGCGCGGCGCGGAAATCGACGCCGGAAAGATCAAGGTTTGAAAGGTCGAGGCCATTGAGGCTCTTGTCCGAAAAGTCGGCGGGATGGCCTTTAGCGCCTTGCAGCGCCGCTTCGACATCCGCGCGCGTCGCTTCCGCGGTTGTGTACTTGGGGCTCGAAAGATCGACCTGATTCATCATGTCTTGCGGCAGCGCCGGCGTGCTGGGCAATAGCGCGAGGGCAAGCGCGACGGCGATAATGGGCCTGTTGTAACTGGACATCGAAGATGCTCCCAGAGGTTGCGGCGGTTGCTTGTGTCCCGGTCTGTCTACGTCATCCTGAGGCGTGCGAATATCGGAAGCTTCACTACATTCAGTACGAGGTTGAAGCACGCAGCTGCGCCAAGCGCGCCCGCGACTACGAGGGGCGGTAGCGGCGCCATTGCGATTCCGCCGATGGCCAGCGTCGAAGCGATCGAGATATCGGCTACGGACGATACGGCGAGCCATCGGCTTGGAAAAGAGCCCCACAAATGCCGGCGTTCCCGAATGGCGTAAAGCGCTGCTTGGCTGCCGAACACGAGGACAACAAAGGCCAGGGTTCGGAGCGCCTCGATGCCAAGATTCAGTTCAAACTTGCCGAGCGCCAGCGCGCCGGTGCAGAAGGCCAACAGGAAGACGCCCATAAGGACGCCCGCGACTGTCAAATCGCCGATGCGCCAGGCATTCGGTATCGTCGAGGGCCGTACGTTGTCCGCGGTCAACGCCATGGTGAGGAAGTCGCCGGTGATCATGACAATGACCATCAGCAATGGGGTCAGGATCGCGTGTCCAGTCATGAGCAAGCCGAAGATCAGAAAGAGCACCGTGACGATCTTCTTGATGATCATGTTCAGCGTATAGGTCAGGATGCGCTGGAACGTCACCCGGCCTTCCTTGACGGCCGCGACGACGCCATCGAGTCCGGGTTCGGTCAGCACCATGCCGGCCGCGGATTTGGCGACGTCGGTCGCGGTCGCGACAGCGATTCCGATCTGCGCCTGGCGCAACGCCGGCGCGTCATTAACGCCATCGCCGCACATGCCGACCGAGTGACCGCCGTTCTGGAATACTTTCACGAGTTTATACTTGTCCTCGGGAAGAACGCCGGCAAAGATCGCGAACGCCTCGGGGCTGACGTCATCCGGTATTGGACCAGGCGGGCAGGCGCCGCCATCGAGCCCCACGGCGCGGGCCACGATGGCCGCCGTCGCAGGCGCATCGCCCGTCACCATCACAGTGCGCACGCCCAAGTCGCGTAATTCGGCGATGAGCGCCGCGGAGTCCGTGCGTGGCGGATCACTCAGCGCGATAAGTCCTACGAGCTTCATCATCGCCGGCGGGCCGGCGGCGACGGCCAGCACTCTGAAACCCTGTCCCTCAAGCTCGTTCGCCACAGCTGACGCCGTCGGCGATGGCTGGGCAAGCGCGTTGACCACGGCGAAAGCGCCCTTCACGACACGTCGCGTCTCCCCATTCAGGCTGACCGTCGCCTCGGACATTTTTGTCGCCGGATCAAACGGCACGAACTTGACCAGTTCCGGGGCGTCGGCAATGTCTTTGCCGACGGAGGCCGCGCGGATGGCGGCGTCGACCGGATCAAGACCGCCGTCTGAACTGGCGAGCGCGGCCAGCGCCAGAACGTGCGCGGGGTCCGAGTGAGGCATAGGGCGAACGATCGCCACCGACAGTTCATTGCGCGTCAGCGTGCCTGTCTTGTCGGCGCACAAGACATCCATCGTCGCCGCTTCATCTACCGCGGAGAGCCGTGTCGGCAATACGCCGCGCTTGACCAGAGCGCGCGCGCCCAGCGCCGCCGCAAGGGTGAAAGTGGCAGGCAGCGCAACCGGTATCGAGGCGAGGACCGCTGTGAGAATGAGAGGGACTATCTCGGCGAGCGGCATCGCGAGGAAATGGGCGTAGGCCGCCAGCATAATGATGACAACGCCATTGAACGCAGCGAGATTGCGCACCACGCGCAGGACCGCCTTCTGCTGGGAGCTTACGACGTAAGCGGTGCGGACGAGCTCCGCGGTGCGGCCGAACTTGGTCCGCGTTCCGGTCGCCATGACTTCGGCCACCGCCTCGCCGCGCCGGACCAGCGCTCCGGCGTAGGCTTGCGCGCCCGGGCCAGCTTCGATGGGCGCCGACTCCCCGGTGAGCATGGATTGATCGAGCAGGAGGTCTCCTTCGGTGAGGCGAACATCCGCCGCGACGACGCCGCCGAGAGAAAGCTTCACCACATCGCCCGGCACCAGCGCGGCGGCGGGAATTGACGTCCAGCCGCCGTCGCGCCGTGCCGACGCGGTGAGCGCGAGCCGTGACTTCAGCGCGGCAAGGGTCGCCTGCGCGCGCCCCTCCTGAATAAGCCCGAGCGTCGCGTTGAACACGAGGAGGCCCGCGATGATCGCGGCCTCGGCGTAGTCGCCAAGCGAAATCTGGAGCACGATCGCAGCCTCGAGCATCCAGGGAACCGGCGCCCAGAACTTGCCCAGCGCGCTAACCAACGGATGCGCCGTCGTGTCAGGCGTCGCGTTTGGACCGAACGTCTTCAGCCGGCGGCTGGCCTCATCGCTGGTGAGGCCGCCTCGCGAGCCGCCATCGACGGCGCCAGCCGACCGCGGGGACGCTGTGCTTTCGGCGGAAGAGCCGACGGACATGGGCATTTCCGATCCGATTCGCCATTGGCCGGCGCCATTTGGCCTCAAAAGCCATCTTACCTCATTGCCGGAAAGGAAGCTCTGTCCAAGGGGAGATTTCGTATCAAACCCGCGTCACTTGCCGCGTCGAGCCTCAGCGTTTCGGCGCGCCCACGGAGCCGTGTCTCCGCCGGGCCGCATCATGCAACGCATCGCAAAAGCTTGAACGCTCTCAGTGCGAAAGAAAGAGCGGCGCGGGGGGGCGTTCAAGCATGCTTCTGGTGGCTCCGCCGAGGACGAACTCTCGAATACGAGAGTGTCCATAGGCGCCCATAACGAGTAAATCAGCATGGCAGGACGCGACGTAGGATTCAAGCGCATCCCCAATGGGTCGCCCCGCGGCGTCGGCCGTGTCGAGAACGACGTCTATGCCATGACGAGCCAAGTGCTTTGCGAGTTCGACTCCGGACCGCTGGGTCTCGATAGCTTTCTCATTCATGACCGTCACAATGAACACGCGTTTTGCTCTTTTCAAAATCGGCAATGCGTCCGCGATCGCTCGCGTCGCGGGCCGGCTGAAGTCCCACGCAACGGCCACCGTATCGAGCGCAAGAGGGCCAGCGCCTTTACGCTCGCGCGGCAGGACGATCGTCGGACGGCCGGAACCGAAGATGATCGCCTCGGCGTGCAATTGCTCGGAATAGTCGCCTTCTCCCAAGGACACGATGGTGAGGTCTCGAAGGCGGGCGTATTCGACTGACACATCGGAGATTTCCGATTTTGGAAATCGCTCCAAAATCCGCTCCTGAAATATCCCGGCCTTGTCCGCGATGTCCTGGAATGTGGCCAGAACAGTTTCAGCCTTCGCGAGGCTCTTCTTGGCCTCTTCCGCAATGAGGGCCGGAATATCCAGCAGCAGGTCAGCCAATATATTTCCGGAAGCCGGCACTGTAACGGCGTAAGCGAGGCCCGAAATGCGAGCTCCAAGCGCCGCCGCGAGGGCGACGCCGTCCTCGACAACAGCGACAGGCGTCGGCTCCGGGTCCGTGGTGAGCGCAAATAGAACATCCCTGAACGTCACTGGCCTCTCCTGTATCGGCAAAATCTGCGGTTCCAGCTCCCTCCCATTGTCAGCGGGCGGCTACTGCGATTTCGATATTTTTGGCGATCCGCCGCCTGGAAATAGTCGGCTGTTCTGCATTCGTGGAGCGGAGTTCTAGACCAATGCCATGCGCCTGACAATTTCGCGCAGGCGACTGTTTTCCTGCCGCAACCAGCAAGGCTCGGCGTTATTCGACCTGATAGGGGATAATGCCGCGCCGGTTGGGATCAACGGAGATGCGCCGGTCGATCGGAGGCATGGCGCGCTGGTGGCAGTCGGCGCGGTCGCACAGTCGGCAGCTGACGCCGATCTTTACGAGCGGCGAAGGGTTTCGAAGGTCGATCGCGTCCGAGTAGACGAAATCGCTGGCGTAAGCCAGTTCGCAGCCGAAGCCGATCGCATAATGGAGGCGGAGCGCATCAAAGCGCGCCTCTCCCTTGGAGATGGCTCTTGCGATCGAGAGATAACGCACGCCGTCCGGCATCTCCGCCGCCTGAACCAGAAATCGATCCGCTGCCTCAAAAGCCTCGTGAATGTTCCAGATAGGGCAGGCGCCTCCGTAACGGGCGAATTGAAACCGCGTCGCGCTGTGCCTCTTGGTGATGTTGCCCGCCCGGTCGACGCGCAGAAAATATATTGGCACGCCCTCGTGACCCGGACGCTGCAGCGTCGACAAGCGGTGGCAGACCTGTTCCATGCTGACGTTGAAGCTGGTTGCGAGACGCTCAACATCATGCCGGACCCGGCGGGCCTCTTCCTGGAAAGGGCCGTAAGGCATGAGCAGGGCGCCCGCGAAATAATTGGCGAGGGCCGCGGCGCAAACCTCGGCCGCGTCTGGCCCGCGGAACGCGGCGCCTGCGGTGAGGGCGTCGATCTTATCGGAATGGGCGAGAAAGGCGAGATGACGCGCCAGCGCGAAGCACTGCGTGGAGAGCGGCAAGGCGTCGTTCAGCACGAGCCGCTTGCGCTCCGGCTCCAGCCGGCTCACGAAATACGAACCGGCTGGCGGCGCCTCGCGAATTACTGAAATGCCATATCTGCTCTCGATATGGTGCGGAAGCTGCGTTTCGACCTTCTCCGGACGGCCTCCCCATTTGGCGGCGAGGTCTTCCGCCGCATGGTCCAAACCATCGACGTAGTTTCCGATGAAGTGGAAGAAATCCCGCACTTCGTCGAACGACGATTGCTGCACGGCGGTCCCCGCCGATCCTCCTGCGGCCTGCAGAGCTTCGTCGAGATTGCGGTATTTCTCCTCAAGCCGCTTGTAGAGCGCGTGCAGGTCGACGAGCGCGCGCGCCACTCGCGGAGCATGAAGCGAAACAGCCTTCAATTCGCGCAGCGTGACGTCGGCGTTGGCGATCACGGGATCGCCGAGCAGCTCCCGCAGCGTCGCGACCAGGCGATCGCTATCGTCATCGGAGAAAACGGCGACGCTGACCCTCAGGACGCGCGCCAACTCGACCACAATGGTGCCGGAGAGGCTGCGCTGGTTGGCCTCGATCTGGCTCAAATAGCTGGAGGAGACGCCCATACGTTTGGCGAGCTCGAGCTGCGTCCATCCGCGCGCCTCCCGCAATACGCGGATCATGTCCCCTGCAAAAAGTTTTCGCTTCATGTAAACTCGCCAATTTAACTCTTTTGCTAGTTTGCACGAAAATCATTGTGTTTGCAGTACCCTTCAATGATCAAACTGATAAGACTGATTGCTCGAATGAAACAAGAGACGCCTTTCGATGCGGGAAATGCTGGAAAAATTGGAGAGGCGTCGCGAAAAGGCGCGGTTGGCCGGCGGCGAAAAGCGCATGGCGGCCCAGCACGCGCGCGGCAAGCTGACGGCGCGTGAGCGCATCGAACTCCTTCTGGACCACGGCTCGTTCGAAGAGTTCGACATGTTCGTCGAACATCGCTCGACCGATTTCGGCATGGACGCGCAGAAAATCCCTGGCGATGGCGTCGTCACCGGCTGGGGCACGGTGAACGGCCGCACGGTTTTCGTGTTCTCGAAGGATTTCACGGTCTTCGGCGGCTCGCTGTCGGAGGCCCACGCCCAGAAGATCATCAAGGTCCAGGATATGGCCGTGAAGATGCGCGCTCCGATCGTCGGCATCTTCGACGCCGGCGGCGCGCGCATCCAGGAGGGCGTCGCGGCGCTCGGCGGCTACGGCGAAGTGTTCAAGCGCAATGTCCTGGCCTCGGGCGTCATTCCCCAGATTTCCCTCATCATGGGTCCCTGCGCCGGCGGCGACGTCTATTCGCCCGCGATGACCGATTTCATCTTCATGGTGCGCGACACCAGCTATATGTTCGTCACCGGCCCGGACGTGGTGAAGACGGTCACGAACGAGACGGTCACGGCCGAGGATCTCGGCGGCGCGCGCATCCACACGACCAAATCGTCGATCGCGGACGGCGCTTGGGAAAACGACGTCGAGGCTCTCCTTCAGGTGCGGCGCCTGATCGATTTTCTTCCGGCCAGCAACACGAGCGGCGTTCCCGAATGGCCGTGCACCGACGACATGGATCGTCTCGATTACTCGCTCGACACGCTGGCGCCCGAGAGCGCCAACCAGCCCTACGATATGAAGGAGCTGGTGCGGAAGGTCGCCGATGACGGCGATTTCTTCGAACTGCAGGAATCCTTCGCCAAGAACATTCTGACCGGCTTCGTGCGCATCGACGGGAGGCCCGTCGGCATTGTAGCGAACCAGCCAATGGTGCTCGCGGGGGTGCTCGATGCGGATGCGTCGCGCAAAGCCGCCCGTTTCGTCCGTTTCTGCGATTGCTTCGAGATCCCGATCGTGACCTTCGTCGACGTGCCGGGCTTTCTGCCGGGGACGGCGCAGGAATATGGCGGCCTCATCAAGCATGGCGCGAAGCTGCTTTACGCCTATTCCGAAGCGACCGTGCCGCTTCTCACCGTGATCACCCGCAAGGCGTTCGGCGGCGCCTATGACGTGATGGCCTCAAAACACGTCGGCGCCGATCTCAATTATGCATGGCCGACGGCGCAAATCGCGGTGATGGGCGCCAAGGGCGCCGTCGAGATCATCTTCCGCCAGGATCTTGGCGACCCCGCTCTGATCGCCGCGCGCACCAAGGAATATGAAGATCATTTCATGTCGCCGTTTATCGCCGCTGAACGCGGCTATATCGACGAGGTGATCATGCCTAACGCCACCCGCCGCCGCATCGCCCGCGGTCTCGCCATGCTGCGCGTCAAGAGGACCGAGAGGCCCTGGCGCAAGCACGACAACATCCCTCTGTGAACGAGGCAAACGTCCTGTGTTCTCAAAAATTCTGATCGCGAACCGCGGCGAGATCGCCTGCCGCGTCATCCGCACGGCGCGGCGAATGGGAATCCTCACGGTCGCGGTTTATTCCGACGCCGACCGGGGCGCGTTGCACGTTGAGATGGCCGACGAGGCCGTGGCGATCGGGCCCGCGCCCGCGGCGCAATCCTATCTCTCCATCGAAAAGGTCATCGCGGCGTGCCGGGAAACCGGCGCCGAAGCGGTCCATCCCGGTTACGGCTTCCTTTCCGAGCGGGCAGCCTTTGCGCAGGCGCTGCAGGCTGCCGGCATCGTCTTCATCGGTCCCAATGTCGGCGCCATCGAGGCGATGGGCGACAAGATCGAATCGAAGAGAGCCGCCAACCGCGCCGGCGTGTCGACAGTGCCGGGCTTCCTCGGCGTCATCGAGGACGCCGATCACGCAGTCAAGATCGCCGGGGAGATTGGTTATCCGGTCATGATCAAGGCCTCCGCAGGCGGCGGCGGCAAAGGCATGCGCATCGCCTATTCCGCCGAGGAGGCGCGCGAGGGCTTCGCCCGTTCGCAATCAGAGGCCGCCTCCTCTTTCGGCGATGATCGCGTGTTCGTCGAGAAATTCATCACCGATCCGCGCCATATCGAGATTCAGGTGCTAGGGGACAAGCACGGCAATGTCGTCTATCTCGGCGAGCGCGAATGCTCGATCCAGCGCCGCAACCAGAAGGTCATCGAGGAGGCGCCCTCTCCGCTGCTCGACGAAGAGACGCGCCGCAAGATGGGCGAGCAGGCCGTCGCGCTCGCCAAAGCCGTCGGCTATGACTCGGCCGGCACGGTGGAGTTTGTTGCCGGGCAGGACCGCTCATTCTTTTTTCTCGAAATGAACACCCGCCTGCAGGTCGAGCATCCGGTGACCGAGCTCATCACCGGGCTTGATCTCGTCGAGCAGATGATCCGCGTCGCCGCGGGCGAGAAGCTCAGCTTCAGCCAGGCTGACGTCAAGCTCGACGGCTGGGCCGTGGAAAGCCGCGTCTACGCGGAAGACCCAACGCGCAATTTCCTGCCTTCGACGGGGCGGCTCACGGTCTATCGGCCACCAGCGGAAGGTACGGCCGGAGGCGTCACCGTGCGCAACGACACCGGCGTTTTCGAGGGCGGCGAGATCTCGATCCACTATGATCCGATGATCGCCAAGCTGGTCACGCACGCGCCGACGCGCGCTGCGGCAATCGAAGCGCAGGCGCAGGCGATCGACGCTTTCGCCATCGACGGCATCCGCCACAACCTTTCCTTCCTCGCAGCGCTCATGGCGCATCCGCGCTGGAAGGAGGGCCGGCTCTCGACCGCCTTTATCGCCGAGGAATTCCCCGAGGGCTTCCAGCCCGCGGCGCCGGAAGGCGAGACGGCCATCATCATCGCCGCCGTCGCCGTGTCGATCGATCATACGATGAATGAGCGCAAGCGGCGAATTTCCGGTCAGCTGCCGACGCCCGCTCCGGTGCGTTTCGAGCGGGACCGCGTGGTCATGCTGGGCAAGCGCGCTTTGCCCGTTAAGGTTGGCGAGACGGCGCCGGACGGCGCGGTGGACGTCGTTGTCGCGGAAAAGCGCACGGTCCGGATCAAAAGCGAATGGCGTCCCGGCGAGCCGGTCTGGCATGGGACGATCGACGGGCGCAAGGTCTCGGTCAACATCCGCTCGATTTTGAACGGGGCCGTCCTGACCCATGCCGGAGCGTCGGTCGCCGCCCGCGTCTTCACCCGCCGGGAATCGGAGCTCTATGCGCTGATTCCAGAGAAAGCCGCGGCCGACACCTCGAAGCAATTGCTCTGCCCGATGCCGGGGCTCGTCAAAATGCTCGCCGCTACGCCAGGCCAGGAAGTCAAGGCCGGCGAGCCGTTGGTCATCGTTGAGGCGATGAAGATGGAAAACCTGCTGCGGGCCGAGCGTGATGGCGTCATCTCGAGGGTGCTCGCCAAGGAGGGCGACAGCCTGCCCGTCGACGCCGTCATCCTCGAATTCGTTTGAGATGAAATTTGGAAGGACCGTCGCCATGTTGGGGAAGAGCCTTTCAGCGGTCGATCTGGCGCGGGAACAACCCCTGACTGCGGCTTGCGCCTTTCGGGACAAGGAAGATGCGCGATGACCGGCAATGACGAGATGAGCGCAGCGGCTTGGCTCGCCCGCGTCGACAAGGTGTTGAAGGGCGCGGATTTTGACCGCGCCCTCGTCTCCAGAACGGTCGAAGGCGTCGACATCCTTCCGCTTTATTCCAAGGCGATTGGCGCGGCGCGCGCGGTCCGGGCCCAGCTTGGACGCTGGACCGTGACGCAGCGTGTGGATCATCCCGACGCGGCGAGCGCCAACGCCCTGGCGAAAGCAGATCTTGAAGGGGGAGCATCCGCGCTGACGCTGGCGTTCGCCGGCTCGGCCGGCGCGCGCGGCTTCGGCGTCGCGGCCGATCGGCTGGGCGACGTTCTCGAAGGCGTTGCTTTCGACGTTGTTTCGTTGTCCCTGGAGCATCCGCCTTTCGCCTATGAGGGCGCCATCGAGGCGTTGAGCGATCTCGCCACGCGCCGAGGATATGATATCGGGCGGCTCTTGATTGATTGCGGCGTCGATCCGATCGGCGACATGGCGCGGACGGGGACGAAGCCTGCCGATGCGCCTATCGGTCCGGCGCTCGGCGAGTTCCTGCGCCAGCTGCGCGGCCGCGGCTTCGCCTCGCCGGTCTTCCGCGCGGACGGGCGCATCCATCATGAGGCTGGCAGCTCGGATGCGCAGGAACTGGCGGGCGTGCTGGCGAGCGCGCTCTCCTATCTGCGCTGGCTCGAGGCGGCGGGGTTTTCCCTCGAAGACGCCCGCGGCGCAATCAGCTTTCTTCTCGTCGCCGACGCCGACGAATTCATGACGGTCGCCAAGTTCAGGGCCTTGCGCCGTCTGTGGCGCGAGGTGGAGGCGGCCTGCGGGCTTGGAGCGTCTCCAATCCAGATCGCGGCGGAAACCGCCTGGCGGATGACGACCCGCCGCGATCCTTGGGTTAATCTTCTGCGTGCTACGACCGCAGCTTTTTCCGCCGCGATCGGGGGAGCCGACGCGATAACCGTATTGCCTTTCACGGCGCCGCTCGGCCTCGCCGACGCATTCGCGCGGCGCATGGCGCGCAATACGCAGATCGTGCTCTCGGAAGAGAGCAATCTTTGGCGCGTCGCCGATCCGGCCGCGGGAGCCGGCGGCTTTGAGGCGCTGACGAACGCTCTTGTGGAGCAGGCCTGGAGCCTGTTGCAGACGATCGAGCGCGCGGGGGGGCTTCCTCCGATGCTCGAGAGCGGGGCGTGGCAGGCGGCGATCGCGGAAAAGCGCAAGGAGCGCGCCCAATTGATCTCACGGCGCAAGCTGCCGCTCACCGGAACAACCGAGTTCCCCAATTTGGCCGAGCAGCCCGTCGAGCCGCTGATGCCGGCTCCCGCCATTCCTGAGAGCGCGGCGGAGCCGGACTTTCCGCCGCTCGGATCTTTTAGGCTCGCGGAGCCGGTGGAGCGCCTGCGCGATCGCGCCGAGAACTTTGAGAAAGCGACGCAACATCCGGTCGCGATCTTTCTTGCGACGCTTGGCGAGCCTCCGGCGTTCACGGCGCGCGAGGGTTTTGCGCGCGGCCTGTTCGAAGCTGGCGGCGTGCGCGCTGTAGCCGGGGAGGCGATCAACTCGCCGCAAGCCCTGGCGGCCGCGTTCCGCGCATCCGGCGCTAAATCCGCCTGCCTCTGCTCGTCGGACGAAACCTATGCCTTGCCCGCTGGCGACGCGACCCATGTCGGCGATACGCTGGCGGAGCAGGCCGCGCGGGCGTTAAAGAACACCGGCTGCGTATTCCTGACGCTGGCGGGCCGGCCGGGCGATCGCGAGGCGGCTTATCGTGAGGCGGGAGTCGACGCTTTCATCTACGCTGGCCTCGACCTCGTCGCGTTTTTGAACGACGCTCATGCCCGCATGGGACTGCCGATCGAAAGGGACTGACGCCATGACCCGCATTCCCGATTTTTCAACGCGGCGGCTCGACATCGCGAAAGCGGCGCCCGCGGGGCGGCTCCCGGCGTTTGGCGAACCCTGGCTGACCGCCGAGGAGATCCCGGTCAAGCCGATTTATGGGCCGGATGACCGCGACGGCCTTGATTTTGTTGACAGCTATCCGGGGCTGGCGCCATTCGTGCGCGGTCCCTATCCGACCATGTATGTCAACCAGCCCTGGACGATCCGCCAATATGCGGGATTTTCCACAGCCGAAGATTCCAACGCCTTCTACCGGCGCAATCTGGCGGCTGGCCAGAAAGGCCTTTCCGTCGCTTTCGATCTTGCAACGCACCGGGGCTATGACAGCGATCATCCGCGCGTCGCGGGCGATGTCGGCATGGCGGGGGTCGCAATCGATTCCATCTACGATATGCGCACGCTGTTTTCAGGCATTCCGCTCGATCAGATGAGCGTGTCGATGACGATGAACGGCGCCGTGCTGCCGATCCTCGCCCTTTTTATCGTGGCCGCCGAAGAACAGGGCGTGCGGCCGGATCAGCTCGCGGGCACGATCCAGAACGACATTCTCAAAGAATTCATGGTGCGCAACACCTATATCTATCCGCCTGCGCCCTCGATGCGGATCGTCTCCGACATCTTCGCCTATACCTCTGCGCATATGCCGAAGTTCAATTCGATCTCGATCTCCGGCTACCACATGCAGGAGGCTGGCGCGTCGGCTGATCTCGAACTCGCCTATACGCTTGCCGACGGCGTCGAATATGTCCGCGCCGGGCTCGCCGCCGGGCTCGATATCGACGCCTTCGCGCCGCGCCTGTCGTTCTTCTGGGCGATCGGCATGAATTTTTTCATGGAAGTCGCAAAGATGCGCGCGGGGCGGATGCTTTGGTCGCGGCTGATGCGGCAGTTCGCGCCGAAGAACGAGAAATCCTCCGCGCTGCGCACCCATTGCCAGACTTCCGGCTGGTCGTTGACGGCGCAGGACGTGTTCAACAATGTCACCCGCACCTGCGTCGAGGCCATGGCCGCGACCCAGGGCCACGCGCAGTCTCTCCACACCAACGCCTTCGACGAGGCGCTCGCCCTGCCGACGGATTTTTCCGCCCGCATCGCGCGCAACACCCAGCTGTTCCTGCAACAAGAATCAGGCACGACGCGCATCATCGATCCCTGGGGCGGCTCTTATTATGTCGAGCGGCTGACCGCCGATCTCGCCGAAAAAGCCTGGAGCCATATCGCCGAGGTGGAAAAGCTCGGCGGCATGACGAAGGCGATCGAAGCCGGCATCCCGAAGCTCAAAATCGAGGAAGCCGCCGCCAAGACGCAAGCGCGCATCGACGCCGGTCAACAGGTGCTCGTCGGCGTCAATAAATACCGGGTCGAAGACGAACCGCAAATCGACGTTCTGAAGGTCGATAATTCCGTGGTGCGTGCACGGCAGATCGAAAAGCTCGAACGCCTGAGAGCCGAGCGGGACCCCGGCAGGATCTCAGTCACTCTCGCGGCCTTGACCCACGCCGCGGCGAGCGGCGACGGCAACCTTCTGGCGCTCGCGGTGGACGCCGCTCGCGCCAAGGCGACCGTAGGCGAAATTTCGGCCGCGCTCGAGACCGCCTGGGGACGGCACAAGGCGGAAATCCGGATCAATTCCGGCGTCTACAAAACGTCCTTCGGCGAAACCGACGACCGTCTGGTGTGGGTCGACAGACTCGTCAAGGATTTCGCGGCGGAGGAGGGGAGCGCGCCGCGCATTCTGGTTGCGAAGATGGGGCAGGACGGACATGACCGCGGGCAGAAGGTGATCGCAGCGGGTTTCGCCGATCTCGGCTTCGACGTCGCCATCGGCGCATTGTTCGCAACGCCCGAGGAGGCGGCCCGGCAGGCGATCGAGGGCAAGGCGCATGTCATTGGCGTGTCCTCGCTGGCCGCGGGGCATCTGACGCTCGTGCCGGCCCTCAAGGCGGAGCTGGAGCGGTTCGGCCGCCCAGACATCTTGATCGTCGTCGGCGGCGTGATCCCGCCGCAGGATTATGACGCGCTCTTTGAAGCCGGCGCGGCGGCCATCTTTCCACCCGGCACGCCGATTACGGAAGCGGCGCTGACGGTCCTTGAACATCTCAACACCCATCTCGGCTACCGTCAAAAAGAGCCGGCGGCCTATTTTTGAACGCAGTGGAAAGACAATGATCGGACGACTGAACCACGTGGCGATTGTGACGCCGGACCTTGCCGGGGCGGCGCGCCGCTACAGGGATGTTCTCGGCGCCGAGGTTTCCGCTCCCGCGCCATTGCCGGAGCACGGCGTCACGGTCGTGTTCGTCAATCTGCCGAACAGCAAAATTGAGCTGTTGACGCCATTGGGGGCTGAGTCCCCCATCGCCGGATTTTTGGCGCGAAACCCCGGGGGCGGCGTTCATCATCTCTGCTATGAAGTTGACGACCTCATCGCGGCGCGCGATCGGCTGATCGCCTCCGGCGTGCGCGTGCTCGGAGACGGCGAGCCAAAGATAGGCGCGCATGGGCTGCCCGTGCTGTTCCTTCATCCCAAGGATTTCAATGGCTCATTGATCGAACTGGAACAGGCGCGGCCGGGGGAGGTCGACTGATCATTCCTCCTCGTATAAGCGGCTAAGCGGCGCGGGCGCGGGCCGCCGCGCGTTTCAAGGGAAACAAGCTTATGACCTCCGAGACGAGACTGCCTGAGCGCGAGACGATGGAGTTTGACGTCGTGATCGTCGGCGCCGGGCCGGCCGGTCTCGCCGCGGCGATCCGCCTCAAACAGTTGAACCCTGACTTTGCGGTCGTGGTGGTGGAGAAAGGCTCCGAGGTCGGAGCCCATATTCTGTCCGGCGCCGTGATCGATCCTGTCGGTCTCGACAAGCTGCTGCCCGGCTGGCGCGGCGAAGAGACGCCGGTCCTGACGCCTGTGACCGAGGACCGCTTTTACTTCCTGACCGCAAAAGGAGGCGTGCGGCTGCCCAATTTCGCCATGCCGAGGCTGATGTCCAATCATGGCAATTATATCGTCTCGCTCGGCAATGTCTGCCGCTGGCTGGCGAGCAAGGCGGAGGCGCTGGGCGTTGAAATATTCCCCGGCTTCGCCGCCGCTGAGACGCTCTATAATGAAGCTGCCTCCGTGATTGGCGTCGCCACCGGCGATATGGGCCTGATGAAATCCGGCGAACCCGGTCCCAATTACCAGCGCGGAGTCGAGCTTCGCGGCAAATATACCATGATCGCGGAGGGGGTGCGCGGCTCCCTCGCGGGTGGGATCATCGCCCGCTACGATCTGCAATCAGGCAAGGACGCGCCGAAATATGGCATCGGCCTCAAGGAGCTCTGGAGCGTTGATCCTTCGCTGCACCGGCCGGGGCTTGCGCAGCATTCATTCGGCTGGCCGCTCGACGCCAAGACCGGCGGCGGCTCTTTCCTCTATCACCTCGAAGACAATCAGGTTGTCGTCGGCTTCGTCGTCCATTTGAATTATAAGAACCCTTACCTATCGCCGTTTGAGGAGTTTCAGCGGTTCAAGACGCATCCGCTGATCGCTCCTACCTTCGCCGGCGGACGGCGGATCTCCTATGGCGCGCGAGCGATCTCCGAAGGCGGCTTCCAATCGATCCCCAAGCTGTCGTTTCCAGGCGGCGTGCTCATCGGCGATTCCGGCGGCTTCGTGAACGTGCCGCGCATCAAGGGCAGCCATAATGCGATCCTTTCCGGCATGCTCGCGGCCGAGCATGTGGCGGGCGCCTTGCAAAAGGGCGCCGTAGGCGCCGACCTTTCAGCCTATGATAAGGCGCTGCGATCGGGCGAGGTCGGACGCGATCTCTGGAAAGTCCGCAACGTCAAGCCGCTCTGGTCGAAGTTCGGAACCCTTGTCGGCATCGCGCTCGGCGGAATCGACATGTGGACCAACGAACTTTTCGGAGCATCCTTCTTCGGCACGCTGAAGCATGGCAAGCCGGATCATAAAGCGACGGAGCCGGCAAACCAGCATCGGCCGATCGCCTATCCGAAACCGGACGGCAAACTGACGTTCGACCGGCTCTCATCGGTGTTCCTGTCCAACACCAATCACGAGGAAGGCCAGCCTGCGCATCTGAAGGTCAGGGACATGGAGCTGGCGCGCCGCTCGGAGCTTGGCGTCTATGCCGGGCCGAGCCAGCGCTATTGCCCGGCCGGCGTCTATGAATGGCTGACCGAAGGCGCCGGCGGCTCGGAGAAAGACCGCTTCGTCATCAATGCGCAGAACTGCGTGCACTGCAAGACCTGCGACATCAAGGACCCGAACCAGAACATCGCCTGGACTGTCCCCGAAGGCGGCGGCGGCCCGAACTACCCGAACATGTAGTCGCCCAACGCCATCCATCCTCCGATCTCCACAGCTTCAGACCGTCGCGGAACGCGGGCGTCGTTGGATCGCTGCGGCGACCCCGTCCCGGTGGGGTTTTCGGTCTGCCGGCGTAAACATTCTACTGCATTTTGTAGAGAGGGCGCCGAGTTGCCGGTCACGCAGCTCTAGCTTCACATCTTTTGATTGCTGTTGAAAAAAATCGCCGCCGACTTGCGCGCGCTGTAGATTCGGCGCCGAAGTTGTGCGAATGAGCGAATCACTGGTAAGGTTTCTATATGATAGGCGCGAATCGACCAGTTGAATCGGGGAGGCGCGCTTTATTTTAAAATTCGAGGATCGGCTATCTGGGCCACACCCGGCTGCGATCCGTTCCGTCAACCGATCAACATGAGCGAAGGCGTCATGGATACATCAATCGAACGCATCCACGCAAAGATCACTGAACTGGAGACGAAGATCGCGGATCTTCGCATCGCTGAACGAGAGCTCCTGGCTCTCGACGAGAGTTCCGCGCGACAGGCGCCAGTGGCGTCAGCGCCAAAGCGAAAACAGAAGCCGGGACCAAAGGCGAGCCCTCGACCGAAGCTCAAGGGCAAGAAGGCGAGCGAGCCGGACGCGGCGCGCCAGACCATCGGCGCGGCGATCGCCGATGTCCTTGACCAGCATGGCCCACTCCTCGCCGCCGAGATCGCCGAACACGTCAAGGCCACGGGCCGGGACATCAATAATCGAACAGTGTCCTTCGCGCTGCAGGCCTTGAAAAAGCGTGGCCTCGCCAAAAACACGGATGGCAAGTGGGCGGCGCCGAAAGCGCGCTCTCGCCGTTCCCGGACGTCTCCGGACGCTGGCGCGCCTGAGGTAGAAAAGGCCGCGTAAAAAGCGATGCGCGCCCTGCGGGCCTGTGAAATTCTTCGGCGTTTCGCAGCCTGCTCGGCGATCAATTGCCCGAACGCATGGACGGCACGGCGATAGCCTCATCGCTTCGAAATGCCTGCTCGGCTTCGCGGCGCAGGCGGTCCGGCGTTTCAAGGTAACGCGCGGAGTGGTGGAAGGTCGTGACGCGCGCCACCCTCGCCCGGCGCGCCAGTTCGCCCGCCTGGGCGGCGGTGAGATGCCGCCGCGCAGCTGCGATTTCGGTGTCCTCCGCGGCGAAAGCGGCCTCGATAAAGAGGTGATCGGCATCTGCGGCGAGTTCAAGAATGCGGTCGATGTTTGCCGGCGTGAACGCAACGTCGGTCACGTAGACGATGCGCTGACCTGGCCCAGTTTTCAATACAGTCTCTTTCAGGACGCCGAGCGGCAGCGATCGGCCGGCTCCGACCGCCACCGGCGTCGCATCATTCGCGCGGCATCGAACCGCATTCTTCGCGGCGTTGAGCCAGGGACCGACCTCAAGACCAAGCCGCTTCAGCCCATCGGCCCATACATTCACGCGCATCGATTCCTGTAGCGCGAAGGCCAGACACGGGATGCCGTGGTCGAGCGTGCGGGCTTCGATCCGGAAGCCCCGGTCCTGCATGACGCAATAAGCGGGCAGGCTGTTGCTGGCGAGCGGTTGCGGATGAAACGCATCGCGCGCGCGAAACATTGTTGAGACGCGAAGCGCGTCATTCTCGAATTCTGCGGCGACAATCACGAAATCCATCGAAGCTTCATCGAGCAGATTCCAGCTATATGCTGCGAGCTTGGCCGTGACGCCGCCGATAAGGCCCGCCGGACCGACGATCCGCAGGAGACCCGGCCGGGAGAGATGGGTGCGCAACAGCCGATCGAATCCGATGAAGTGATCCATATGCAGATGGCTGACAAAAACGTCGCTGACGCGCAGCAACTCGCGTGACGACAATGGCGCCAGATCGCCAAGGTCGAAGAGCATGGCGCGGCGGCCGAAGCGGAAATCGATGAAGAGCCCCGGATCGGAGAAGGGCTCGTTAACGAGGCGAGGCTGCGCAAGGAAGCTCATGGAGCACGGTGACCGCTGTGCGCCACAGCCGCCGAATGCGGCGGCTTCCTGGAGCTTTCCAGCACCATTCTAAGCTTGCCTCAGGTTGCACATACCGGCCATCATGCTGTGTGAGTTGAAGTACGGCGACAAGCCGGGGCGCGAGGCCCAGCGCGCCGCCCGCGGCAGGGTATCTGATTTGCTCCCGCCGGCAAGACGGCCGGAAGGCGCCGCTAAGCGATGCGGGAGATCGGTCGCGAAGCTCGAGCTGTCATCATGCTCAGCCCGGGCTGTCAGATCGTCGGGCAAGCGGAGAGTGAAGTGACGCCAATAGCGCGGACTTCTGTGTTGATTCTCTATGTTGTTGCTCCTCCAATGGCGTGAATGACAAGCCGCCCCTCTCGCGAGGTCTCGGCGAAGCGCAGCGCATCGGAGTTGGACAAGGAGTAATTCAACATATACGGCTCCAAGGATCAGACCGTGAACATAGGGAGTCGATCACGAACGCAGATGATCGTTCCACCTATCATTCGAGGTCCGGCGACGCCGAGTCCGCGACCGCTGTCCGCGCCTGAGAGTCCGTAGCGATGCCCATTCGCCCGCAATACCGCTGGCTCTATCCGATCGATTGGCGGGAGCTTTCGACGATGATCCGTTTTCGGCGGGCGAATGGCCGCTGCGAAAATTGCGGCCGCCCGCACGGTCGGATCGTGCTTCACCTTGGCGACGGGCGCTGGTTGGACGCGGAACGAGAGGCGTGGCGCGATGGCGGCGGCCGCATCCAGCGGCGAGGCGGACAGTCCATACGGTTTGGCGAGATCCGCTCGACGCGCGTCTATTTGGCGACCGCGCATCTCGACCATGACCCGGCAAATAATCGTTTGCGCAACCTGAAGGCGTTCTGCCAGCGTTGCCACATGCTGCATGACGGGGACGAGCATCGCCGCCGGCGCTGGCTTACGCTTCGCATGCGCAAGGCCCTTGGCGATCTGTTTCTTGGGCCATACAGATTCGGATGATTGCTCAAAAGACCCGTCGAGACCTTGAGTGCGAGCCGTCCGATTGGACGTGACAAGCGCCAACGCCGCCTTCGCGTTTATCGTGCGGAACTCCGATGCAGCTCAATCGAAATGAGCTATGATCACAGTCGCTGAGTCGCGCCTTAGGAACCGGCGGCTATCGCCGTCTCGGGGCGCAGGCCGGCTTAGGGAGGGGGATCCATGCAACGGCAATTTGACATTTTCATCGCTCAGGCACCGGGCGCGCTTGCGATTCATTGGGGCTGGCTGGTGGCGCTCGGGCTGGGTCTTGCCGTTCTTGGCGTCCTTGCGATCTGGCGCGCGAGAACCGCGACGCTGATCTATGTCGTGGTTCTCGGCGTAATGCTTCTCGCCGCCGCCTTTGCGGTGCTCTTTCTGGCATTTTCGCTCACCGGCTACTGGACCGGATTTTTCATTCATGTGCTGTGGGCCATTCTGCTGGCGATCACCGGCTTTATACTGGTGACGCGGCCGACGATCAGCGCCGAAGCCATAACCCTCGTCATCGCGTTCTATTTTCTCGTTACAGGCGTCGTCGCCATTGGTTTCGCTTTATCGTCCCACATTCAGGGCGAATGGCTTTACGTGCTGGACGGCCTGGTCAGCGTGGCGCTCGCAGCGCTTCTTCTGACCGGCTGGCCCGTCACGGGCCTCTGGGCGATTGGCCTTTTCATCGGCATCGATCTGATCCTCAGAGGCGGCGCGATCGTCGCTTTGGGCCTCAGCCTTCGCGCGCTCGCCCAGTAAAAAACCCCTGTTTATCCAGGTTGGCTGAGGAAGCCGGCCCGGAGCGGGGACAGCGGTAATCCGGCGCTGACGGAGCGTTGCTTGGGCGCAATGCAGGCGGTCTTGCTTCGACGTCGCCTTTCCTGGCGTCAAGCGCGAGATCCGGCAGATCGGTCCCGGGCGTTTCCCGATCGGGGGAACGGGAGCGCGCCCGGGACGTCAAAGAACGCTCGCAAGGGGGGCCTACGATGCAAGCGTTCTGTATCAGGCTCGCCGCGGTCTTTAGCTGCTAACCTTCGCGCGCCGGCCTAAACTCTCAGTCGGCGACCTTGCCCGACCTTCGATATTGAAAGGCTCATCCCAACACTTTCGCGGCCCCTTGCGCCAGAATGATCGAAATGGGCGTGATGCAGCCGCGACTGCCGACCTCCTTAACGGAAGCTGTTATATTGATCGGCCTCGACCGGTTGATTCACAGCGCGCAGATCCTTCATCGTGGCGGGGCGGGTAGCGCGGGTCCCGTGGCGCGCCGGGCGTTGGCTGGCGGAAATGCGCATGTTCCTTACCTGGCGAGCCAATATTTGTTACTTGATGGCATCAATACCTAGACTATTACATAGGAGCAATCCGCCGTGTTGTACATCAGGCTCGCATAAAAGGTTCTTTATGAAGTTTTCTTCCGAAAACTTGATGGCGGACAATATAGGGCGCGGAAAGTCGCGGTTTCTGCAAAATCAGCATTGCACATCGAGGATGAACCCTGCCCCGCGAACGCTGCGGATCAGCGGCGGCTCTCCCGCGCAGTCCATTTTGCGTCGCAGCTTGCCAACATGGACATCGACAACATTGGTTTCAGGCATGAAGCGGTAGCGCCAGATGTCCTCGAGCAGCATGGCTCGGGTGACGGTCTGGCGGGGGCGGCGCATGAAATATTCAAGCAGCTTGAACTCGGTCGGCAGGAGTTCGAGCGGCCTCTCTCCCCGCCACGCCGCACGCGTCACAAGATCAATCTGCAACGGGCCTAGCCGGACAGTTGTCGCCGCCGCTTCGGTCGATCGACGCAACAAGGCTTCGACGCGGGCGACGAGTTCCTCCATCGCGAAAGGCTTTGTCAGATAATCGTCGCCGCCCGCCTTCAGTCCACGAATGCGCTCATCGACGCTCGCGAGGGCGCTCAGAAAAAGAACAGGCGTCTTGTTGCCTTCGGCGCGCAGCGTTCTGATCATCGACAGACAGTCGGCGCCAGAGAGCAGCCGGTCGACGATCAAAAGAGCGGGATCGGCTGAATGCACAATCTCAAGGGCCTCCGCCTGCGTCGCCACGGCCATCACGAAATAGCCGAGGTTCGCCAGCTCGCTTTCGATTTCCAACGCCATCGCGGGTTCATCTTCGACGAGAAGCAGAGGCCGCTGTTCACGCCCGCGGACTTCGGGCACTTTTTCCAGATCCGCCATCCAAGATCTCCCGACCGCTCTTTAACGCTCTAAGCGCATTTATCCGCTGAGGTCGGAGCGCCGCGCCTCTTACCCGATCGATCGGACGCACAATATGGAAATCTGAAAAAGATTTCATAAAAAAAAGTCCATGAAATGGTTCTCGACGGAACACGACTATATTGGTTCAGGTGGTCATGACGGGCGAAACTGTGGAGCAAGCACGACGTAGTATAATCCAAAATAATATAGTAGAGCGGCGATGCGCTCTTGCCGCATCCGACGCCATTGCAGGAGATGCGTCATGGTCATTTTCGTAGCGCTTTGAGCGACCGGAAGAGACAGCTCAGTCAACCACGACGAGCCGCTAAGGATTGCCGCGCCGCCGGATTTCTGTGGAAAGGCGCGTGCGCAGCGGGCGAAGCGATGAAGTCTAAGACCGGAAACAGCAGCCTCTCCGGGTGGTGACGTGAACCTCTGAGGCGGTGGTTCGTTCGCGGCGGCGATTGAACCGGGGCGGTCGAGCATATTTCTCGCCTGGATCGCCCGGGAGCGCGGCGGGCAAGTCGCGCCGCTATCGAGAATTTGTCTGCACAAGCATGATCGCCGATGGATCGGCTCCGGCTTGACTATATGCGCGTCTCCGAGCATTGGATGGAGGCCGCACAGATGATAGGCGGCGCCGAACTCATTCATCGATGGGCAAAGATCTGTCTGACTATCGAACTCGCAATCCTGTTTTCGCCGCATGACGCGTACAGAGTGGCTCGGCGCCTTTTGGCCCGATTTTCGAAAGTGCGCCTTCGCCGGGGCTGTTCGGCGATGATCGTCGGCTACTTCAAGACGCGTCGCTGTCCGCAGAGAGGAGGGTCGAAGTCTATGAGATCGATAATGGGACGACGCAGGACGTCGCGCCTCAAGCCCCTGGGCCGGCTCTGCCAGTATTCAAGCGAATCGGGATTTCAGGCGTGAATCGAGGCGCTCGTCTAGGCGTTCTGGGGCTTGCCGCCGGCCTGGTCGGCTGTGCCGTCGGTCCCGATTTTCGGCCGCCGGATACAACGGCGCCGGAAGCCTTCATGCGGCCGCCGACGGAGGCTGCACGACAACGCGCGCCAAAGTCCGGCGCGGATCTTACGGAATGGTGGCGATCCCTGCGCGATGCGGAACTCGATTCGCTGGTCAGCCGCGCTATCGAATCCAATATCGATCTCCAAATCGCCCTGACCCGGCTTCAGGCGGCGCGCACGGCGGAGTTCGTGGTCATCGGCGCATCCCTTCCCGCGGCGGGAGCGACGGGCGGCGGCGGGATCGGCACGGGAACGGATCTCACGCGCGGCCGGACCTCGTCCGCCTTTAGGTCGGCCGAAAACAGAACGAACTATAAGAAACTTAGCGAAGCCGGCGGCTTCGACGCAACGTGGGAATTGGACCTGTTCGGCAAGTTCCAGCGTGAGCTCGAAGCGGTGACTTACGACGCCGAAGCGCTCGCCGACGCGCGCAACTGGACAATGGTGACGGTCGCGGCAGATGTCGCCCGCGCTTATCTCGATATGCGGGCGCTTCAGAGGGCGCTCGTCGTTCTGCAAAAGAACATCGAGGTAGCCAAAGGCGGGCTGAATCTTGCGCAGACGCGCTTCAAACAAGGGCTCACCAATGAAATGGACGTCGCCCTGGCGCAGCGGCAGCTGGCGACTTTACAGGCGTCCATGGCGCCCTACGAGGCGCAGATCGCCGCAAATCAACATGTGATAGCGGTTCTTCTCGGGCAGTTTCCGGAGGATCTCGCCAAGGAGCTGGCGAAGCCGGGCGCGCTTCCGGCGCTTCCCGCGCGCATACCGCCCGGTCTGCCGGTCGAGTTATTGCGCCGGCGCCCGGATATCCGCGCGGCCGAACATCAACTGGCCGCCGCCACCGCGCGCATCGGCGTCGCGACCGCCGATCTCTTTCCGCGCGTGATGCTGAGCGGCGGACTCGGCGCGCAGGGCGGATCACATGCGTCGTCCGCCGTGCCGATTACTTTGATCGGAGCGGCTGGCCCGGCGATATACTGGCCGGTGCTCGATTTCGGCACGCTCGACGCGAGAGTCGATATCGCCGATCTCGCCGCTCATGAACTGTTGCTCAATTACAGGCAGACGATACTGATCGCCGTGCAGCAGGTCGACGATGCGATCGCCTCCTACGCGGCCCAGCAGGATCGCCTAAAGAACCTCGATCGCGCTCTCAGCGCCGCTCGCGACGCCACAAAGCTTGCGACGGATCGATACGATCGCGGCCTGACGGATTTTTTGAACGTCATCGACGCCGAGCGCCAGCAATTCGATATCGAGGAGCAATATGTCGCCGCTCAGCAGGCGGCGGCCCAGCAGCTCATCACTCTGTACAAAGCCCTCGGCGGCGGATGGGAGCTTCATCAATTCATACCGCCGATCGCCCAGCCGCAGCCCGCTGTCATCGCGGCTGCGCGCCGTCTTTTGACGCCTCCCGCGGAGAACCATTGAACGGGCCGAGGGCGGGCTGCAAAATTGGGATCACGGCAGCGCAATGGCGCCAGGGACGAGATCACGCCGTTTCAGCCGGGACATTACCGTTCGGCGCGGACGCCGCCGTCCTGACGCACAAACACTCAGACTGCGAATGCCTGACCCGCAAAAAGAGGGAAGCACGGGTTACGGCGTCGTTTCCGCGAGGTTCTTTGACTTCCCTTTATTGGCTTGACTGATTTTGACCTTTTCGCCGGCCATGATCTGACTGCTGAGATTGAGCGCGACCTTGTCGCCAATCGCAAGACCAGATGCGATCTGCACGAAATTACCGTCGTCGCGGGCGATGGTCACATCTTTGATTTGAACGACGCCATTTTCGTCGATGACGGCGACCTGCGGGCCGCTGGCTCGAAAAAGGAGCGCCGCCGCCGGCGCCTGGATCAGCCCTTCGTTTTTGAGCTTGAAGCTCACCTCGACATATAAGCCGGGAACAAGCGCGAGATCCGGGTTCGGAAGATCGATCTCCACACGCAGCGTTCGGGACTTCGGATTGATCGCCTTCGCGGAGCGCGTGACCTCGCCCTCCAAACGCTGATTTGGCTGATCGCTTCGCCTTATCACGGCGGGCGTGCCGACTTTCATCAGCTGCGCCGCGGCGCTTTGGGGCGCATGGACAAAGACCCGGATCGGATCATCCTTGGCGAGCCTGTAAAGCGGCGACGTACTCGCGGTGCTTCCGGCCGTCACCAGATTGCCCAAATCAATCTGGCGCTCCGTGATGATGCCATCGAATGGCGCCTGGACGCGCTTGAAATTCGTGAGCGCCGTGAGGCGGTCGACCTGAGCCTGATCGAGCAGGACCTGGGCGCGCGCGGCGTCAAGCTCCGCGATGGCTTCGGCGCTGCCCGCCTTCTTGGACTCGCGCTCCTGGTCCGAGACGACGCCTTTTGGGGAATTGCGCCAGCGTTCATAGGTGGTCCTCGCGAAATCCGCTCGCGCTTGCTTGACTTCTACGCCGGCCTGGCTTGCGTTAAGCTTCGCTTTCGCCGCGACCAGCTCAGCGTCGAGTTCCGGCGTTTCGATCAATGCGAGCGTCTGTCCGCTCTTCACGCGATCTCCGATGTCGACGAGCCAATTGGCGACATAACCGCTGACCCGCGCATAGATGATGCTTTCGTTCCAGGCCGCCGTGCTGCCTGGCAGCGTAAGGGTCTGTTGCGCCGGGGCGGCTTCGGCGATCACAACGTCGACGAGAGGAGGCTCGGCGGCGTCTCGTTTGGTTTGATCGGCGAGGCGCGCCTCCGACTCAATTTGGTTGTGGTGAACGAACCAGAACCCGGCGGCGAGCGCAATCGCCACCGCGGCGGCTAAACTGAGCATTCTGCGCCCTGCGCCGGGCGAAACATTCGTCGGCCCGCCGGCGCCGTCCTCGCGCTCGCTGGAATTGCGGTCCGAAACATCGCTGGGTGTCATAACGATCTCTGCTGTTTTATGAGGCGTGATCATGAGACGCCGGGAAGAGTTCCAACCTGGGTTCGCGCCGAAGGAGCCGGTACATGACCGGCACGAAAATCAAGGTTGCGAATGTGGCGAAGAGAAGTCCGCCAATCACGGCGCGGGCGAGCGGCGCGTTCTGCTCGCCGCCCTCGCCAACGCCAAGAGCCATGGGGATCATGCCCAATATCATTGCTCCGGCCGTCATCAACACCGGTCGAAGCCGCGTGTAGCCCGCAAGAACCGCCGCGGTCGCTTTGTCGTCGCCGGCCGCGACGCGTTGATTGGCGAAGGAGACGACGAGAATGCTGTTTGCGGTCGCAAGCCCAAGGCACATCAAACCGCCCATCAGCGCCGGCACGCTGAGGTGGGTCCCGGTGAGAAACAGCATCCACATGACGCCAGCCAGGGCGAAAGGCAGAGCCATAAGGACGATCAGCGGGTCGACCCAGCTTTGGAAATTGATGACGAGAAGAAGGTAGACGAGCACCACCGCGAGCGCCATTCCGGAGAAGAGGCCGCCATAGCTTTCGATCATGGTTTCGACTTGCCCGCTAAGGGTTATTTTGACGGCGGAGTCGGATCTGTTGGCGGCGAGAATCTTATCTATGTCCGCGCCGACGGAGGCGAGATCGCGCCCCTCGACATCGGCATTGACGTCGAAAACAGGCGTGATGTTGTATTGCGACGAGACGATCGGAGCTTTGACGCGCCCAAACGTCGCGATGTTCATGAGCATCTCGTGCTGATCCGAGCCGGTTTTTGCCGTCACCGGTATGGTCCACAGATCCTGCGCCGACTTGATGTGATAGGTCGGCATTTGAACCACTAGCGGATAGCTCACGTTATTTTTGGGATCGACCCAGAAATTGGGGAGGGTCTGGGCGCTCGAATTCGTGCTGACGAGCACATTTTTGATGACCTCGTCCTCGCTGATGCCAAGCTGCCGCGCGAGGGTGCGATCGACGTCGATCGCGAGGGCGGGCGCGTCCGGCACCTGGGACACATGCGAGTCCACCACGCCCGGAATGTTGGCGAGACTGCGCGCGATCTTTGCCGCGACCGCGTAAGACTCGTCGCTGTTTGGCCCGGACACCCTGACGTCGATCGGCGCCGGCTGGCCGAAGTTCAGGACCTGATCAACGATGTCGGCCGGCTGGAAGAAAAACTGCAACTCAGGAAATCGCTTTGGCAACTCACGCCGCAAATTGGCGACATGATCCGCCGTCGGCGTGTGTTTCTCCTTGAGAGATATGAGGATCTCGCCGTCCATCGGTCCGATCGTCGCGGAATCGCTCAGGGCGATATTGATGCCGCTATAGGGCAGCCCGATATTGTCGAGGATGATGTCTATCTGATCCTCGCCGACAATCTTGCGGACGACGCTTTCGACTTCGGCAAAATAGCGCTGCGTCTCCTCGATTCTCGTGGCGGGAGGCGCGCGCACATGAAGCCGCATCTGGCCGGCGTCGACGCGCGGAAAAAAATCCCTGCCAAGCTGCGGAAAAAGCGGCAGCGAAAATGCGATCAAAAGAATGAAGAAGGCGCTCGTGACGCCTGCGCGCTTGACCGAGAAGGCGACGCTGTCGCGATAGGCTTCGCGGAACCGGCTGAAGCCCGATTCAAAGCCATGATGAATGGCGCTGAAGATATTGAAACCCCGGCGGCGGGACGCACCGGCGTCCGGTTCGGACGCATGGGCTTCGACTGAAGAACGCATAAGGAATTCGAACAATACCGGAATCATCGTGAAGGAAAGAGCGAGGCTCGCCAGCAGCGACACGATGACCGAAAGAGACATCGGCGAGAAGAGATATTTGGCTGTCCCCTGAAGCAGGAACACGGGCACGAACACAATGCAGATGGAGAGGGTCGAAAGCATGGTCGGAATGCCAACCTCGCCGCAGCCGTCCACGATCGCCACCGTCAGTGGTTCGCCCGACTGCAGATGGCGCTCGATGTTTTCAATGACGACCGTTCCATTATCGACGAGAATGCCGACGGCAAGGGCGAAGCCGCCAAGCGTCATGGTGTTCAAGGTCTGGCCGGAGATATAGAGCACGAGAACGGCCGTGATGATCGACAGCGGAATCGCCGCAAGAATAATGAGCGTGAGACGCCAATTGCCCAGGAACAGCAGGATCATGAGCGCGGTGAGCCCCGCCGCCAGCAACCCGCCCATGAGCACGCTGCTGAGCGCGGCCTTGACGAAAACGGATTGATCAAAGATCGCTTTGACCTCAACGCCTTCCGGCAGCAATTTCCTGATGTAGGGCAAGGCGTTTTTGACGCCCTCGATGACATCCAAAGTCGAGACGCCGCCCGTCTTGCGCACCATCATGAGCGCGCCTGGCTTTCCATCGACGGCGACGGAGTTGGTTTGAACCTGGTAGCCGTCATGGACATGCGCCACATCGCGCATAAATATCGTGCGTCCGTCCACCTCGCCCACAGGAAACTGGTTGATCGAGGCGATCGCGTCCGGGCTATTGTTCATCGCCAGCATATAGTCCTTGCTGCCGATCTTGACGTCGCCGGACGGCAATATGACGTTTTGCTGTTGGATCGCGCGGGCGACGTCCGAAGGCGTCAATCCGCGCGATTGCAAGGCCTGCTGGTCGAGATCGACCATGATGACGCGCGGCTTGCCGCCATAGGGATAGGGGACCTCCGCGCCATGGACGACCGCGAGAGCGGGACGAATCGTATTCTGGCCAAGATCATTCAGCTTGGTGTCGGGCAGGGAGTCGCTCGATAGGCTGAGCTGAATGATCGGCACGTCCGTCGCGCCATATCGCAAGACCAGCGGCGGCGTGATGTTCGGAGGCATATATTTCAACACGACAAGCGCGCTGCTCGCCAATTGCGACACGGCGCGCGTTACGTCAGCTCCTTGATGGAGGAAGACCTTGATGACGCCGACGCCATAATAGCTCGTAGCTTCAATGCGGCTGATATCATCGACGAGCGAGGCGAGCTGCCGTTCGTGCAGGGTGAGAATGCGGTTCTGGATATCCTCGGCGCTCATCCCATTATAGGACCAGACGACGCTGACCACGGGAATATCGATTTCGGGGAAAATGTCGATCGGCATGCGGAGCGCCGCGCCGGCGCCCAGGATACAGATGAGCATTAGACTTGCGGCGACGGTGTAGGGCTTTTTGAGAACAAACGCGACTAATTTCATCTAGGACGCCTTTGACCGCGAGCCGGCGACGTTGGTCCGCACGGCCATCGCAACGTTCGATTTCGCGCGCTCGTCGATTTTACGGTCATTAGAAACTCTTTCCTGGACCCGTGCAATGCTCAGCCGTGCTCCAGCCTGGAGTTCGGATCTCGGCAAAAAAACCGTGGCGAGCCAGCGAGCATTCAGCCAGCAGACGCCCTTCAGCCCTGTTGCGCTCGATGGCCGGCCCGATCGCACAATCCCATCATTAAAGGTTAGCTCATGTCTTTGCACTGTTGGTCAGTCCGTTCAACCGTCAAGGCGCTGATATGGCTCATCGCGAGAATATAAATATATCTTTATACAAGCTGAAAGGGAACAGTGGCAACGAGCGTGAAAGTCATGTCGAACCTTTGCCTCCGCCGCGCAAAACTCTGCGGCCGGAAACAGATTAGGCGGCCGCGGGAGAGAAAAGGCGCCCGTGGCTGGGACGCGCCAGCTGAGCTTCTAGCCCTTGTTGGATCGGCTCAATGTGGCGAAGCCGTCGCCAAGACGGGTGACGTCACGCTATCGCTCTCTTCGGAGTCCAGATTGTGAGGAGTGACCTCGAAGATAGCCCCCGGTTGATTGTCATCGACGCGCAGATCGAACCCGTGCAGATTACAAATCGTCGCCGCCATGTTCAAGCCGAGCCCCGTGCCGGGAATATGGCGGGACGATTCGGAGCGGTAGAACCGCTTGAAAATCTCGCCTCGTTCTTCCGGCGTTACGCCGGGTCCGGTGTCGGACACGCGAATGACGGGGCGGCCTGAATTCATTTTTGCAACGACCTGAACGGCCCCCTGTTCGGGCGTGAACTTGATGGCGTTGTCGATAAGGTTTGCGACCGCCTCGGTCATAAGCTCGAAGTCGCCGAGGCAGGGCGCCGGCGCTGGCGCGTCGAGAGTGAAGGTGATCGACTTGGCTTCCGCCAGCGGCTCGTAAAGGTTGAACGCGTTGGCGCAAACCTCGGCGAGATCGATCCGCCTGAATTCGCCACGCCGGCGTCCAAGCTCGATCTCGGAAATTCGCTGGAGCGCCGTTACCGTGGTGAGCGCATGGTCGAGTTCCGTCAACGCTCGCTGCGCGGCCGAGCGCAGACCCTGTTCCGATGGGGCGGCGAGACCGCGTTCGAGACTGATGCGCATGACCGCGAGCGGCGTGCGCAGATCGTGGGCGATATTGTCGCCGACGCTTTTGATCTGATCGAGGAGGCGGACCATCTCGTCGAGCATGAGATTGACGGCGCTTGCGATATGATCGATGTCATCCGGCCTTGCGCGGATCGGCAGCCGCTCGTGGAGATCTCCCCGCATGATCCGCACGATCGTCTGGTTGATGGTCTTGAGACGCCGGGCTCCGCGCAGACTGAAGATTAGCCCGACGATGAGCGCCAGCGCGACAGCCGGCGCGATGCCGATAGTCAGAGCCGCGAAGACGAGCTGCCGCAAGGCGTAAACTTCATAAAGACTGCGACCGAGAAGCACGACGCCGCCGCTCGGGCGGCGCCTTGCGACCATCATGGCCGGTTCAGTTCCGGAATCAATTCGCTTGAGCGGCAGCACTTCGACGGTATGCGGGAGGCCGTCAATGGCGAGCGAGCCCGGCAGCGCCGCGATATTGCCATAGACCGGCTTTCCATCCTTATTGAAAAGACCGACGTAGTCGAGCCTGCGCAGATCGCTCGCGAGCCGTCTCTCTAGCTGGCGTCTGAGCTGGTCCTCTGGTTCGTTGACGGCTCTTAAGACCTCCTCCGACAATCTCGCCTCGACGCGCCGGACGTCAAAAGTCGCGACCTGCCAATAGATAAACACGAACACGACGGAGGTGGAGGCTGTGACCGCGAGCGCGAAAAGGACAGCCAGCCGAAACGTGGCGGTCTTGAAAAGATCAAATATCCACATGAGCGCCGCCGCCGCCTCGACGACCGTTTCGGATAGGTAACGGCCCTACCACAGCGCCCGCCTCGGGACGCGGCTGGCCGACGCGAACGTCGACGAGATGGGTCCACTTAGCCCTGATCCCTTCGTATCGCAACGCCCCGATCGTCGGGCGGGCGCTCGCAAGCGCCCGGCCGACGATTGGAAGGCTTGGATCGACCGAACGCGCGAACCCGAAGGACGCGGCCTGCGGCGTGAAAGATGCCACGCTTTGGCCGCGTCTGTCCAATCTGCCGCCGACGTCCGAGCCCATGTCGGGCTCATTTTCGACAAGCGTTACGGGCTTCTGTCCGCGCGCTGATCTGATCTCCAGCAACCTTTCCCGCAACCTTTCAGCCAAATCGGCGATCGACGATCGCCGTCAGACTAGAAAGGATAATAGCGAAGGCTGAACAAGCCCATATTTTCCTGAGCTTTCGCTCCGCCGCCAATGCCCTGGAAGGAATACTTCTGGGTGAAGGAATATTGGAAGCCGGCGCGCAGCTGGCCGAACGAACCCTTGTAGATCTTATCCCATACTCCGCCGGTAATCTGGCGAATCAAGTGGATATTGCCGTTACAGATTGTGGAGCCCGGGATTGAGCATCCGGCGTTCGAGAACTGGGGGTTGCCGAGGCCGAAGGCGTTGACGGCGCCTCCGGTCACGATGTCCGAGTAACTCGCATTCTGATATTCTTCGCCAGCGTAGGCGTAGAGGTCGAGATCAGGCGTCGCGTGCCAGGTCAGCCCGGTTAGAAGCATGGTCTCCTGAAGCGGCGAGATCGTGCCATTCCAGTTGAAAGCGACATCGGGGAGCTGCGCGGAGCCGTAACGTCCGATGCCGCGTCCGGTCATGCCGGAGAATTGCACCTCAAGTTGTTTCGGAAGCAGAGAAACAAGGACAGAGCCGCCGAAGCCGCCGCCAGCGACGTCGTGATTGCTGTTGTTCACCTGGCTGTAGAAGTCGCGGAAGAGACCGAAGGCTTCCATGTGAACATTGTGGCCATCAAAGGTCGGATCCCAGGCGACCTTGCCGACGATGTCAGGCATGTGGTTGAGAGAGACGGCGTTCAGCGAGTTGAACAAGGACCCGCCCGGAGGAGCCTGGTTGAAGACGAGCGTGCTTGGAAGCGTCGCCGCGGTCGTGCCCACCGTCGTGTAGCCGCCAAATGTCGTCTGCGGGTTTTCGATCGACAGGGCCGCCCAGAAAGTCTTGTCGAAATCCTTGACGACGCGGATCTCAGGAGTCCGGGTCCAGACAAAGCCCGGCACGTACTGTGCGTCGATCGAGAGCGGAATATTCTCCTGGCGGGGAACGATGCCCTTCGTGCTCATCGTGACGAGCGACCAGGTTTGACCGGCGAGAAGATGCGCGCCGAAATCATCCTGGTCTACGGTCGCGTAAAGATGCCGGATGCGGGGGTTGAACGAGTTGCTCTCGTTCGAATTGGCGGTCTGGGCGGCGCCGAGGAAGTCGAGCTCCATATAGCCGGCAAGATGCGTCGTCGGATTGACGTCCCCCTGGGCCAGAAGCGAGGCGCGGCTCTGGCGCGCGCTCATACGGAATTCGTTGGCGTAGCCCGTGCGGACGTTTCCGTAAGGAATGTTTTGATATGGCGTGCCGATGTCGGCGCCGATGAAGCGGTCGCGGAAAACACCTTCGAGTGCGAGGAAGCCGCCGGGCGTGATGCTGACGCCGTTGATGTAGAGGCTCGGCGCCCCCGCTACCGGCAGGCCGCGGATAGAGGATTCGACGGCCGTGAGGCCGGTCGGGGCGACGCCGCCGAGGGAACCGAGAGCAACGCCGCTCGGCATTGATCCTGCGGCCGCCGGGGGCGCCCGGCGCGCCACATCGTGGATCTGGACCTGCGTTTCCTTTTGCTTGCGCGCCTGATCATTGACCTTGGATTCCAAGCGCTTCAGCTGCGCTCTCAGAGCGCGAATTTCGTCGGCCGTGTCATCGGCGCGCGCAGCGCTCTGGTAGCTCACAAGAGCGCCCAGTGTCATAGCCACAAGGGCTGGCTTGCTTCGGTATCGTTTCATGAATTTCGCGCCTTTCCCCAACAAGTGCAAACATCACGCCCCCCTAGAGCGCGAAGTCTGCGTATTGTTGTCTGTATTAGCAGCAAAAAAAGCTGTCAAAGAGAATCGCCTCGTTACAACTTACAAGGCTAAATTGAGTTGTATAGAAGCAACACTTCGCGTGAGTTTGTGAAGATTTTGCGACAGTTATATTGTATTTCGACATCCTACGCGCCCGTGCGCACGCATCCACAGGCGCTTCCGGCGCCGGGAGCGTCCGCCTGATCGGAGCGCCGTGGAACCAACCCTAAAATTTGATCGCTGTGTGCAGCCCGAACACCGCCGCGTCGCGGATGCGGCCCACAGCGGGGTTTATTGGGTCAATCGCGCCATAACGGGGATGGAAAATATACTGAAAATCTGGCTGGATCAGCCATCCAGGAAGGATCGGAGCCTGATAGCTGACTTCGAGCGCCATCTCATAGTTGCGAATGGGTAGAGCCGCCCCGGCAAAGTAAGCGCTCTGCGCATCGAGAGCGCTGACCGCGGGCGAAACGGGTGAATAGGCAGCCGCCACCCCGAACATGTCATCCGGCCGCTTGTCCCAGAGGCCCATGAAATTGATCGCCCCGTGGGCATAAAAATCCGCGGCATTGCGATCAGAAGGGGCCGCCGAGACGAACGCAAAAACGCCGACCCCTTTTCTCGGATCGTCTCCGGGCAGACGCCAAAGCATCTGGTTGATGATGCCGTAGACGCCGTAATCGCCGGCATGGGTCAGAGGAACGCCGCTGCTCGACGGATTGGCGAGAGAAACGCCATTCGTACTATAGAATTGATCGTTGAACTTGCCAAAATGATACCATGCGCCGAGCTTGGCCGTGCCTGCGAGGCCAGCCGAGTTCTTGTCCTGATTATATTTATACTGCACCTCGCCAATTAGCAGCGGCGGATCCCGGAGGCGGAAATTCACTCCCGATGGATCCAGTACTTCCTGTAAGCCCGTAAAACCTGCCCCGGATGGGTCGCCATTGAAAATGGCGGCGAGAAGAGTGGTCTGATCATTCGGGGTTATTTTCAGGCGAACGCCGGGCGTCGCCAAAGGATAGTTCGGTCCGCTGCTCGGCAGGTCCGCCGCCAATATATTCGGCCAGCCGAATGTCGCGTTGAGAAAAAAAGAATCGAGATCGCTGATGAGAAATTCAGAATCCGCAGCCAATTGGCCAATGCGGATGGATACCATATCGGCAAAAAGCTTTTGCTCAAACCAGGCTTCGAACAGCCAGGTGCTTGCGCGCGCCTCAATACTGCTGATCGTCAATTGATTGAATACGCAGCAGGTCGACAGGCCTGAGCCAATGACTTGATAGGAATTGACGTGGAAGGAGGCGCCCGTGAGACCGGCAATCCTCTGCAGATCGCCGTCAATCGCGAATTCGAGAAGATTCTCGTAAATTCCGCTCTGGCGCACCCCGCCCGTGGGGTTGCCGAAGACTTCGCCCGTATAATTGAGCTGCAAATTGAAGCCACGATCGAGCAGGGCCTGCTTGAAGTCCCTTAATGCCGGAACGCTTGAGGAAATCGAGGGCTGTTCGCTCGCTGGCGCCGCCGGCGATCCTTCCGACGGGGCTGACGTCGCGGGCGCCGCGTTCTGGGATTTCTCTGACTGCGCAACTGTAGTCGCCTCTTGCGCGTAAGCCGGGCTGCCAGAAAGCGCGAGCAGCCCTGCGAACAGGGCAAAAGGGATTGTGGTTCGCACGTCGCTGCGCCTCATTTTACCGGACCCTTCGCATCCGCGGAAGAACACTTATAGGGGTCCAATATTGTACGGGTTGGGGATCATTTGTTGCAATATCATGACAGCGGGCAAAAAACTTCGCGCAAAGAGGGCGCAACGCCGCGGAGCGAGCGCCTCTGCTGGAGTTGGTCGATTCTCGCGCTTACGCGGACGCGATCGCTTTTAAGACCGGTCGTGGGCGCAGTCGAATCGGATGCGCGCCGGTCACCTGCGGATCTCGGATCGGCGATCATGCGCTGACAGAAAGTGGCGAACCCGCGCAGGCCTGCTTCTTCGGCCGCGCGCCGCGATACGAGGTCGCGGATAAGACCGGTCACGCCACGCGCCCCCGATTCCCGGCGTTCCAATCAGTGGGAATGCCGGTGATGCAGATCGGGATAATGGGGGTGCCGGTGAACCATGCGCGCGTGCCCGTGCCAGTGCGAATGCGGCTCGCCAGCCGGATCGTTCTGGCCGTGTGGGTGTCGATGATGCTCGTCATGCACATGGGCGTGATCGTGCGCCATCACCTCATGGAGGTGCTCGTGCTCGTGCGCTTCCGTGATGTGGAGCCAGACGCCGATTCCCATCAGGATGGCCGCCGCCGCAAGCTGCAAGGTGACCGGATCGTGGAGAATGGCGACGCCGAGGACCGCTCCAACGAAGGGCGCGATCGAGAAATACGCCCCCGTCCGCGCCGCGCCGAGGTGGCGCAGGGCCAGAACGAATAGCGCCAGGCTGATCCCGTAGCCGACAAATCCGACCACGGCTGCGCCCGCAAGCAGCGCCGCCCCCGGCGCCGCGGCGCCCTGCCAGAACGCAAGCACGAGATTGATTGGTCCCGCGACAAGGCCCTTGATGGCGGCGATCTGCACGGGATCGGCGGCGCTCAGCTTGCGGGTCAGGTTGTTGTCGACGCCCCATGCGAGACACGCCCCCGCGATCGCAAGCGCGCCCGGGCCAACACCGGCCGGCCCGCCTCGCCATGAGACCAATAGGGCGCCGGCAAGAATCGCCGCCGCGCCGATCAGAAGACGCCGGTCGACGTTCTCGCGAAAAACGGTCCAGGCGATCACCATCGTGGCGAGGCCTTCGAGATTGAGCAGCAAAGCCGCCGTCGAGGCTTGCGTGCTGGCAAGCCCAAACATCAACAGCACAGGACCAACCACGCCGCCGGCAAGCACGGCGCCCGCGAGCCAAGGCAGATCGGAGCCGGTTAGGCGCGCCTCGGTCCGAGTCACGCCGCGCAGGCGTTGCAACATAATGACGGCGCCAAGACCGATCCCCGAGGCGAGATAGAGAATGCCTGCGAGGAGCCACGGATCAATCGTTCCGAGCAAAAGCTTGGCGATCGGCGTGCTGGCGCCGAACAGAGCCGCGGAGAGAAGCGCGAGCGCGACGCCCGCCGGGTTGACGATCTGGTGGCTTTGTCCGGACAATCAGAGAGCTCCTTGGGCGTCCACGGCGTGAAGCGGATGGGAGGCTCCAACGCGCCGTCCGCCGTTCATGCAACAGATGGCGCATGATCCGCGATAAGGATACCAGAAAAATTGGCGGCGCCTCGCTGACGCGCCGCCGCCGATCATCGTCGACCTGCCGCAATCACTACGAACTGGCTTTTTCGCTTATGAGGTCCAGTCGGGGTGGCGGCAAGCAAACGCTATTTGATCACGACGCCCTCATGCGCCTTTTGCTCTGGCAGTCCGATAATATCGGCTGCGACCTTGCTCTTGCCGAAGCGGGCGTAGAGCGCCGGCAACACCAGCAGCGTCAGCAGCGTCGCGCTGATCAGGCCGCCGATGACAACCGTCGCGAGAGGCTTTTGGACCTCGGCTCCGGTTCCAGTGGCCAACGCCATCGGCACGAAACCGAGCGAGGCGACGAGAGCCGTCATCGCCACGGGCCGTAAACGGGTGACGGCGCCTTCATAGATAGCCGCCTGGAACGGGAAGCCCTTATCGACAAGCTGCTTGATGTAGCTCAGCATCACCAGACCGTTCAGCACGGCCACGCCGGACAGCGCGATAAACCCGACCGCGGCCGAAACGGAAAATGGCATGCCACGCAGCCACAATGCAGCGACGCCGCCGGTCAGCGCGAGCGGAACAGCGCTAAACACGAGGAGCGCATCGCGCGGGCTGCCCAGAGCAGTATAGAGCAGCAAAAACATAAGGAAAAAGCAGCCGGGCACGACGACCATCAAGCGCTGCCTCGCGGCGGCGAGGTTCTCGAACTGGCCGCCCCAGGTAAGCCAATATCCTCCTGGAAGTTGCACCTGCTGAGCGACTTTCTGTTGAACCTCGGACACCAGCGAGGCGATGTCGCGGCCACGCGCATTCGCCGTGACGACAACACGCCGCTTGCCATTTTCACGTGATATCTGATTGGGCCCCTCCGACAGTTCAAACAACGCAACCTGCTTGAGCATGACGGTCGGCGGCCGGCCGGTCTTTGTCACAACAGGCAGCGGAACAGGCAGAGTCTTAAGCGCCTCCATATTCTCGCGCAGTTCGTCGTTGAGGCGAACGATGATCGCAAAACGCCGATCGCCTTCAAAAACAACGCCTGCGTCGCGCCCGCCGATCGCCGCGCCGATGACGTCCTGCACCGCCGAGACGCTGAGGCCGAGACGGGCAATTTCGGCTTTGTCGATCTTGATCTCAAGGAAGGGCAGGCCTCCCACCTGCTCGACCTTGACGTCCTCGGCGCCCTTGGTCCCGCGCAAAATGGCGGCGATCTGGTTTGCCACCTGCAACATCGGTTCGAATTCTTCACCGAAGACTTTGATGGCGAGATCGCCGCGCACGCCAGCGATCAATTCATTGAAGCGCCACTGGATCGGCTGCGAGAATTCGTAGGAATTGCCTACCAGCGCGCCTACGGCATCCTCGATCTGCTGCTGCAGCTCCTCTTTCGTCAAAGCCGGAGACGGCCACTCCTCTGTCGGCTTCAACATGATGAAAGTGTCAGACGTGTTGGGCGGCATCGGATCCGTGGCCGCCTCCGCCGTGCCTGTCTTTGAAAACACCGTTGCGACCTGCGGAAATTTCTTGATCGCCTTCTCCACCGAAAGCTGCATGGCTTGAGACTGGGACAAAGACGTGCTCGGAATGCGCAAGGCGCTCATAGCGATGTTTTTTTCATCCAGCGTCGGAATGAATTCCTGCCCAAGCTTGGTGAAAAGAAGCCCCGCCCCGACCAGCAGGACCACGGCGCTCGCGATAAAGATGAGGGGCCTTCGGATGGCGCGCCGTAACGCAGGCTCATAGAGCGCCTTTATGCCGCGAACAAAGTGATTTTCTTTTTCCTGGACGCGCCCGGTGATCAATATCGCGATCATTGCGGGCACGAAAGTCAACGACAGGACAAAGGCGGCGGCGAGAGCGATGATGACGGTGAGCGCCATCGGCTGGAACATCTTGCCTTCTATGCCGGTGAAGGTTAGCAGCGGCACGTAAACCAGAATGATGATTGCCTGGCCGTAGACGGAGGGCTTGATCATCTCTTCGGCGGCCTCGATCACCGTCGTGAGACGCTCTGGCTGGGTCAGGCGGCGCCCAAATTTGTGCTGGCGCTCGGCCAGATGTCTCAAGCTGTTCTCCGCGATGATGACGGCGCCGTCGACGATGAGGCCAAAATCGAGAGCGCCCAAGCTCATCAGGTTCGCGCTGATTCTGCCCTGGACCATGCCCGCCATGGTAAGCAGCATAGCGATCGGGATGACGAGCGCCGTGATGAGCGCCGCACGGAAATTGCCGAGCAACAGAAACAGCACGAAGATGACAAGGAAGGCGCCTTCCATCAGATTCTTGCTGACTGTCTTGACGGTGGCGTCGACGAGGACCGTGCGGTTGAGGATCGTCCTGGCTTCAATGCCCGCCGGAAGCGCCCCGTTAATCTCCTTCATCCTGGCGTCGACCAACGCGGACACGGTGCGGCTGTTGCCCCCGATCAGCATCAACGCCGTGCCGATAACCGCCTCCTGGCCGTCCACGCTGGCGCTTCCGGTCCGCAACTCCCGGCCGATCTTCACCTCCGCGATATCCTTCACCCGAATGGGGACGCCGCCCCGGGTCGTCACGACGACGTTGCCGATGTCCTCCATGCTTTCCAAGCGTCCGGCTGAGCGGACAACATAGGCTTCGCCATTATCTTCAACGTAACCGGCTCCCCGGCTCAGATTATTGCTCTCGATCGCCATGGCCATGTCGGCGAAGGAGAGGCCAAGGCCAACGAGTTTGGCTGGGTCTGGCTGGACCTGATACTGCTTCTGGAAGCCGCCGATGGAGTCGACGCCGGCGACCCCGGGCACCGTCTTCAGCTGCGGACGAATGATCCAATCCTGAACGGTGCGCAGGTAGGCCGCGCGCTCGAAATCGGTGGTGAGCTTCCTGCCCTCAGGGGTGAGGTAGCTCCCGTCGCTCTGCCAGCCTGGTTTGCCATCCTCGACGCTCGCGCCGTCGCCCCGAGGCTTATAACGGACCGTCCACATGTAGATCTCGCCAAGTCCGGTGGCGAGAGGTCCCATGCGCGGCTCGGCGCCAGGCGGCAGGATTGCCCTGGCCTCGTTCATGCGCTCATTGACCTGTTGACGGGCGAAATAGATGTCGACGTCGTCGCCGAACACAGCAGTGATCTGCGAGAAGCCGTTGCGCGAAAGCGATCGCGTATATAGCAGCCCCGGAGTGCCGGCGAGCGCGGTCTCGATCGGATAGGTGACCTGCTTTTCGATGTCGTTCGGTGAGAGCGCCGGCGCAATGGTGTTGATCTGCACCTGGTTGTTCGTGATGTCTGGAACAGCGTCGATCGGCAATTTGGTCAGCGACCAGGCGCCGAACGCCGCGGCCACGAGGGTCAGCAGCGCGACGAGCCAGCGCTGATGAACTGAAAAAGAAAGAATACGTGCGATCATGATATCGATTTCTGGTTCTATTCGCCCTTGCCGAGTTCGGCTTTGAGCAGAAAGGTGTTCTTGACCGCGATCTGTTCGCCTGCGGAAAGGCCCGAGGTGATTTCGACATTTTGCTCGTCCGACCTGCCGGTCGTGACGACGCGTCTTTGAAAGCCGTTGGGCGTTCGCACAAACACCACCTGTTCGCCGCCTATCGTCTGGAGCGCGGCGCGCGGGACGAGGACTTCCACAGGCTCTTCCTTGATCACAATGCTGGCCGTCACGGTCGAGCCTGGCCGCCAGATCGACTCTTTATTGTCGATTTGAGCGATCACTCGGGCCGAGCGCGTATCGGGATCGACAAGCGGACTAATGAAAATGATTTGTCCGACCCCTCGCGCGCCACTATTTCTTCCACTGGTGATGACGACCGTCTGGCCTTCCGCGATCACATCGAGATCTGTTGTAGCCAAAGCAATCTCGACCCAAACCATAGAGAGATCAGCGACGGTATAGAGATCTGGAGGATCGCCCTGGCTTCCGATCAGGGTTCCGACGTCCACCTTGCGCTCAATGACGCGCCCGGAGATCAGAGATCGGATTTCATATTCGCGCAGGCTTGAAACGCCGGATTTGAGGTTGCTTTCCTGTTTTGCAGCCTTCTCCACTTCGGCCGGGTCCAGTTTGAGCGCGGAGAGCTTCTGGCGAGCAAGGTCGAGCCTCAGCTCCGCCTCCAGATATGTCGCGCGCGCCTGGAGATATTGCTGTTCGGCGGAGATCTTTTTGCCCCATAAAATCTCCGCGCGTTCGAACATTGTCTTGCGCAGATCGAAGGCCACCGCTGCGGTCAGATATTCGCTTTTGGCGTCGGCGACTTCGCGGCTGTCGAGAACGGCCACCACTTCACCCTGGCTGACGGGATCTCCCAGCCGTTTGCGCATCTGAGTGACCGTGCCGACCACCCTGCCAGGCACCCGGGCGACCAGATCCATATCAAGAGCGATGGTGCCCGGCACGCTCAACCGGCGCGCGATAACGCCCTTCTCAACAAGAGCAAGCTTGATCTCCTGCGCCTCAATCTGCTCGGAGGAAATGTTGATCACGCCTTCCGGCGGGGCGTCAGCCACACCCTTGCTGTCGGCAGGGGTTGGCGCATCCTTCACCACTACCGGCTCGGCCTGTGTTGAAGTTTCCAAACGAGACAGGGGAACCCAGGCAAAGAGAGTCCGGGCCGCGGGGGACGCTTGCGACGCCAAGCCCCCAAGCGGCGCCTCTATGGCGAGGGCGGCCACGATCGCGAAAATGCGCTTCATCTGAAATATCTCATCTTGTGCAGGCCCTCAATTCAACTTCGTTTGGCGCCGGCTGCGCCAATCGCATCCGCTTCTCTTCGTCAGGCAAGGCCGGGATTGGCGTTCGAGCAAGCATATTCATTGTTTCGACTGACACGCGCGTGACGGCTCCGGCAGCATTCCATTCGGCGCTGAAGGCTTTGGCGTTCGCGGCGCAGGCGGCCGTGATGGCGAGCCATTCAAGCAACGGCGCTTCGGACGAATTCGCAGCCGCGTATCTGCGCGCGGCGCCGGTACCGCGGCTTCCCGCGCGAAGCTGCGTCTCGCCATCGTGATTATAGGCATCGCATCACCGTGGCCAGGTCCTCAGGGGCGCCGACCGCCCTTGATGCAATGGGAAGAACCAGCGTCGCCGCCAATCCTCCCAATCCTGAGTGGCCGAGGCGCAACTCGCCTTTGTAGGCTCGTGCGAGGTCACGGACGATGCCAAGGCCGAGACCCGCTCCGCCGCTGCTTCGGTCGAGGGGGAGGCCGCCCTCGACAATCTCCTGCGCCATAGCCGGCGCAATGCCGCGTCCATCATCCTCGACCGTGATTTTGCAGCCAGGTTCATCCAGCGTGGCCGTGACCGCGACCCGCGTATTGGCAAAGCGGCATGCGTTGTCGAGGAGATTACCTAGCATTTCATCGAGATCCTGGATCTCGATCGCAACCTCGACAGGGGTGACGAGCGTCACATCGAAATCGAGATTGCGCTCGCGATAAAGGGTTTCCATCGCGCGCACCACGTTCGAGACGCGGTCCGCGACGTCGCATCGAACGCCTGGAACGCCCGCAGCGGCCGCGGCCCGTGTGCGCGACAAGGCATGATCCAATTGGCGCCGGATCGCCACAGCCTGCGCTCGGATCATTTCGGAGGCTTCGCCGGCGTCAAGCGCAGCGACGGCGTTCGCGAGGATCGCCAAGGGCGTTTTCAATCCATGCGCGAGGTTGCCCGCCTGCACGCGTCCGCGCGTGACGACTTCCCGACTATGCGCGAGCACTGCGTTCAAATCCTCGACCAGTGGAGTGACTTCGGATGGGAACGCGCCGTCGATTCGTCCGCTCTTGCCGCTGCGAATCGCCATCACTTGGGCGCGGAGTCTGGCGAGCGGGCGGAACACCATCCAGACCTGGCCGGCGACGATGAAGGAAAGGCCAATCGCCAACACGGCGAATGTTGCGATCAAAATATAGGAAATCGAATCGATGGAGTCTTCGAGACTGACAACGTCCGCGGCGACGGCGGCTCGAACAACTTGCGGATAGCCGGGCAAGGTGACGCGGCGCTCGATTGCAACCAGTCGCTGACCGTCGGGGCCGGGAAGGCGATGGCGATGAATCTCCCCATCGGCCGGCGCATCGACCGGAAGCGGAAGCACGGCGTCCCACAGCGAACGCGAGCGGATGCGGTTTCCGGTCTGATCCTCGACCTGCCAATAGAAGCGGCTGTAGGGCCGTTGGAAGCGCGGATCGCTGAGCGCGCCCACGACAACCAGAGAGCCGGTAGAATCCTGCCCAACCCGAGCGAGCAACTGGTCGAGATGCGCGGAGAGTTCAGCGTCGAAGCGCCGTTCGAACTCACCGCGAATAAGATGGATCAGGAGCGCGCCCGTCACAGCAAAAGTCAGCGCGCAGACCAGCAAAGAGCTCAGCAAAACCCGGCCACGCAGCGATCGCATCAACTCCTTCATGACGATCCCAGCCGATAGCCGAGCCCGCGCACGGTCTCGATCGCATCAGCGCCGAGCTTACGCCGGAGCCGCGCGATGAACACTTCGATCGTGTTCGAGTCGCGCACAAAATCTTGCGCGTAGAGCGCTTCCGTCAGCTCGGCCTGGCTGACGATGCTTCCGGCATGGCGCATCATGTAGGCGAGCGTCTTGAATTCGTGGGCGGTCAAACGGATCGCTTGACCGTCGCGTCGGGCTTCCGCCGCCGCGAGATCAAGCTCAAGGCGACCGTGACGCAGGATGGAGCTTGCCTGACCATGCGCCCGGCGGATCAAAGCGCGCAGCCGGGCCGCGACTTCCGCTATTTCGAACGGCTTTGCCAGGTAGTCATCCGCGCCTGCGTTGAGTCCAATGAGTTTCGCATGCCAATCGCCGCGAGCGGTCAGGATGAGCACAGGAGTGTTTCGATCCGCCGCGCGCCATTGCCTCAGAATGTCGAGTCCGTCCATGTCGGGCAGACCAAGGTCGAGAATGATCGCGTCGTAGGATTCCTCGGCCCCAAGATGAGCGCCGTCCTCTCCAGTCGCGGCGACATCCACGGTAAAAAGCTCTCGCTCAAGACCTTGCTTGAGTTGAACCAGCAAGAGGCGATCGTCCTCGATGATCAGCACGCGCATCAATCATCCTCATCCGGCTTGGGTTCGGCCGGCGCGTCCGACAGCTTTCCGTCAGGCAGCATTTCTCCGGTGCGCGCATTGAGCCGCATCAATCTTATGGCTCCATCGCGCGCGATCACACGAAGCTCGTACACATAACGGCCGTCTTCACGCTCGAGATCCGCGCGTAGCAACTGATGGTCGCCAATCTGTGCGCGCGCGATGATTTCGCTGAGTGGAAGGATCTGGCGCGCCTCAAGCGCAGACAATGCGCGATCCTGGTCATGCACGGCCATCGCGCTGTGTGGGACGACGAGCGCCGCCGCGACAGCGAAGGGAATATATAAGCGTGTTGCAGGCACGTTTGCGCACCATAATGGTTAGCCAAAAGGAGAGTTGCGCCTTGGCGAAGGCTTTCGAGGATCACTTCACTCATATGGATAGAAGCGCGGAGGCCGGCAAGATTGACGACATCCTGCCGCTGGCAAACGCCCGGAAAGCAGCGTCATTCGTCATCAGCCTTTCGACGAAACTCCGGATCGCAAACCGCTCATGTCCGTTTCCGCCGTCGTCGCGCCGACCGGCCGCGAGGCAAATATATATGCGCGCCGAGCTGAACCTGACCTGAACGGCGGTTATCCGCTTTCGAAAGAGCATTTCGGCCGTGTGCGAGTCGTCGTCTCGATTTCATGGGCGCCATCTTCCACGAGCGCGCAAGGCGGCGCGCCTGACGGCGTTCAGGCCTTGAGGCGTCTTTGATTGTCGGCGCAGCCCTTTGACCTCGGTCAAGGCGCCGACATTGCGCTTATGCTAATGTGATTTTAGTCGATGGCGCCGGTGGTTGGAAAATATGACGGGAGGGCTTTGTCTATTTGCGCTCAGGCGTGCGTGTTCGCATGGGGCGAAGCCGGGGCAGAGCGCGTTGATCCCAGACAGCGATCGAGAGCCGAGGAGCGGCCGATGGATTTGACCACTCGCTATATGGGACTTCGCCTCAAGAACCCTCTGGTGGCGTCCGCTTCGCCCTTGACCGGCAAACTTGACAGCATCAGGCTGCTCGAGGACGCGGGCGCGGCGGCGCTCATTCTGCCGTCTCTCTTTCAGGAAGAGCTCGAGGCGGAGGGCGCGCGCTACGCGACCAGCAATGTTCCCTCGCCCGCCGACTACAAGGTTGGGCCGCGTCATTATCTGGAGCTCGTCCGCCGCGCGGGCAGGGCGGTCGACGTGCCTGTGATCGCCAGCCTGAACGGCGTCACCAATGAGGGCTGGATCTCCTACGCGAAGCTGATCGAGGAGGCCGGGGCCAAAGGACTGGAGCTCAATATTTATTTCATTCCGGCCGATCTCGCGATGACCGGCCAGGCCGCCGAGCGGCGGTATCTCGACATTTTGCGCTCTGTCCGCGCGGCGGTGTCGATCCCGGTCGCCATAAAACTCAGTCCCTATTTTAGCTCGGTTGGCAATATGGCGCTGGCCCTGCAGGATGCGGGCGCCGACGCCCTCGTGCTGTTCAACCGGTTCTATCAGCCCGATCTTGATCTGGCGCAATTGCGGCTTTTGATGAATCTGACACTCAGCGATCCAGGCGAGATCCGTCTGCCTCTCCTTTGGCTCGCCATCCTCGCAGGCCGGGTGAAAGTCTCTCTCGCAGCCAGCACCGGCGTCGCCAGCGCCGACGAAGTGATGAAATATCTTCTGGTCGGAGCCGATGTGGTGATGACCACCTCGGCATTGTTGCGACATGGTCCCGGCCATATGGCCGTCTTGCTTGACGGGCTGAGAAACTGGCTCGCGTCAAGGGACTTTGATTCGCTGGAGCCTGTCAGAGGCCTCATGAGCCAGCGCAAGCTGAAGGATCCGCAGGCCCTGGAGCGCGCCAACTATATCGAGATTCTGCAGGGATATGGCCAGGGTTGACCCTGCGGATTTCCCTGCCCGCGCGCACGAGGGCCAACTCAATTTGATCCAGTCGGCTGGCGCCGCTCGATGGGAAGAGGTGTGGCGCGGCCAAAATATGCGCGGCGATCATGTTCGAGAGAGCTGCTTGCGCTTCGCAGTCGGAGCAGATCCTTTCGGGCGATGAGGCCGACGAGAACGCCGCTTTCGGGGTCGACGATCGGCACGCGTCCAACGTTGGCGGCGATCATCAGATCGGCGACGCGGCCAACCACATCGTCAGGATGCGCGACCGGGATGGAGGCGTCGGAGACAGCATCGTTCAGGGTGGCGGCGGGATGGCGCCCCTCGGCCTGCCAACGCAAGGCGTCGGCGCGCGACGCCGCGCCGACAAGGCGTCCATTCGGCTCTACGACCGGGTAGCACTGGCGTCCGTTCTCGCTCGCGCCGAAAAAGGCGGCTGCCTGGTCGAGCGGCATATCCGCTGGCAGGGTATCCACGGTCCTGACCATGATGTCGGACGCCCGCGTGAGCTCGAAAGGATCTATTCCGTATTCGCGTGTCACATGCTGGCCGCGGCGCGCGATTTTTTCGGTGAGGATCGAGCGGGGGAGCAGCAGCACTGTAACGGCGTAGGCGGCGACCGTCGCCGCCAGTAAAGGCGTCAGCATGTGAACGTCGCCAGTGAGTTCGAGCGCGAACAAAGCTCCGGTGAGCGGCGCGCGCATCGTGCCGCCCATCATCGCCGCCATGCCGAGCAGCGCCCAGGCGCCGGGTTCGCCGGGCAGCAGCAGCCCGATGAGCCAGCCCAGCGCGCCGCCCAGGATCAGCAAGGGGGCGAGCACGCCCCCTGACGTCCCTGACGAAAGGGCGACGAGCCAGATGCCGGCCTTGACGAGCAGAATGGCCGCTACCGCCTGCGCCAGAACATGCCCGCTCAAAAGATCGCCAATGACGTCGTAGCCGACCCCGAGCGCGCGCGGCTCGATCAGGCCGCCGAGCCCGACCACGAGACCGCCGAGGGCGGGCCACCACATCCAGTGGATCGGCAGCCGCTCGAACGCGTCTTCAAGCTTGTACAGCAGGGCGGTGAGCAGCCCCGACTGCAAACCGGCAGCGACGCCGACGCCGGCGCAAATCAGTAGCCCGTACCATGGCAGCGTCAGCTGAAAGCTGGTGGGGAACAGCGGCCCTGCCTGAAACAGCATCGGCCTCCAGCTGATCGAGACGCCGACCGAGACGGCGACCGGGATGAAGCTGCGGGGCTTCCATTCAAAGAGCAGCAGTTCGACCGCCAGCAGCACGGCGGCGATGGGCGTGCCGAAGATCGCCGTCATGCCGGCCGCCGCGCCGGCCACGAGAAGCGTCTTGCGCTCCGCGGCGCTGAGATGAAAGAACTGGGCGAACAGTGAACCAATCGCCCCGCCGGTCATGATGATCGGCCCCTCCGCGCCGAAAGGGCCGCCCGTGCCGATCGAGATCGCCGAGGACAAAGGCTTCAGAACTGCAACCTTGGGAGACATGCGGCTGCCGCCGATCAGGATCGCCTCGATCGCCTCCGGGATGCCATGCCCGCGGATTTTCTCCGATCCGAAACGCGCCATCAAGCCAACCGCCAGGCCGCCAAGGCAGGGGGCCAACGCCATCCATGGCGTGCGCGGGACGTCGCCCATCGCGACGAAGGCTGTGCTGATCCGGCCAAGCCAGACGAGATTGGTGACGAGAGCGATCAACTTTATGAGAAGCCAAGCCGCGAACGCGCTACCCGTCCCGACGACGAGAGCCATGGCGATCAAGACGAGGACGCGCCGGTCGGTGGTGAAATCCGCAAGTTTTTTCTTCTGGGGCATCTTTTTGAACGGCGTTGCTTCACGGTTATTGGTTGCTGCGGCGGACCCGTGCATGGAATTCCTGACCCTGTGGTGAACACATCGCCGGTCGGCGGCCGATGCCGGCCTCGCTAACGCGGCGGGCTCGAAATACATCGTAATACGATATAATGCAATCTTGAGGGGGGCTGGGTTGAACGAAGCGGATCCGAAGGCAGAGCCTGCGCTGGCTCAGGCTGACTATGAGGCGCTGGCGAACCTTCGCTATGAGCTGCGCCGGTTCATGGCGTTCAGCACGTCGGCGGCGCAGGGCGCGGGTCTGCCCTCGCAACAGCACCAGGCTCTTCTCGCGATAAAAGGAAGCCCGGGCGGACAAGCCATGACCGCGGGACTGCTGGCCGAACGGCTGCTGATCGCGCCGCACTCGGCAGCCGAGCTGGTCGGCCGTCTTGTCGACGCGGGCCTCGTTACCAGGATGACCGATCCGGAGGATCGCCGGCGTCTGACGCTCGCTCTGGCGCCCAGAGCCGAGGCCATCCTCAATTCGCTGAGCCGCATTCATCTAAAGGAAATCAGGGACATGGCGCCGCTGCTCATCGACGTATTGAGAGCTTTGTGTGGATGAGCGCCGCGTCTGGCCTAATGCGGCGGCATCGGAATGAAGATCGGCGGAACGCCAGGAAAATTCGATCGGCTTTTGATCCATGCATCGTCCGCGCCCTGAGGCTTCAGGTAGACGTAAAAGCGATTGTCGCGCTCGACGATATCGTCCTTGGGCTCGCTGCTCTGGCTGATCAGCATGTCGCTTTGGATGAGAACGTGCATGTAACCGGGGATGAGCTGCGACCAGTCTTTCAGATCCGTCTGGAACACAAGCGAGTATTCGCGCCCGCCGTCGAGCTTGACCACACCCCAGACGCTCCCAGGAGGAGCCTGCGCGGGCGCTTCCTGCCAGGTCAAGCCGACCTGAACGTAAACGCGCGGCGGGTTGAGCATCACATAGAGCGGGGTCGCCGGATTGGAATTCTGCATGTTTAGCGTCGCCCTGTAGGACTTGCCGTCCGGCTCATAAGCGACCCGCGTCAATTCGACGTAAAGGCCGCCGAACGCCGCGTTACGAAGCGCCAGCTCCGCCTGGTCGCGCGCTGCGAGGGCGCGCCGCTGAAACCAGCCGACGCCAAAATCGGCCAGGTAGAAAAATCCGACCACGAGCAGCAAGATCTGCAAGGGGCGGGAATCGAAAAAGCCGAACCCACGTCCAAGCCCGGCGGAGCCGGGCGACGGAGCGCGGGTGCGGCGTGATGGGGCCGCGCCGCGAATGGCGGCTCGCAAATCGTCCGTAGAGACTGCCGCTGCCGGGACTGCGGGTTCCAGCGCCCCCGTCGTCGCCGTCGCGGTGGCGGCCGGCGTCCCCTCCAGGCCGTCGACCGCGACCAGCGTCCGCCAGAGGCTGACGATCAGTTCGTCCTTCTGCGCATCCGTGAGCTGATCGAGGTCCGGCAGTTTGGGCGGGCGGCGCACGATGCTCAGCCCCTCGCGCGGCTCATGGCGATGACGCCATCGGCCATCTGCACAATCTGTTCGGCCCCCGCGGCCAAAGCGAGATTGTGCGTCACGAGGATCAGCGTGGCGCCCCGCTCGCGATTGACCTGCAACAACAGCGTCATGATTTCGCGTTCGGTTTGTTCGTCGAGATCAGACGTTGGTTCGTCGGCGAGCAGCAGGGCTGGATCATTGATCAGCGCCCGCGCGATCGCCACGCGCCGCTGCTCGCCGGCGGACATCTCCGGGGGATAGGCGTCAAGGTAGGCGCCAAGTCCAACGTCGTTCAGGAGCCGGGAAGCGCGCGCATAGGGATCCTTTTGCTCGCCGCTGCGATCGAGCAGGAGGGGCAAGGCGACGTTGTCGATCGCACGCAGCGTCGGCAGCAGGCTCGCGAACTGGAAGACGTAGCCGATCCGGCGGTTGCGAAAATGCGCCAGGGCGTCGTCGCCGAGCGACCAGAGGTCAGCGCCTTCGATCAAAATCTTGCCCGATGTCGGTCGGCTCAGCCCGCCGATCATTGCCATGAGGGAGGATTTGCCGGAGCCCGAACGGCCGATGATCGCCGCATATCGCCCGGCGCCGACTTCGAGATCGACGCCGCGCACGGCATCCACTTGGCCCCGGTCCGAGCGATAGGTCTTGGTGAGGGCGAGGCAGTTCAGCACGATTCAGCCCTCGCCGCGAATAAGGTCGTAGGGTTCGTGGCGGCTGGCCCGCCACGCCGGCGCCAGCGCGCCGACGGCTCCAATGAGCGCCGCGCCGCCGAGGCAGGCGAGCGCGACGAGCACAGTGCTCGCGCGGTCAAGCCAGAGAAACGGAATCCCCATCTGCAACAGGTGATAGACCAATGACCGCTCGAACAGCCGCAGCAGAAGCATGCCGAGCAGCACGCCGATGGCGCCGCCTGCGCCAGTTGCCGCCACGGCCTCAATCACTATCATTCCGACGATCTGCGAACGCCGTGCGCCGACAGCCTTGAGCAAGCCGAGTTCGCGCCGTCGTTCGGAGACGATGGCCGAAAACAGCATGCTCACCATCACGGCTGTGCTTGCAAACATCAGCGCGACGAGCGCGAGCGCGCCAGCGAGCAGGGCCGTGAGACTCTGGCGGATGCCGGTAAGCAGCGATCCTCCGCTGACCACCTTGACGCCCGAGAGCTTGGACAGCAGGGCAAAACGCACCTGCAGCTCGCTGGCGCCAGGCGCCAGCTCGATAAGAAATCCCGTGACCTTGCCCGGATCCAGCATGGGCGCGACTTCGCCAGTGCGTTCGCGAATCGCGGGCGCAAGAGCCAACAGACTTGACGAGCGCATAAAATATCCGCGTTCATGCGTCCCGGCTCCGGTGCGCCCAAGCTTTGCGAAAACGCGGAATGGCTTGCCGAAGATCGTGATTTCGGAGCCGAGAGGCAGGTTCTGGGCGGCCCCGAGGATGACGTCGTCCGGCCCCATCGCGCGCCCGAGCCGCTCCGAAATCCAGGGCTGGACGGTGAAGTCGCTTGCGGGATCGAAGCCGATGAGATCCACGTTTTCCCCGTGGCCTCCCAAGCCCGATCGTGTGGTGCGAAAAACGCGCTGAGGCGTCGCCTTGCCAATGCCGGCGATTGCGGCGCGCTCGAGGAGATTGGCGTCGACAGTCTGGCCGGTCGGTTCGACCGTCAGCAGCGCGACCGTGATGTTGGTGAGCGCGTCCTGCGCCACCACCATCAGATCGGCGCCGAGCCGGCTGAATCCGATCTCCATGCTGGTCTCGATGCTTCGCATCGTCACGGCGCCGGCGAAGACAATGGCGCTGCTGACGGCGACCGCGGCGAGCAGCAGGCCGGTGCGCGACTTGCGGCGGCCGAGATTCTGCAGCGCGAGGCTAACCAGCAGCCAGCGGGGAGCGGCGGGAGCTGCCACGGCCTGCTAGATCCGCTGCATGGCGCGACGCTTCTCGGCGGTGGCGGGCGCGCGCGGGCGCATCCGAACGTCCCGCGTCAAAGCGTGCACGAGCGGGTGTGCTTCATATGCGCCAATTCGGTCGGAACGATCACGCAGTCGTGGTGCCCTCCCGAACTTGGAAGGATGCCGATCAGGCGGTCGGTTTCGGTCTCGATCACAGCGATCCCGCTCGACAGCCGCTGGAAGCCGCTGAACGGCACGATCACATATTTGCCGTCGTAGGTGATGGCCGGGGTCTGGAGATCAGGGCCGATGCCCTGAATCTCTTTCATGATCGTCCACGTATCGGTGTCGACCACCATGACGCCGCTGGACGCGGGCGAGGGATGCAGCACCGACAGATACAGTTTTTTGGAGTCGAGGGAAAACACCATGTGAAACGGATTTGGGTACTTGCCCCTCCACAGCGGATCTTCGACGTGAGCGATCTTCTTCCAGTTGCGCGGGTCGGGGTCGGCGCTGGAGAACACCGAACAGTTGTTTTCCCGCAGATTGTTCATCATGCACAGGAATCGGCCGTCCGGCGAGAAGCCGATCTCGTGGCCGGGCGAATGAATTTTGTCGAACGTCACCTCCCAGTGATCCTCGGCGACTTTCACGACTTCATACTGGTCCTGCGAATTGGCGTTGAACTGCAGGAAGGCGACGGGATCGAAATTGTTTTCGGCGTCGAGGATCGCTATGCCGCCGCAAAGGCGAACGACCGTCGCGGCCCACCGCCCGGTCGGGTGCCAGATCGTTCCGTCCGCGCCGGTGAGGCTCATGGGATCGTCGCCAGGCAAAGTGCCTTCCTCGACGAACAACTCGCCCATAGGCACCATTTCCCAGTCGATCTTCTGACCCTTCGTGCCGAGGTAGTCATATTGGCCGGTGGGGCCGTCAGGATGGATTTTCGAGATTTTCAGCACGCCGCCGTCCTGCCAGGCGCGCGCCAGCTGGCTTGAATTCGGCTTCCAGTCGAACTTCAGCGCCGCCTTGACCTGCGATGTGGTTCTATCAAAGCAGGCGGCGATGTCTTTTTGACCGTCGGTTACGAAATAAGACTGGGCATCTTTCGGATTGATCGTGACGTGCACGCCAAGACCGAGGCCGGTCGCCTCGGACACGTTCTCCATCAACTGCATCTGCGCGCCGTCATAACGGACACGGTAGATGTTGAAGCCGGGCGCGGGCTCGCTGATTCGGGTGGGAATGCCGTAGATCAGCGAATTCTTGCCGCCCTGCGTGCTGTTGATGAACTCAAAACTGCTGTAGGGGTCAGCGCTCGGAAAGGCGCACAGATGATGGGCGATCGGATTGAAGTCGCCATAGTTCCAATACCAGATCGAGGCCATCACCCTGTTGGTGTTGAGATCGAGCGCATAGGCGCCCCCGCCGAGCTTGGTCGGCAGCACCGCGACCCATTTGCCGAGGCTCCTGCCGCCGAAATCCGCTTTGGAGTCGATCAGTTCGCGGCTGATTGGCTGCTGCTGTGCTTGCGCGGCGACGGCGCCGGCTGTGGCCTGGCTTTGGCTGGCGCCGACAACGCCAAGCGCGCTCAGAGCGCCGCTTTGCACCGCATGATAGCCAAGCGCCGCGGTTTCCCCGACGAACGCGGTCGCAGCGCCCACCTTGAACACGCTGCGGCGTGTGATCCCTGGCTCCTTTTTCTCAGGGGCGGCCTCGACCCGCATGGCGAGCGCCCGCGCCTGCTTCTCGCGCAGATAGTCCTGGAATTCTTCATGGTCCGATTTCGCGACTTCGGAGCGTCGGGCGAGGAAGGTCTCGACCTCCGTTTTGCCGCCATTCGCCGGCGCGCCTTCGCTCTTTGGAGCCAGAGGAAGGTTGATGTCGATCTTTTCCGCGTCCTTGACCTTCGCGGACTTGTTGAATTCGCTCATGACCTCTCCCGCCCAACCGGCCGCCGGCAGAGCCGGGCAGCTATCCAAAACAGGCGCTCGCATCCCCGGCCCGACCGGCGGCGAGCGCCCTTGTTTTTGCCCCTCATGCGCACCCGCCCGCGTCCCCGCCGGTTGATCGCTTCGAAGGCTCCCGCATCCGGCGCGCCGCCACCCGCGGCTTCCGCGCGGCTTCGGTCAGCAGCGCATCCTTTGCCCGGTTGATCTTGGCCGCGAGATAATTCGAGCCGCCGCGATCGGGATGAACGACCTGCATCAGCCGCCGGTGAGCGGCGCGCACCGCCGCCGCCGTCGCTCCGGCTTCAAGTCCCAGCACATCCAGCGCCTCTTCGGGGCCCATCGGCCCGTCGCCGCGAGGCGATCCGCCCTCCGCCACGGCCGGCGGCCGCCGGCTGTCGATCCGCGCGCTGATTTCGGGATGTCCGGCGTGCTTCAGATAATCTTCGAGGATGATGGCGGCCCGGCGCGCCAGCTCCGGGTCCGGCGGCGGCTGACCAAAGTCGCCGCGCATTTCATCCTGCGGGCGGGTTTCGCTCCACATCGGCCGAAAAGGCCGGCGCGGGATGAAGGCGCGCCAGTTGATCGCGGCCGGCACGGCAAGCATGCCGGCGCCAAGCAGCATCGCCAGCGTCCACTGCCGGTACGCCAGCAGCGCGATGAGGCCCGGCACGGAAGCGGCGGTGGCGGCGAATAGCGACCAGCGGGCCGTGCGGACAAGGGTGCGGGCGTCAGAGTGAAGTAGCCAGTCGACGAACTTGAACGCCGAGACAACGACAGAGACGCCGAGCGCAGCGGAACTGAGGATCATCCCAAGATTCATTGGCGGATCTGCCTTTCCAACGCGAGACCTCGCGAACAGGGCTCGACCCGCCGCGGGAACCCGCCCAAGCCGCGCGCTCTACAACCATGACTCGTACGGAAAATGAATGTCTGCCGGCTAATGAGAACCATCAACCGGAAAGCCCCAGCTCAGTCAGCGTATCGGCACGCGTTGAAAAGTACAATGCTTTGCTGCATATGTAGTTGATAAATATGGCAATTGCTGGTTGGTAACCTGCCGTCATTGCAATCTTCGCGAGATTCAGCTCGGGCTTCACGATCATGCGGTCACGCGCGTTCAGCGCCTTCAGGGCGTCATGCTTCCCGGCGGCGCTCGCCATCGCAGCGGCGGGTCTCTTCGTGGGCCTTATGGGAGATCCTGGCGGCTCAAACGGTTTTGGCGTGGTGCGCGCCGGTTCTGATGCGCCGCCGCGCGTCGCGGAGCCAAAAGACCTTGCAGGACGGCTGGAAGGAATCCACCGCCTGGCGGGGATTCATCCGAGCCAGGACTCCGCGTGGCGGGATTTCGCGAGAACCATGTCTCAGCTCGAACAGCTGACCAGGGAATACGAACGGCGCCTGGCGTCGGGCGAACGCGTCGATGAAACAGCGGAGAGGGCGAGACATGCGCTGCTCTTCGGCTCGGCGATGAACCAAATGGACGAAACTCTCTCGCCGCAGCAGTCGGCCATCGTCCATCGTCTGACCGACGAGTTGGCGTCAAAGCTTATCTGCAAGGGTCTTTCCACGAGCTGAGAACGGCGGATGCGGCAAGCCGCGAGTCGGGCCGCTGCCGCGCAGAATTGTCCGAGGCGGCTCTGCGCCTGGGGAAGAGCGCAAACAGGCGGGGATGGTTCGGGCCGGATGGCTCCTCATCGAAAAATTGCCTCGTCGGCGCGTTCATGTGTTCTGGCCGGGCGCCGCGGCCATAGAGTCGCCCAAACAATGATCTCTTTGCGCCATTCGGTTGGCGGTCCATTACGGTCGGATGATGAGAGCTGATGCATAAGATCAAATATAGATTTCGTGACCCTGGGCTTCGGCCGCGCCGGACGAAGCTGGATGTCCCGGGATGGGGCGGAGAGCCGGAGCCTCGCAAGAGCGGTTCTCGCGAACAGCCGTGGCATTGCATTCCCTTCGCGGAAGGAGCGCAGTATGGAATCGAACTGTTTTATCCGTTCGAGCAAGAACTGCGCGTGAGCACACGGGAGGGCCGCCTCGTGATCGAAGGCCAGTCGGGCCCCGATCCTGAGACCGGAGCGTTCTCGCCGCCCTTCAGAAATTTCGGCGATCAGTTTTACACCTATCAGATTCTTCTCGATCTGAAGGTTGAGGACGGATTTGCGATCAGAACAGAGCCTCATCCCCGTTTTTATACCGACACGACCGATACCGTTCCGATCGCCGTGCCGGCGCTGCTAAGGGGGTGGTGGCCGATGATGTTTTTCATGGTTTTCAAGGCGCCCAGCGAAGGCCGGACCCATATTTTTAGATCGGGCGAACCGTTCGCGCAGATCATCGTCATCCCTGAGGAGCCGGACTTTCAACTGGTCGAGATGTCGGAGGAGGAGGCAGCCGAGCGCGAACTGCAAGCGCGGCGGATTTACAAGGCCCGTTCGACTTTATCGGCAGCCTCGCAATGGACCTCCGCCACAAATACGGTGTTTGACGGGACCTATCGCCAGATCCACCGGGCCGCCATCGCAAAAAATAGGCAAAAATAGCCCGGCCGCTTCGCCAACCGGCCGGTTCAAAGCCTTTTCTGCGCGGGCTGGTCCCCGACATTCGCGCTTCATCCCGTAACCCATAAAACCCGGCTGAGTTTGCGCTCAACCGGGTCCTGGGCGCTGCGTCTTTACGTCGATTGTAGGGTCAGCGACGTCAACTATTCAGGATATCCGTCATTATAGTAGTGATGATGGTGGTGATGATGATGGTGGTGGTAATTGTAGCGTCTATAGTAATGATGATGATGGTGGTGATGTTGATAATAGGGGTTATAATAGGGATTATAATAAGGATAGTTGTAATTATAATACTGGGCCACCGTCACATTTGCGTTTCCTGAGGCCTTCTGTGTGCTCCACGCCGCGTTGGCCGCCGCAGCCTCTGCTGCGTTTGCGGCGCGTAGAAGAGCCGCCGCATTTGGTATGGGCTCAAGCAGCTCGGCGAAAGACCCCGCATTCATCAGCTGGGCGACGTTCGCAACAGAAGCTTGCGCCGCATTCACTGACGCCACGGCAGACACGGCCCCAATTACTCCAACGATCTTTTTATCCATAGTCTTCCTCATCACAAGATTCCGGTTACCCGGAATCTTAGGACCTGACAGGCCTCATAGCGCCAATCGTGAAACGATTGGCGAGGGCATGGATGTCCGGAGTTTGAGGCTCTTTTGCGAGTGATTTCCGGCTCCCTGAAAAATTCCCAGCTGCTCACAAATTATAGTTTGTTTATAGTGTTGAAGGATTGAGGCGATCCTGCCTCCGATCATGCAGGCCGCCAATGCAAGGGCGGCGCTGTCTTTGGCGCGACTGATCGGGTCGCTGGAACCGCGCGTGGCCGCTGCATCGGAGTCGGAATCACGGCTGAGGCAGGCTGTCGATGATTTTGCGCGGCAAGGCTATGGCGATCCATGCCCGCCGATGCTCAAAGCCCAAACGGATAAGTGTCCGGCGCGCCGTGTGGCTTTGCACCGCTGAGCGGCGTCACCGGCGTCGTCTCCTCAAACCAGACATAGGCGTCAAACTGGTCGGGCAGGATCGCCTCGAAATAATGACTGTAAAGCTCCGTATCTGGCCGGTAGACGACGCCAATCGCGCGCTCAAGCCGTGGTTTGCTCAGCACGTCCCGCAGTTCCTTCTTGTCGCCTGTTCGCCAGTCGGTGAGCGATTTTTCGACGAAAGCCTGGCGGAAGACGCGCTCATAGCTGTCCGGGCGGCACGGAAGGATGGTCTTCAATCTCATCGGGCCGCCCCAATCATCCGCGGCGGCCACCGTGCCGCGATCGGTTCCAAATCCGATCAGCGCTGCTGCTTCGCCAAACGCGGCGCGGCACGATTCACCGATGTTGAATTCTCCTTGCCAGCCCATCGCGGTCGCCGCCGCATTGCCGACATGCGAATTATGCGCCCACACCACGGCTTTCGCCTCATTGCCGCGGGCGGTCAAAAGGCGCGCAAGCGTGTCGAACATGTGGCGGTCGCGCAAATTCCAGGAGTCTGTCGCGCTGCGATACATCAGCCGATAATAATGCTCGGCGGTGTGGACGATGCGGGCATTCTGCTCGGCGTCAAAAAAATCTCCCTCGCGGCGCAGATAGATGAGCCGGTTGTCGAGAAGCTCGCGCAATTGCGCAACGACGGCGTCCTCGCAGGGCGACTTGTCAAGGAAGCGCGTCGCGCTGCCGTAGCGGGAAGGATCATTCTGCCAGGGGGTAAGACAACCGTAACGCTGGCGCGCCTTCATCGCCTCCTGAGGATCGACCCTGCCAAGGTAGGCGAGAACGGCGGCGATCGAGGCGCCAAGACTGTAGATGTCGAGGCCACTGAACTGAACGCGCTGCCGCGACGGCAGCTTTGCATTATGCGTTCGCAGCCATTCGACGAAATCATGCATCTCGACATTGCGCCACATCCATGTCGGGAAGCGCGCAAAAGCTTCTTCGGCCGAAGCCTCATGCGGGTGATGACGCACATGGCGGTCAATACGCGCTGCATCGGGCCAATCCGCCTCGACCGCGACGATATTGAAGCCATGTCGTTCGATCAGGCGGCGCGTGATGGCCGCGCGGGCGCGGTAGAACTGAGACGTGCCATGCGTCGCCTCCCCGAGCAGGACGACCTTGGCGTCTCCGAAACGGTCGAAGCACTCGCCGAAATCATCGACCTCGTCGAGGGAGGGCAGGGGCTCGCAGAAATCGCGCACCACAGCCGCCGCCTCGTCGGCGCCAACCGCGCGAAGCGCCCCAGCAACATCGATATCAGCCATCGCAGCCTCCGCTAGACAGGATGATGCTTGCCAACCAGACGCACCGTGCTCGCCTGCGCGCCTTTGTCGCCTTCTTCCTCTACGAAGCGGATTTCCGAGCCCACCCTCAGCTGGTCGAAAGCGTCATCGAGAACGGCGTTGCGATGAAAGTAGATCTCGCGCCCATCGGGAGTTTCGATGAATCCGGCGTCTTCGCCGGCGAGGAACTTCGCCACACGGCCGTGATCTTCCACCGCATGGAGTTTCACCTCGCCGCGCAGATCGCGCTGGGCGTCCTCGACCTGCCGCTGCGCCGCGCCAAAGGCCTCTCTCACCGCGACCATGACATGCTCACGTTCAGGCTTGTCATCATGCGTCCTGTTGACGATGACGTCCTTGTGCCCGGGCATCGCAATTCGGATGTCGACCTTGAACGGTCCGCCGTGACGGCTCCGCTTTTCTTCACGGATGATTGCGACATGACAGCTCGTAATTCGGGAGCTGAATTTTTCGAGGCGCTGAGCCAGCCTGAGAATCTCGGATCGAACAGCTTCCGAAGGGTCGCAGTTTTGAAAGGCGATCTCGATTGGCGCTTGCATGAGGCCCTCCTCAGTCTGAAATGGCTTCCATGCGCCGCCGGCCCGGAACGGGGCCCGCGACGCAACGCTCAAGGTGCAGGACGGTCGCAGACGCCGGCGATCCATCATGCGCGCTGGCTGTAGATGTGGGTAGAGTGAAATCGGGTTGTGTACGTTGAGCCAGATCAATTTCTGCAAGATCAACCGATGAGACGTTGCAGCGCGGGCGTCGCCATCATTGATGGCGAAGCTGATGCCGGGTTGGAGCGCGCGAGCGCACGCGGCGGCCAGTGATCGCCTGCAACGTCAACGCTTCTGTTGTGATGACGCTGATCTGTCATCCATAGGCCGATGGGATCGACAGCGCCGCGGCCAGTAAACGCCGCCTATGGCCTCGGCACAGCAGCCACGGGCCGTGCCGGGCTGTTTCGCAAATAGCTGACGACGCCAATGATTTATCGATTTGTCCGCCGCCGAAAGAAATCTTTAAGCCGGCGGCCCAGCTTCGTCAGCCTATCCAAAAGGCGGCCAGCAAGTGGAATGTCGATTGCGAGAATCATCAAGCCGAGAGGGAGCATCCAGAAGCCCACCAGCGGAAGAAAGCCGATCACGCCCCCGAGGACAAGCACCGTGCCGAGAGGGATTCTCGCAAAGCGCCATTGCGGCTCCCTCAGGCGCTCAAGCATTGGCTTGCCTCGACTTTTAATCGGTTTGTCAGCGGGGTCGTCCATGTCGACAGGTCTCGCGATCCGCGGTGGATTGGTTTAAATATGTGCTGTTGTCACGTCGCGTCCGGCGGCTTTCGGGTAAGGATCTTGCGGCCAGTGAACATCGCGGACGTGATGGCGCCGCCCTCGTGAAGTTCTGTCGAAACCACTGCAATAATGTGGAGCGTGATAACGACCGCCAAAGCGTAGAATGCAAGCTCGTGGATCTCGACGAACGGTCCACGAAAAGCGCGCATGGCTTGATAGGACGCCTCGTTGATCACGGCCGACGCCCCCGGTTGAACGGCCGCTGGGTCGACGCCCGGCGCGGCCACCCGCTGCGCAAACCAGTGACCGAACGGCGGCCAGAATAGATCGGTTCCCACAATGACGAGGCCTGTAGCTAACTGCACGAGGAGCAGCAGGAAGATCAGGGAGACTCCTATGCGCGCCAGCGGGTTATGCCCGACGTACTGTTGCGGCTGCCCGGACAGGAAAGACATGACGTAGCCTCGCAGCGCGGCGGGATAACCGGGTCCGCCCGGCGCTATCGCCCGCCACCTCGCGTAACGATTGCCAAAGAATGCCCAGACGAACCGCCAGAGCAGATTGATCGCCATCACATAGCCGAATGACGCGTGTATGCTTTTCAGCACGATCTTGCCGCTGGCCGAAAGGCCGAGGGCGTTATCATTGAGGATCACGACCCCTGTCCCGATGAGTCCGAGCACGGAAAGCGCGTTGATCCAGTGAAACCATCGAGTGGGCGCATCCCACGCAAAATATTCTGTGTACTGGATCGGGCCGTCAGACCTTTGTTGCATCATTTGCGTGCCTCCTTCGAGTGTCCGGGCGCCTGCATCGTGCGCCACGGTCAAATCCTCCCGTCCAACGAGACCATACAGTTTTTGCAGCTCGGAACTCACCGCGGCCGGAAGCGGATCGCGTGCGCAAATCCACCAACGCCTTTTCCTTCCAACGTCTTTCGAGGTTATATAGTGACGAGGTCGGCAAGATGCATCGGGTCGCTCGGCCACAGAGCGTTTCCGCGTGGGGTTGGTATCGGGATGAAATCGTCCAGATGACGCCGCGGAGCCAGAGCCTCAAAGCTTTCGTTCAGGTTATATCAGTATGTCATAATATCATTCAGGGAAGCATTCATGATTTACTTTTGGCGGGGGTCCATTTAGAAATTACGGCGCGAATACGCTAGTCGCGTGCGCGCTGCGTCAAATGTACTGCCGCGACAGTCGCTATGGATCGACGCAATGATCCGCCGCCATAAAGGCGCAGGGCGAACTATGAGTAAGGAAACTCATCATGGCAAAAAGCATTTCTGCCGCCTTCCTTTCCGTCGCTTATCTCATCGCCTCTCCCGCCATGGCCGCTGAGGATCTGCTGACGAAGGCGAAGCAGCTGTTCGAGCCGATTCCGACAACCGCGCCGAATTTGCCCGGCAACCCGGCGACCCCCGCCAAGGTTGAACTTGGCAAAATGCTCTTCTTCGACCCGCGATTGTCCGCGAGCCATGCCATCAGCTGCAACTCCTGTCATAATCTGGGACTTGGCGGAGCTGATGCGGAATCGAAATCTATCGGCCATCACTGGCAGTTGGGCGGCCGGAACGCGCCGACGGTTTTTAATGCGGTCTTCAACAAGGCCCAGTTCTGGGACGGGCGGGCCAAGGATCTCGAGGAGCAGGCTGGCGGGCCGATGATGAATCCGGTCGAGATGGCGTCGCCGAAAGCGCATGTGGCCGAACAGCTCAAGGGCGTCCCCGGTTATGGCGAGGTCTTCGCCAAGGCGTTCCCGGGTGAGGCGGACCCGACCACGCTCGCCAATGTGCAGAAGGCTATCGCCGTTTTTGAAGCCACGCTGATCACGCCAAATGCGCCGTTCGATCGTTTTCTCAAAGGTGAGGCCGACGCGCTTTCGGCGCCGCAAAAGGAGGGCCTGGCGCTGTTCATGGATAAGGGATGCTCGAATTGCCACAATGGCGTCAACGTGGGAGGCGGCATGTACGCTCCGTTCGGAGTGGTTGAGAAGCCGGGCGCGGAACTGCTGCCGCCCGCCGACAAGGGCCGCTTCATGGTCAGCAAGACGCCGAGCGACGAATATGTTTTCAAGGTGCCGACGCTGCGCAACATTGCCTTGACGGCGCCCTATTTTCACACCGGCAAAGCCTGGGATTTGCGTCAGGCGGTGGCGGTCATGGGCACAAGCCAGCTCGGCGTCTCGCTCAGCGACGATGAGGTGGACAAGATCACAGCCTTCCTCGCCAGCCTGACGGGAGACCAGCCGACTGTGACCTACCCGATCTTACCGCCCAGCGGCGCAGCCACGCCGCAACCGGAGCCGTGAGAGACAACAGGTTGCCCACGGGGCGCTTCGAGCTTTGAGAACATCATGTCGATCGGGAACATTGCCCGCGACGATCGCCAGCGCCATCAGGGCTGCTGGACGTAGGAGCCAGGAGCCGCGCATAGCGGAGTGTAGCCGGATTGAGGCGCCCCCAGTCGCGGCGGCGTTACAGGTTTGCCGGAGTGGCCGGCAAGCCAAGCGGTCCATTCGGGCCACCATGAGCCTTCCTTGCGAGGCGCCAGCGCCTGCCAGGCGTCAGGATCGATATGACGGTCCTGCGCCGCCTTCGTAAGAATCTGGTAGCTGCGGCCCCGGTGTCCGGGTTCCGAGACGATGCCGGCGTTGTGTCCGCCCGTGGTGAGCAGAAACGTCACATCTGTATCGGTCAGCAGATGCACTTTGAAAGCCGATCGCCAGGGCGCAACGTGGTCGCGCTCGGTTCCGACGGAGAAGATCGGCGCGCGGATGTCAGTCAGCGCGATCGGCCGCCCCGCGACCTTGAATCTGCCTTCCGCGAGATCATTGTCGAGAAAGAGCTTGCGTAAATACTCGGAGTGCATCCGGTATGGCATCCGCGTTGCGTCGGCGTTCCAGGCCATAAGGTCGTTCATGGGCGCGCGCTCGCCCATGAGATATTCGCGCATGATCCTCGACCAGATCAAATCATTCGATCGCAGGATCTGAAAGGCGCCCGCCATCTGCTTTCCGTCGAGATAGCCCTGTTCCCACATCAGATCCTCGATGAAATGGACTTCGCTCTCATTGATGAAGAGAGAGAGTTCGCCCGATTCCGTGAAGTCCTGCTGCGCAGCGAAGAACGAGACAGACTTTAGCCGGTTATCCCCATCCCGCGCCATCGCGGCGGCGGCGGCGGAAAGGAGCGTGCCGCCGAGGCAATAGCCCACCGCGTGTGTTTTCGCATCAGGCGCGATCGCGTTAACGGCGTCGAGCGCCGCCAGGAAGCCGAGCCGGAGGTAATCTTCCATGCCGAGATCCCGATCCTCCTCGGTTGGATTCTTCCAGGAGATCATAAAAACCGTGAAGCCCTGTTTTGTCAGAAAATTCACAAGCGAGTTCTGCGGCGAAAGGTCGAGGATGTAATATTTCATGATCCACGCTGGAACGATCAGGATCGGCTCCGGCCTCACCGTCTCAGTCGCGGGCGCATATTGGATCAGCTCGATCAGACGATTGCGGAAGATGACCTCGCCGGGCGTGACCGCCACGTCGAGCCCGACCTTGAAATTCTCTGTTCCAACCGGCGGTTCGCCGCGGCTGACGCGTCCCCAGTCCTCCCAAAAATTTCGTAAGCCATCAAAGAGGTTGATCCCTCCCGTCTCAAGCGTCCGGCGCAGCGCCACCGGGTTGGTCGCGAGAAAATTCGCTGGCGACGCCACGTCCAGAAGCTGACGGGATGTGAACTCGACCACTCTCTCGTGCTGCTTCGAGACGCCATCGATGCCAGTCGTAGCGTTGTGCCACCATTGCTGTTGCAGCAGAAAATTTTGATAGATCGCATTGTACGGGTAGTCTTGCCACTCCTTCGCCGCGAAACGCCGATCCTGCGGGAGCGGCTCGATGCAGGCCTCGCAGCGGCCGCCCGACAAAATGGACTGCTGGATGTTTGTCGCGAGCCGCGCCCATTTACGCGCAGCCTTCCCGGCCAGCGCGGCCTGCTTGCCCGGGGAGAAGGCGAGGTGGATGGCCCAGTCCGAATACGCCTCCGCCATGGCGGCGGGCGACAGGCCGGCGGTCAGACGCGCCAGGGAGGAGTGGACGATCTTGTCCAATGTCTCGGAAAGACGCTCGAGCGGGTCCGGCGGACAGACCGTCGCGGACGGTGTCACTGGCGCGCCGTCAGGCCCCGTCTTTGTCAAGGGCGAGGCCAAAGGGGCATTTTCTGCTTTGGGCGCGATGGAGGTGGCGGAGGCGCCGCTGGCTATCGTGTTTTCCATTGCTCAAGAATGCCTGCGATTTCGGGGCGTTGGAATGACCTGAGTCAATTCCGTCGGGACACGCGGATCCTCCCCTACGGAGGCGCATCCGCGTGGGTCGCCGGGAGGTTCGTCAGCCCGTCTCAGGCCAGCATTTCGAGCGCCAGGGCGATGCCCTGGCCGCCGCCGATGCAAAGCGTGACGACGCCGCGCCGGAGCCCGTCGCGTTTCATGGAATGCAGGAGCCGGGTGGTCAGGATAGCGCCGCTGGCGCCGATCGGATGGCCGTGGGCGATGGCGCCGCCCTCGACGTTGACGATGTCTTCGGCGAGGCCGAGTTCGCGGGTGACCGCGAGCGCAATGGCCGCGAAGGCCTCGTTGATCTCAACGCGTTCGACGTCGCCAAGCGTCCATCCAGCCCGCTCCAGCGCTTGCCGGACGGCCGGAACGGGGCCGATGCCGAACATGCCGGGCTCCACCGCGCCAAGGCCGTAGGCGACGAGACGCGCGACCGGCTCGAGACCGTTCGCATCGGCAAAACCACGCTCCGCGACGATCATTGCCGCCGCGGCGGTGTTGAGCCCCGGCGCGTTCCCCGCCGTGATGGTTCCATCCTTGCGGAAGGCTGGTTTCAGCTTGGCCAGCGACTCGATCGTCGTGCCGGGCCGATTGTGCTCGTCCCTCGCGAAAAGCTCCGGCCCCTTGCGGCCCTTGATTTCCACGGCGACGATCTCGGCGTCGAACTTGCCGGCCGCCTGCGCGGCCGAGAAGCGCTCCTGCGAGCGCGCCGCCCAGCGGTCCTGATCCTCGCGGCTGATCTGGCATTTCGTGACGAGATCCTCTGTGTGCCAACCGGAATGCTCGTTGGAGAAGGCGTCATTCAGTCCGTCGCGCAGCATCGAATCGTAGATCTCGGCATCGCCCATCCGGTAACCCCAGCGGCCGCCCGGCATCAGGTAGGGGGCGGCGTCCATGTTCTCCATGCCGCCAGCGATGGCGGCGTCGCCGAAGCCTAGCCAGATGTCCTGAGCCGCGGTGGCGATCGCCTGCGCGCCCGAACCACAAACGCGGTTGACGGTCATGGCCGGCACGTCGACCGGCACGCCGCCATGGATGGCGGACTGGCGCGCCGGATTCATCTTGTTTCCCGCCTGCACCACATTGCCCATGACGACTGCGCGCAGCTTGGCCGGATCGAGACTGGCGCGGCGGACAGTCTCGCGGACGACCGTCGCCCCAAGTGCGGTCGCGGGCGTCGCTTTCAGCGAACCATTATAGGTTCCAATCGCGGTGCGGACCGGCGCGCATAGCACGGCTTCTCTTTTGGTCATGCGAATTTCCTCCCTGAAAGAGCGTTGACTATAAAACATCTCCTGCCGGAGCGGGGCGGCATAAGCCGGCGCCTTTCAGCCGGCCGATATAAGCGGCGCGATGACTTGTCCGGGGCAGGCGCGCCGGATCACACTTTTCTCCTGATGACGCCCTCAAGCCTAACCGCCTCAGCTATGGTGTTCGAGATCGTGCCGTATTTGCGGACGTTGCCGTGCAGCAATTCAAGCCGGTGGTCGGTTTCATCGGTATCGACAATCAGTTCGTAATCGATCGAATTCATCTTTGGCGGGCTGTCCTGCCGCACGCCATGGAGCTTGACCTCGACGCCGCGCAAATCAAACTTCAGCATCGGCATCGCCCGTTCGATGCCCTTGATCATGCAGGCAGCGAGAGCCGCCAGAAACAATTCAGCCGGGTTGAACGCATCCAGCCCTCCGTCATGTTCGCGCTTCCGCGTCAGGCGCCAGGAAGACGGGCGCTTCGTCCGCCGGTTTCATCAACAATTCGGCATCGGTCAAACGCGCATAGATCTCGACCAGATTGCCATCTGGATCCGTGAGCCATAGCTCGTGCAGCGGCGTGCCCTTCCAGGTTGTGCGCGGCGGCTTCTCGACATGGGCGCCGAAGGCGCCCGCTCGCTGATACGCATCAACGACGGCGGCCTTGTCCGCGACCCCAATTCCGAGATGGTAGAGCGTGTCGTGATGCAGCTCCTTGCCGTCGGAGACAAGGAGCACGAAATTCAAACTGAGATCCGGCCGGATGAAGGTCGCGTAACGATGGGTCCATTCCTTGGGCCAGGCGTCGAGCAGCCAGGCATAGAAGCGGACGCTGTCGGGCAGGCTTTTTACCCGGATGCTGCTGTGGAACTCCCTTGCCGCCAGGCCTTCAGGAAGATGGAGGAGGCCTCCCAGGATCTCGATCCGGGCTTTGATCTGATCGCGCGCTGTCCGGAATCGGGCGCGCATATCTTCAGGCGCCAATGATGGGTCGGTAGACACGGGGTCGGGGATTGGCCAGTGCAGGCGGCGCACGGCCCCGGGGAAGACGGGACAGACCTCTTCGGCGCTGAGCGTGACCACGAGATCGATCCCGGCTGGATTGATCTCGCTGGTCGACTTCGACCGATGCCGGGAGATGTCGACGCCGATCTCAGCCATGGCGTCGATGGCATGGGGATTGACTTTCGATGGTTGCGCGCCCGCGCTCATGACCTCGACAGCAGGGCCAAGGATTTGCCGGGCAAGGCCTTCCGCCATCTGGCTACGCGCCGAGTTTGCGACGCAAAGAAAAAGGATCTTCGGCATGCTCATCGTTTTATTCTAACCCTAGCGGGGTTATTCTGGATTGTTCTGGGTCAAACCAGCGCCGCTTCAGCCAGAAGGCGACAGAGCCATCTCTTTGCCTCCTCATCGCGAGCTTCAACTTGCCTCCTGAAAATGACAACGTGACGGCCCCAGCTATCGGCGCGTCCGTATGGGTCGATGTTGAGGTTCAGCTACGGGGGCGCGCCTCGTGCAGAGCCGCCGAGTTGCCGAGCCGCGCCCATGTTGGCGCTTGATTTGTAAATAGATGAGTAAACGCCGGACTTGGGCGCGTCCGTTCACCTCGGCAGTGTTACGGTCAGGCCTGAGGCTGGCCGGTCGCGCGCCGCCTGCGTCGGCAGTCTCGGCACGAACCCCGAACACAAACACGAGATGACGCCGGTTTGGAGGGCGCTCGATCGTATTTGATTTGCGTCAATGCGAAATATGCGGCTAGTGTAAAAATAATAACAATGATAAACAATCATTCAAATTTCACGTAATATACAAACTTTATCGAGAGTAAATATTTTTACAATAATTGCTCGCCAAAAGAACAGGCATCGAGCAGTTGCAACTTGATTTGCGTCAGGTTCTCATACCCAGCGATGTGATATGATGGTTCAGCGCGCCACGGTCCTGCTGATTGACGATGATCGGGATATGCGATGGGCGATGCGCAATATCCTCGCGGATGCGGGATTTGACGTCGCCGAAGCCGAAGGGGGCCGGTCCGGCCTCGATAGGGTCGTCCGCGCGGCGCCAGATGCTGTGGTGCTGGATATGCGGATGCCCGACCTCGGCGGCGATGAAGTGCTGCGCCGCCTCCACCGGCATGACCAGGGCCTCCCGGTCATCATCGTCACCGCCCATGGCAGCATTTCAGGGGCGGTGGGGGCCATTCGGGAGGGCGCCTTCGAGTATCTCACCAAGCCATTTCGCAACGACCATTTTGTGAATGCTGTGCAGCGAGCCATCGCGCGGCGCGGCGAGGCCCCCGCTTCGTCAGCAGTCGGCATCCGCGCCACGATCAAGGAAGCCATGGGCCAGGGCCCTGCGGTGGAGAGCCTGATCGATCAGATCGAAGCTGTCGCGGAGACTGACTATTCCGTCGTTATCCAGGGGGAGACCGGCGCCGGCAAAGAAGTCGTCGCGCGTAATCTCCATCGCTATAGCCGCCGGGCCGGCCGGCCGCTCGTCGTCGTCGATTGCGGCGCAATCGCCGAGACTCTCACCGACACCGAATTCTTCGGTCACGAAAAGGGGGCCTATACGGGCGCCGTCGCGCGCCATCGCGGCTGGTTCGAGGTCGCAGCCAATGGCGGGACGATCTTTCTGGACGAGATCGGAAATCTCTCCATGACCGGGCAGAAGGCGCTTTTGCGAACACTCGAAGAGCGCACCATCCACAGGGTTGGCGGCACCGAATTGATCGATCTCGACGTGCGCATTATTGCAGCCACGAACGATGATTTGAAGCACCGCGCCAAAGCTGGCGGCTTTCGCGAGGATCTCTACTTTCGCCTCGCCGAATATGTCATCGCGGTTCCGCCGCTCCGCGCGCGGCCGGAGGATGTTGCATTCCTCGCGACGCGCTTTCTGACGCAGGCGCGGGCATCCCTCGGGCGGCCGCCGGCCGAAATAGCGCCGGCGGCGCTGGATCTGATGCGCGCTTATCGCTGGCCCGGAAATGTCCGTGAGTTGCGCAATGTCATGCGTCGGGCGGCGCTGAGCGCGTTGGAGGTGATAAAGCCTGAACATCTGACCGACAGCCTCGGCCTCTGCGCCGTGGCGCCTGTCCTGCCTCCCCCAATATCAACCAGCGTGATCACCCTCCGGCATAAGGTCCAGGACCATATCCGCGCGCTCGAGGGCGATGCGGTGGTGAAGGCGCTCGAGCAGGCCAGAGGCAATAAGGCCGAGGCGGCGCGGCTCCTTGGCATCGACTACAAGACCTACCGCACCAAGTTGAAGACGCTGCGAGAGCGCGTTGAGACGACGGTCGATGAATAAAATCGATCTTGAGCGCAACAGCGCCGCCGCGCCGCCGCCCATTGCGGGCGAGGAGGTCATCTGCCTTTTCGCCTTCGCCCAATATGATGGCGCGCTCGAGCGGCGCCCGCCCGAAGCGGTTTTGGAGCGACGGCTCATTCTGCATCGCGTAGGATCGGTAGCGGCGCTGATTGGCGTCGTTCCCGTCGCGGATTATTGCGGCGCCGATGCGGAGCGCCGTTTAGCCGATGTCGCTTGGCTGGCGCCGCGCGTGCGCCGTCATGCCGCCCTCGTCGATTGGGCGGCCCAATGGTCATCGGTGTTCCCGGCGCCTTTTGGCACGCTCTACGAGAGCCTCGACAGCCTGACGGCGTTCACTCATGCCCATGTGGCGACGATCGCCGAATTCCTGCAGGCCGTCGCCGGCAAGGAAGAATGGGAGCTACGCGGTTCCGCCCGCCTCGATGAGGCCGAAAGCCTCGACCGGCTGGCGCGCGCGGCATGGCCGGACTGGTGCGAACTGACGCCCGGCAAGCGGTATATGCGGCTTTGCCGTGACAGAAATGCGCTTATCGAGCAGGGCCGCGCCGAGGCCGGCGCGTTTATTTGCGCCTTTGTGATGGACCTCAAACCCCTGACGGCCACCGTTCGCCTTCATGAAGCGAACCGCCGGCCAAACGGGGCGGACGAGCCGGAACTCATTGCACGCTACTCTTTGCTGGTGGCGAAACCAGACGTCGCCGCGTTGCAGGAGCGCGTGAGGGACGCGTCGGCCCGCGCCTCGCATGGACATGTCACGATTGCATTATCAGGCCCGTGGCCGCCGTTCAGTTTCCGGCCGGATCTCAAAGCGCCACATTAGTGGCGGCAGGACAGGCGACGCAGATGCCATTCGCCACGCTGGATCATCAGAGTTTCTTTCACGCGGTGATGGCGACGATTCCTTCGTCCATCTTGATATTGGACGAGCGGGCGTCGGTGTTGGCGGCCAATCACAATTTTCTGGAAAAATCCCGCAGCAGCCTGACCTTGATCATGGGGCGGCGATTGCATGAGATTTTTCCCCCCGCCTTCCAGGACACGGCGCTCGACCAGCAAATCCGGGAGGTTATCGTCACGGGAAAAACGCTGCATCGCCAGCGGATGACCTACCGCGCGCCGGGTGTTCCCCTGCGGATCTATTCCTATAGCATCTGTCCGCTTCAGCTCCAGGGCGGCTCGGGCGGCGCTATTCTGGTCATGGACGATGTGACCGACCTGTTGCGGCTGGGGGAGGAGGTGCGGCGGATGCAGTTGCATCTCGCCAGCATCGTCGAGAGCGCCGGCGATCTCATCATCTCCACCGATCCAGACGGGGCCATCATGACCTGGAATACGGCGGCGGAGAAGGCCACCGGCTACACTCAGGCTGAAGTGCGCGGCACCCTGCTGACCAACCAGATTGATCCCGAGGTGAAGCCCGATGTCGAAGCCTGTTTCCGAAGGATCGACCAGATCGAAGACCGACGCTCGTTCGAATGGCCGATGCGGTGCCGGGATGGCGATAGCATACCGGTTTCCTGGCATTTGTCGCATATGATTGCCCACAACAGCGAGGTTACGGGCGTCGTGGTCGTCGGGCGCAATCTCGTCGAGCAGCGGGCCATTGAGGCGCAGATGCACCAGGGCGAAAAGCTCGCCGCGCTTGGCATGGTGATTGGAGGCATCGCGCACGAAATTCGCAACCCGTTGGGCGTCAGCTCAGCGGCCGCGCAACTCATGAAGTACAGAATGACGTCGCCGGCTTTGCTCGAAGAATGCGTCACGAAAGTCATCGGCGGCATCGACCGCGCCTCGCTCATCGTCGAGAGCCTGCTGCGGTTTGCGCGGCCCGGCCCTATCACCGAGACGACGCGGGTCGATGTGCATGACGTGTTGAAGAATGCTCTGATGTTCGCCTCCGGCGAGGCTGCGACCGGGACGACTGTTGATTGGCGACTGCCAGACACAACCCAGTCCTTATGGGCGGAAGGCGTGCAGAATCTTCTTGAGCTCGTCCTCATCAATCTCATGCTGAACGCCTTCCAGGCAATGCCGAACGGCGGCCGCCTGACGATCGGCTTCCGGCTCGACGCCGCCGAAGTCGTCATCGAGATCGGCGACACAGGCGTCGGTATTCCGGAGGCCCATGTCTCCAAAATCTTTGACCCCTTCTTCACGACGCGCAACGACAGTCGTCGGTCGGGGCTTGGCCTGTCCGTGTGTCATTCCATCGTGCGCCAGCACGGAGGCGGACTGACTGTGCGCACCTCGCCCGTCAATGGAACCACTTTCGTCGTGCGTCTTCCATCCGCTGCGCCTTCCAGGGAGAGTTCCTGACATGGGCCGCGCTGCGATCGAGCGCGCCCCCGAAACTGTCCTTATCGTGGACGATGATCAGGATATGTGTTGGGTGCTCGAGATCGCTCTGGCGGGCGTTGGCTATACGGCGACCACGGTCGGTTCGGCGCAAAGCGCCATTTCATCGCTGGCTGAACAGTCCTTTCCGATCGCCTTCGTCGATGCGCGGCTGCCTGATATGGACGGTCTGCGGCTGGTTGAGAAATTGCGCAACATGCAACCGGGGATGAGGATCATCATGATCTCCGGTTATTTCCTGGAAGACGACCTTCGCATCATCGAGGCGGTGCGGGCGTCCGAAATCGACGGTTTTCTGGCGAAGCCGTTTCGGATTGACGCGATCGTCGACGCGGTGAAGGGCAGTCGAGAGGGGAATCGGCGCCCGTGAATCTGGGCGCATTCGCCCGCATGCTGTGTAGAAGGCCGCGGGTTTTGTCGTGTTGGTAATGGCGAAGCTGTTGATTCTCTGGCTCTATTTAAATTCCTGAAAAATTGCGCTCGCGTGGCTCCGTTCTTGCAATTTCTACAAGTGCCGGAGGGTTCTCGGCCTGTTCCGGTCAATGCACGAAGCGCTCACAGCGTTCACAAGGAGAAGCTTCATGGCACGCGTACAGAAGTCCACCGATTCGTCGAGCCTCGCCGAAGTTGTCGATCGGATCCTCGACAAAGGCATCGTGATCGATGCTTGGGTCAAGATCTCGCTGGTTGGTATTGAGCTGATCACGATCGAAGCTCGGGTCGTCGTGGCCTCGGTTGAAACCTACCTCAAATATGCAGAAGCGGTCGGCCTTACGGCTTCCGCCGCAGCGCCCGCGTAGCGTCTGCAAGCAGCCCGGGAGCGCGGTCGCGACCACGATCGCGCTCCCGGCGGCAATTTGACCCGGATGGAGGATGAGACATGGCGAAAATGGCGGAAAGCGCAACTCATATGATGGACGGAATCATGATGGCGCGCCGGCAGCGAAGCGAACTGGCGACGGAGATCAAGAATGCGACGACACGTCGCCATCGCGAAGTTCGCTCAATGCTGGAGAGCCTGAGGGCGTCGCGCGGCAGGGCAACCCGCGAGCAGGCGGCCGGCCTCATGGCGGCGACCCGAACGCGCCACGCCGACGTTCACTCATTTATGCAGGGTTTGAAGACGTCGCGGATGCAGGAATCGAAGTCATCACGCGATAAGGCGCGCGATGAGAGGAACGGGCGTCGGCGGGAGGTCAAAGGGCTTCTCGGTAAGTTCGGCCGCGAACAGCTTGCTCGCCAGAAGCATCGCCAAAACGCCGCGGCGGCCTTCATGCGCGATCTGACGAGCGGCGTTGCTTCGCTCCTCGACAAATTCGACAAGAGCGGTCGCGATCGGGCCGTCGCCCTGCGCGCGCGTTTTGCCGGCTATGCACAGGATCGCCGCGAGGCGGTCGCGATATGGCGCGGAATGCCCCGTACGAGCAAGCCGGCGGCCGAAGCGAGCCATCGGCAGCCGGCTGAGTCTGTCGTTGTCCACGCCGCAGCGCCTCGGCCTGCCGAAGTCCCCTTGCCCGCCGCGACGCATGGAGCTTCCAGCGCCGCAGCGCAACCGAGTGATGCGATGAACCGTTCGGGCCGTCATCGTGGCTCGGGCGAACGTCACGGAGGCGATTCAAAATGAGCGTCGTCCCATTCGCAAGTCACGATGCGGTCGATCCAGACGCTGGCGACCAAAGCGACTCCATCGCATTGGCTCCGAGCGAAGCATTCGTAAGCTCCGCCGCTGTCCAGGATATCACCGAGCGAGCCATGGCTTACCTCGAGGCAGGCTATGCCTTGCATTTATCAGGCCCTCCCGGCACCGGGAAGACGACGCTCGCCTTCCACGTCGCGGCTCAGCTCGGCCGTCCCGCGATCCTCATCCATGGCGATCATGAGTTCGGCAGTTCCGACCTCATCGGTCGTGAGAGCGGGTATCGCAAGTCGCGCCTCGTCGACAACTACATCCCCTCGGTCTTCAAGCTTGAAGAGGAAGGGCGCGCGCTTTGGATCGACAACCGCATTACAACAGCTTGCCGGCTTGGACATTCGATCATTTACGATGAATTCAATCGGAGCAAGCCGGAAGCCAACAACCCGTTCCTCAGCATCTTATCGGAGGGAGTTCTCAACATTCCGGGATTGCACGGCCGAGGCGAGGGCTACGTCAAAGTGCACCCATGCTTTCGCGCGATCTTCACTTCAAACCCGGCGGAATACGCGGGCGTCTACCGCGCCCAGGACGCTTTGCTGGATCGGATGATCACCCTGGAGCTCGGTCACTACGATCGGGAGACGGAGATCGCCATCACGGCCAGCAAATCCGGCGTCGATCCGCAACGCGCGGCGCGGGTCGTCGATGTCGTGAGGGCGTGCCGCGTCGAGGGAAAGGATCCACATTTTCCCACTCTGCGCGCCACGATCGCCATCGCCCGCGTGCTCGCTACGCGCGGCGGCGAAGCAAGCTATCGCAATCCCGTCTTCCTTTGGGCCTGCCGCGACATCCTCAGCCACACGACGCCGAACGGAAAGAGCGACCAGGCGGTTTCGCCTGATTTCATCGACCTTATCCTGCGCCGCTCCGAAGGCGCGGAGGAGGGCGGTAAGGCGACGATGCGGTCAGGCGGCCGCGCGGCCGCGCGAGCCAAAGGAGGAAAATGACCATGCCGGCGCAAGGACGACCTTTAAGGGGAACCGCTGATTTACGAACGTTGACGAACCGCTCGGACATACAGATTCCAGCTCACAAGGCTTATCTGCGCATCAGCTTTCTCGAATTGGAGAAAGCTCGCCGAACGCTGGAAGTGCGCGCGGCGAGCGACCGCTTCGAGAAAATTCAAACCCGCTTTCGTGAGATCGACGCTGAAATCGCCAATATACTGGCCAACCTGAATGGCGCTGCGCCGCGTGCGCATGCGGTTGCTGCGCCGCATCGATCGCCTGTAGGGCGCAAGCCCATGAAGCGAAACTTCCAACTTTCGTATTGAACGGCTGTTCGCCCCGAAGCGACTGCCTTGCCTCAGTTATTTACACTTCGAGAGCTGCCGACCGACGAATTCCTTCCGATCGCGCGGCAAAATTGCGTGGAGATGAAGCAGATGCTGCCCAAGAACCAAAGAGCAGGACACGAAGACGATCAAAAGTCGAAGGTCACGGCGCCACCGCCCCCGCCCCCGCCCCCGCCTGTCGGCAAGGTGTCGGCGGCCCGGGCCGCGGTCAAGCAATTCCTCGAGTCAGAGTTGGGCGCGCGGGAGACCCGGATCACCAAGATCGCGCCTGTTGAACATGGCGCGCTGGGATGGTCCGCGGAGGCCGAAATTCTCGTCCCGAACCTTGAAATCAAGACGCTCGGCCTGCCGCTAACGCAGGAAATTCTCGAACAGGAATACTACCTGGTCGAACTCGATATAGATCTGATCGTCCGGTCTTACGAATATCTCAGCCCGAGCAGCCACTGAGCGCGACAGCGGGCGGACTTGTTGTGGGAGAGCATGCGATGGGTCTCTATGTCTATGCCGTGGGTCGAGCGGGGGACGACGAACTGCCGGCGCTGGAGGGCATCCTCGATCAGCCGGTCAATCGCCTTGAGCAGGGATCGCTCTGCGCCATCGTCAGCGAGTGTTCTCTTGCGCTGGTGCGCGCCGAGCGCCGCAACATCGCGGCCAATCAACGCGTGCTCAGCGCCCTCAACACGCAGTTCGACATATTGCCGATGGCGTTCGGCGCCGTGACCAAATCGGAAGCTGAGCTGCGGCTTTTCCTCGACGAGCACCAAGACACGCTGACGGCGCAGCTGTTGCGGATCGCCGGCGCGATCGAAATGAGTCTGCGCGTGCGCCTTGAGGTTCCTGATCCTATCGCCTACCTTGTGGAACGGACGCCGGCGTTGCGCGCTGCGCGCGAACGCACTTTCCGCAGCCGCCGGCCTCCGTCTTACGATGATAGAATCCGGCTCGGTCAGCTGTGCGAGGACGCCTTGCGTCAATACCGCGACGGCCGCACGGCGCAGGTCGTCGCCGTTGTCGGCGCCTCCTGCGCTGAAGTCATGAAATTGCCTGTTCGCGAGGAAAAAGAGATCGCAAATTTGGCGGCGCTGGTGCCTCGCGCGGGTCTCGATCAATTCGAGGTTGCCGTGAATGAGTCGGCGGCGCAGCTCGACGAAGACATCGCTTTCGACATCAGCGGCCCCTGGCCGCCGCATAATTTCGTGCAGTTCAATCCGGTCGGCCAATAGAACGCGCAACGCCGTTCACCCTTGGAGGACGCGACCATGTTTGTCATCGACGATCTGCTTTCGGCGCCCGGGCACGTTGTCGCCTTCGTTCTGAGGAATATTCTGACCGTCAAAAAGTTCAGCTCGGTAAGATCCGCGAGGCTGACGGAGGCGCCGGCGTCGCCCACTGTCGGAGACGAACGAGATCATGTTTCACTGCGCCAGTCTGCCGACGGCGCCGCCGGACGATCCGACCCTCCTCGTCAACAGAATGCCGAGCAACATCGGGCAGACCACGCGCGGTTCGGCCCGCGCGACGGATAGTACGCTCATCACCGCCATTCAGCTTCAAAGGACGCCGCCATGTTTCTTATCGACGATCTGCTATCGGCGCCGTTGCGGGGGCTCGTCTTTGTTCTGAAGAAGATTGATCAAGCGGTCCAGGAAGAGGCCGCTCTCGACGAGCGGGCCATCATGGCTGATCTGTCAGCGCTCCACCGCGCGCTCGACAATGGGGCGATCACCGAAGCGGAATTCGATGCGCGCGAACAGGCGTTGCTGTATCGCCTCGATCGCCTGCATGGGGAGGACGGGTCCGATGCCAGCGGCGATGCTCGTTCCTGATTCGGATCCCCTATCCACGGCGCGGCCGGAGCGCGGCGACCAGCTATCGCTGGCTGATGCGCTCGATCGAATCCTCCAGCGCGGAGTGGCGGCGCAAGGCAATGTGACGATCGGGCTGGCGGAGGTCGATCTGCTGTTTCTCGATCTGAGATTGCTCCTCGGCTCGGTGGACGCGATCTGGCCGGAAGGGCGCCCGCCCGTGCAGCCTGTGCATCCACGAACGCCGCCGCAAGCGCCGCCGCAAGCGCCTTCGACGCCAATGCCGGCCGCCGCCGCGCCGCGGCCCGAAATCGCCGCTGTCAGCATGGGCCCCACAAGGATTCATCCGCAACCGCCGATCGCCCCCACCGGCGCCCCGGGCCCCTCCGGGTCATCGACGGCCCAAGGCCTCGTTCGTCTCGTGCTCACCCTTGTCAAATTGCTTCATGACGTGCTCGAACGGCAGGCCGTGCGGCGTATGGAGGCGGGGCGCCTGACCGACATGCAGGTCGAGAACGTCGGCGCGGCGCTTTTCGCTCAAGCCGAAGAGATCGAACGCTTGAAGCGGCAGTTCGGATTTTCCGACAAAGATCTTTCCCTCGACCTTAGCGTTCCCGATGGGGCGCTTTGAAAGGTATCGTCATGCCATCCGCCAATTCCCTGACCCATTCCGTCGACAGCACGAATCTCGCTGATCTGCTCGAGCGTATTCTCGACAAGGGCGTCGTGATCGCCGGCGACATTTCGATCAAGCTGGTCGAAGTCGAGCTTCTGACAATTCAATTGCGCCTGGTGATCTGCTCCGTCGACAAGGCGCAAGAACTCGGCCTCGATTGGTGGAACTACAGTGGACGTCCCGACCGCCTGGCATTGGAGCGCACCGCCGCGCTCGAAGCGATGGACGCGCGATTGGGCCGGATCGAGCAGGCGCTAGGCGCCGTCGTCGCGGCGCCATTTGAGCAAGGGAGCACGACTCATGGGTAGGGACAATGAAAACAACAAAGATGACGACACCGGCGCGGCCGGGTTCACCAAGATCGCACGCGGGCTTTCCGATCTCTTCACCGTGCTCGCCGATTTCGATCAGCTGCCGCGCCGCGGGCGGCACGAGAAGGATGGGAGGGTAATGGAATATTCCTTTGGCAAGCGCACGCTCGTCGACGAAGGGGAAGAAAGCGGTAGCCACGAGGAGACTGCTCCGGCGCGCCCTGAGACGCCGCGCCGCCGTGCTGCGAAGCCAAGCTCTCTCGAAGTCCTCGAGCCCGTCACGGACATGTTCGACGAGCCGGGCGAGATCATATTGCTCTTCGAGCTGCCCGGCGTCGAACGCAAGGCGATACGCTGCATCCTTGACGGCGATATACTCCTCCTTGAGGCGAAGACAGGCGAACGGCTTTATCGCAAAGAGACGCTCATCGAAGAGAAGCTCGCCCCCGGGGCGCCGCACCTCACTCTGCGCAACGGAGTTCTTGAAGTCCGACTGAGCAAGCAGACAACCTAGCGCTCCGCCTTTACGCGTAGTGCTTGGAAACGGAGCCGACGGCAAGATGGCGCGATTGATCTACGTTCCGGTGCTTCATAGCACTCCCGAGATGGGTTCTTCCGCACGCGCCTATGAGGCAGCCTTCGTCGCCCGCTATGGCCAGAGCAAATGGGAGGAGCGATCCGCCAAATTCGACGCCATCTGGCGCGCCATCGCGGATGCGATCAAGGCGCTCTGGCTCGATCTCAGGCGCGTCAAGCTGTTCCAGGACAGCTTGCCGGTCTGTGGCCGGGAGGTCGCGCTGGTGGAGGAACTGGCGGCCCAGGGCAGTCAGAACCATCAACTCCTGGTCAACCTCATGCGCGGCGGCGCGACGCTCGTCGGCACCGAGTCGCCGGACCTGCTTCTCGAAGAATATCGGGCGCTCCAATCGCCCGAGCAGCGCACCGAGGCGAGCGCCGCGGCGCTGCTTGAGGCCCGCGACCGCTTTATCGGCGGGCGCATCGAGGCGACGCTTGGCGATGCGGAGGATGGAATTCTTTTTATCGGAGCCCTGCATGACGTCGCCAGATTTCTGCCGCGACGCATCAAGGTCGAATATCTGCAAATCCGCGATCAATAGCGATCGTCAATGAAGACGATGGGAGGACGACATGTCAGGCGAAGCATCAGCGACGAACATGGAGAAGTTGCGCCTGACGGTCGTCGAGGCGCGGCGCGAGGACGTAGGACGCGGCATCGTCAGGGTCGATCCCGAAACGCTGCGGCAGATCGGCGCCTCGCCTGGCGACGTGCTTGAGATTGAAGGGCGCGCAAAGACCGTCGCCAAGGGAATGCCGACCTTCAAGGAACAAAGAGGTCAGCAGGTTATCCAGATGGATGGGGTCGGGCGCACCAACGCCGGCGTGGCGCTGGGCCAGAGGGCCATGATCAGCAAGGTCTCCTCTGCGGTCGCCCGTCGTGTTGTCATGGCGCCGCTGGGCGCCGGCGCCTTGCGCGAAGATGAAATCGACCACATGGCGCGCCGCCTCGACGGGCTCGCCATGAAGGCTGGCGACCGCGTCAGGATCGCTTTGTTTGGGGGAAACCACCGCGATTTCCAGGTCGTGCGAAGCGAACCCGATGGACCGGTGATGATTCATCCGGACACATTGCTCGCCATTGAAAATCCACGCGGCGGGTCGGCAGGCAAGGCGGAGGCGGCGGCGGAGGACATCGTCACCTATGACGATCTCGGCGGCATGGAGCGCGAAGTCGCGAAAATACGCGAGATGATCGAGCTGCCGCTCACCCATCCTGAAATCTTTGAGCGTCTTGGCATGACGCCGCCCAAAGGCGTGCTGATGCACGGGCTGCCCGGCTGCGGCAAGACGCTCCTGGCGCGCGCCGTGGCCCATGAGGCCGCCGCGGCTTTCATCTATGTCAGCGGACCGGAAATCATACAGAAATTCTACGGCGAGAGCGAAGCCCGGTTGCGCAAGATCTTCGACGACGCGCAGCGGCGCGCGCCCTGCATCATTTTCTTTGACGAAATAGATGCGATCGCGCCCAAACGCGAGCGTGTCGAAGGCGAGGTGGAAAAGCGCGTCGTCGCCCAGCTTCTTGCGCTGATGGACGGACTGAAGGGCCGCGGCGACGTGATTGTGATGGCCGCCACCAATCGCCCCAACAGTATAGATCCGGCCTTGCGGCGGCCAGGCCGCTTCGACCGGGAGATCGCCATCGGCATCCCCAACGAGCACGCCCGGCTCGAGATCCTGGAGATTTACGCACGTGGGATGCCTCTCGGCGATGATGTCGATCTCAAGGAACTCGCCGAGACGACGCACGGCTTTACTGGCGCGGATCTGAACGCTCTTTGCCGTGAGGCCGCCATGGCGGCGCTGCGTCGTCAGCTTCCTGAACTGGCGCTCGATTCGGGGCCAATTCCCTATGAGGCGCTGATGGCGATGGAGGTTGGTATGACGGATTTCAGGGAGGGCCTCAGCGAGGTGTCGCCCTCTGGGTTGCGCGAAGTAGCGGTCGAAGTGCCAAATGTCCGATGGGACGACGTGGGAGGGCTTGAGTCGATCAAGGCCGCTCTGCAGGAGGCCATCGCTTGGCCTTTGAGCCAGCCGGCTCTGTTCGAGCAGATCCAATTACAGCCGCCACGCGGCATCCTTCTTTATGGTCCGCCCGGGAATGGCAAGACGCTTTTGGTGAAGGCGCTGGCCTCGCAAAGCAATCTCAACTTCATTTCGGTCAAAGGACCGGAGCTTTTGTCAAAATATATCGGGGAGTCCGAACAGGGCGTGCGCGAACTCTTCGCGCGGGCCCGCCAGGCGGCGCCTTGCATTATCTTTCTCGACGAGGTCGACGCCTTGGTGCCGAAGCGCGGCTTCGACGGCCGCTCGCCGGTGACAGACCGGGTCGTCAGCCAATTGCTTACCGAACTCGATGGCGTAGAGGCGCTCAAGGACGTTTGGGTGATCGCAGCGACCAACCGGCCCGATATGCTCGATGACGCCCTTCTGCGCCCCGGCAGGCTCGATTTTCGGCTTGAGGTGCCGCGCCCGGATCGCGTCGCGCGGCAGGCGATCCTGGCGGTGCATCTGCGCAGGAAGCCGATCGATCAGCGTATCGATCTCTCAGCCCTGGCCGAGTTGACGGAAGGAATGTCGGCGGCCGAGGTTCGGTTCGTCTGCGACCGCGCCGCCATGAATGCGATCCGCCGCGTGTTTCCAGCGGCCAAAGGCGGATTGGTCGACGTCGCCACCCTGCGCATCGAGCAGCGGGACTTCGACGAGGCCATTGGGGACCGGGCCGCTGCTTCAGGACAGCCGGCGGCGCCACAACCAATTCTTTTTTAGGATCCTTGTGACTCCAACCGACGCAGAACGTCATGACAAAAGGAGAGGGATATGCAGTTTCAAGAATCAGTATCGCACGGCGCCCTTTTTCAGGAGCATCGAGCGGAGGTGATCCGCGAGAGCCTTGATCATTTGTTGGCCATGGCGCAGCGTTACCGCAGCGAAGGCAGCCGCCGGCAGGCGATGGAAATTTACTGGATGTTGTCAGAAGATCATTCCGAAACGATGCAAGCGCAGGCTGCGCAGGACAAGCTGCTCGAATTGGCTCACATCTACGAACGCGATGGCTCCAGGCATCAGGCGCGCGCCGTCTATGAGCGCCTGTTGTGACTCTCATGCGTGGTCACGCAGGATCATTGTGCGCGCTCACGCCGCGCCGGCGCATAACCGTGGCGATTGATCTGTAGACAAGCAGCGCACACAGAGCGCGGGCGAGTCCGCCCGCGCGACTGTTGGCGATCCGCCGCGCGGCCCTGGTGCAAAGTTGCATTTCTCAAAATCCGCGCCGGGGAGATGACGGCTGCGCTGGACTGCCGGATCTGCTTAGGAATTGATGGATGCTCTCGTCGCATGATATCTATTTAAGATAGATATCATTGCTTGGAGGCGGGTCATGACAGCGAGCGCCAGCAGGCAGGCGGGCAAAAAACCCATCGCAAAACTCTTCATGCATGGCCGCAGCCAGGCCGTGCGCCTGCCGAAGGAGTTCCGGTTCAAAGGCACGGAAGTGCGCGTCAGCAGGCTCGGCGACAAGGTCATTCTGGAGCCGACGGAGAAGCCGTCCTTCGACGTGAAGACGTGGCGGGCGAAGCTTCGTGCGCTGGGCGCCGAAGATTTTCTCCCCCAAGGACGCCCGGAACAGCCGCCGATGCCCGATCACGAGATTGCCTTCCGCCGTGTTCTGTACGAACGCCGTCATCACCGTACTCAATGAGGGAATCCCCGCGCCGCAGAGCGCCTGGACGCTGAGATCTCCCGCGGGACGACGATCTTGCGATCGCGACGGGCGAGCGCCAGGACAGTTCGAGCCGCAACGCAACGCAGATGCAGGCGCTTCAGAAACTCGCCGGGCGCGTCCTCCAGAGTTCGGATATCGAGGAGATCCTACTTCTCGTCAGCCACGAAACCAAGCGGCTGTTGGCGTCGGATATTTGCGGCGTGCTGATGCGCGTCGGCGACGAAGTGGTGGTGCGAAATTGCGTCGGACATTTTTCGGCGGAGCTCGCCGGCGGCGGCGCCGATTGTCTCGAGTGACGCAGTCATTGGCGTTCTTGAAGTATGGCGGCGGCGGCCTTCGACCTATACCGAGCAGGACGCCAACCTGCTTCTCGCGCTGGCCGGCCTTGCTTCGATTGCGATCGTCAACGCCACGCTCGCGAAACGCTGCAGCACGATCGAGAATTCAGCCAAATTTCAGGAAAAAAAGCGTTCAGCTGATGCTGAGCGGGCGGCCCCTTTCCGTCCTAGCGGCGACGACGGCGGAACATGTCGAGGGAACCGTGCTGGCGCTGGATCGCGACCTCGCGATCGAGACGGCGCAGCCCGACCCAGGAGAAAGCGCGGGCGCGATACTTGATCTGGCGCGGTCCATCATGAAGAAAGTCAACCGCATTCCCGATCAGGCGATCGTCATGGGCGCGGGGGGAGAGCATGTGCTGACGCAGTCTGTTCTCGCCGGCGCCGAATTGCTCGGCTGAATTGTCTGGCATGGCGAGGCTGAGCCGTCGGAGACGACGAGACTGGCGCTGAGTCATGTTTCGCTCGCAGTTGCGATGCTGCTGCTCGAACGTCGCAGCGCCGCCCGCGCGCGGGCCGAGACCGAGCAGGCGGTGCTCTGGGATTTGCTTGAGGGCGATGAAATGGTTAGCGCGGCGGCGCTCGATCGCGCGCGCGAAATGCGCGAAATGAACGTGTCTTTCAAGGGCAAGGTCTGCGTGCTTGTCGCCACGCTGGAGAGCTTCGGGTCGGGCAAGGACCGTGGCGCCGCCCTGCCCGACGGAACCACCCATGATCGCGTGCTTGACCGCGCCCGCCTTTCTGACCTCGGCCGGAGCGCCCACATGGTGGGCTTGCGCCGCGATCAGCTTCGCATGATCTGCAAGGCCGCCGACGCCGAATCGCTTTGTGCGGCGGCCCGCATGATCGACGACAGCGGCCGTTGTCCTTGCCGCGATCGAGCGCCATCGCCAGCGCCGGCGGCTATTTGCGCAGCTTGACCCAGAAGGCGAGGGCGGGAACTTTTTTGCTTGGACCGATGCTCATGGCCTGATGCGGGCAAATATGCGAAAAGAGGGGAGGCGACGAGCATGATCGCGCACGCCTGTGATCTTCAAGCCCTTAGCTTTGAGCAGCATGAAGCGAATACGCGCCTTTTTCATAGGCAACTGTCAAAGGGAGAAGACCTTATCGATGACGGTAGGCGCGTTGATCCTGGTCAATGCACCGCGATCGCCCTAGAACTAGGCAGCGGGGCGACTGGGCCGATCGGCCTAGCGCGCCTCGATAAGATCTCCTCAGAAAGCCGGGTTTGAGCGTGTGAGTTTCTGAACTGGTCGCTCTGATTATCAACGCCTGTCGCTAAGGAGTTTTGGCGGACCCGTCGCGTCCAAAGCGGGTTGACCGCTTTGCGATGTGGAGGATTGCGAAAGGTGCTTTATTAGCGCAATGTGGCGGACGAAGGGCGAGAGTCCAGCAGTCCAGACAATGGACGCCAGAAGCGGGAGGGGAACAGCATGGCGCAGGGCTACGAATCCATCCAACGAAATCCGAAATATATTGAACTCGTCAGGCGGCGCTCAACGTTCGGCTGGTCTCTCTCAGCGGTCATGTTGGTGATTTATTTCGGGTTCATATTGCTGATCGCTTACGAGCCCAAATTTCTTGGCACGCCTATCGGCGCCGGAGTTATGACAATCGGGATTCCGATCGGCCTCGGCGTAATCGTTTCAGCGTTCGTTCTTGTCGGAGTCTATGTTCGGCGAGCCAACGCGACTTACGACGGTCTCGTTCGTGACATCGTCGAGGAGTCACGCTGATGCGCCAGCTGTACGCTCTCCCCGCCGCGGCAATTCTCGCGCTCCTCCCGGTCCTCGCGCATGCCGCGGGAGCGGTCGAAGGGGGCGCTAAGCAGGCGACCAACTGGTCAGCCATTGCGATGTTTGTGCTCTTTGTTTGCCTTACTCTTGGCATTACCTATTGGGCCGCCAAACAGACGAAATCCGCCGCCCAGTTCTATTCCGCCGGCGGCGGCATCACCGGGTTTCAGAATGGCATCGCGATCGCCGGCGACTACATGTCCGCCGCCTCATTCCTTGGCATCTCGGGCCTTGTCTATCTTTCCGGATATGACGGGCTGATCTACTCTGTAGGGTTCCTGGTCGGCTGGCCGATTGTGACGTTCCTCATCGCCGAACCGCTGCGCAATCTCGGCAAATATACATTTGCCGACGTCGCGTCGTTCCGTCTGGGGCAAACGCCGATTCGAATCCTCGCCGCCTGCGGCTCGCTCGTCACTGTGGCGTTCTATTTGATCGCCCAGATGGTCGGCGCCGGTAAACTGATTCAGATTTTGTTTGGCCTCGACTATTGGATGGCGGTCGTCATCGTCGGGGTGCTGATGATTGTCTACGTCACCTTTGGCGGAATGCTCGCAACGACCTGGGTGCAGATCATTAAGGCTGTCCTGCTGCTGTCGGGCGCCAGTTTCATGGCGTTCGCCGTCTTATGGAAGTTTGGCTTCAGCCTCGAAGCGCTGTTCGCGAAGGCTGTCGAAGTGCACCCGAAGCATCTCGCCATCATGGCGCCCGGCAGCCTCGTATCCAATCCGATCTCGGCGATCTCGCTTGGGCTCGCGCTGATCTTCGGCACCGCTGGATTGCCGCACATTCTCATGCGCTTCTTCACGGTCTCCGACGCCAAGGCCGCGCGCAAATCTGTGTTTGTGGCGACGGGCTTCATTGGCTATTTCTACATCCTCACCTTTATCATCGGTTTCGGCGCGATCTGCCTCGTTGCGACTGACCCGGCGTTCCTCGACACCGCGATCGCCGCGGTCAAGGGACCGATCGCCGCGATCAAGGGCGGCTCGAACATGGCGGCCATTCATCTTGCGGATGCGGTCGGCGGAAGCCTCTTCCTCGGCTTCATCTCCGCGGTCGCTTTCGCCACCATCCTCGCCGTTGTGTCCGGCCTGGCGCTGGCCGGCGCGTCGGCGATCAGTCATGACTTGTTCGCGACCGTCATCCGCAAGGGTCGCGCCAATGAGCAGGAAGAAATGCGGGTGTCGAAGATCGCCACGGTGTGCCTTGGCGTCCTTGCCATTGTGCTTGGCATCGTGTTCGAGAAGCAGAACGTGGCCTTCATGGTTGGCCTGGCGTTTTGTATAGCCGCGTCCTGCAATTTCCCGGTGCTGCTGTTGTCGATGTTCTGGCGAGGGCTGACGACGCGCGGCGCCCTCATCGGCGGCTTCCTCGGTTTGATCTCGGCCGTCGTCCTGGTCGTGCTTTCACCGGCTGTCTGGGAGGTGACGTTTGGCAACCCGAAAGGATCAGCGCCATCTCCGTATGAAAACCCCGCGCTGTTTTCGATGACCATCGCCTTCGTCGGCATCTGGCTGTTCTCGGTGCTTGACCACAGCAAGCGCGCACAGATCGACCGCGCCGGGTTTGACGCTCAATTTGTTCGTTGCCAGACCGGCATCGGCGCGACCAAAGCGTCGGCGCATTGACAAGAAGGAGAGCTCCGGACACGGCTCATTTCGCGTCCGGAGCGCATGATTTTGCCGAACGCCTTTGACGAGCAGAACCCGCCGTTCGATCGCCTGACCTCGCAGGAAATCGAGACGGTGCGCCGCGCACTCGACATCGCCTATTTCCGCCCCGGCGAGACGATCATCGCCCAGGGCGAACCATCCGAGGCGCTCTATGTCATTATCAAAGGCGTCGTAGAGGAACGCGCCGGCCGGGAGGTTCTTTCCCTTCTCGGGCCAAAGGATTCCTTTGACAGCCGCGCTCTCGTTCAAGGGCGGGCGAGCCACGAGTTCCTCGCGCGGGAGGAGACGCTGTGCTACCTGCTGCCTGGAAAGGCGGCGCTCGGCCTTATTCAGAGCAACCCGCGTTTCGCGGCGTTTTTCTATCTTGAAATTTCGCGCAAGCTCGATGCGATGGCGCGGGATGAGGAGGACAGCCGCGTCGGCACGCTGATGCGCGCGCGCGTGTCGGACATGAAGTTGCATCCCGCATCCTTCATTGATGCAACCGATACGATCGAGGCGGCCGGCCATCGCATGCGGGAGATCAACACCAATGCGCTATTCGTGCGCGACGGCGCACGGACCGGCATCCTGACCGGAATGAATCTCTCCAAAGCTGTTGTGTTGAACCGCATGCCCATCGAAGCGCCGGTCGGACCGATCACGCACTTTGATGTGGTCTCCCTCTCCCCGGATGATTTTGTCTATTCGGCGTTGATCCTGATGACAAAAACCAACAAGCGCCGCGTCGCGGTTCACGACGGCGCGGCCTACATTGGCATTCTCGAAGATATCGAGCTTCTCAGTTTCGTGACCGGCAATGCGCAGTTAGTCGCGCAGCGGATCGACAGGGCGCTCACACTTGCGGATCTCACCATCGCATCCCGTGAAATCGGCGATCAGGTTCGCCTGCTGCGGCGTCAAGGGGTCAAAATCGAGGTAGTCGCGGAAATCGTCTCGGATCTCAACCGGCGCCTGTTCGCTAAAGTGTTCGATATTCTTGCCCCGGCGCCTATCCGGGCTCGCGGTTGTCTTGTGGTTATGGGCAGCGAGGGACGCGGCGAGCAGACGGCGCGCACGGATCAGGACAACGCTTTGATCCTGGCCGAGCCAGTGGATGAGCGCCTGCTCGAAGCGTTTCGCCGCGATTTCACCGCGGCGCTCGAAGGCTTTGGCTTCTCGCCTTGTCAGGGCAATGTGATGGTGCGCAATCCGGCGTGGTCGCGCACGCTTGCCGACTATCTCGCGGCATTCCGGCGCTGGGTCGCGCTTCCCGACGAAAACGCCCATATGAATGTCGCGATCTTCTATGACGCCGCCGCTGTTGCGGGAAACGCCGCGCTTTTGACGGAGGCCAAGGCCCAACTGATCGCGGCGACGCGCGAAAATAGCGCCTATCTGGCGCATTTCGCCCGTGCGATCGAAGCTTTTCCGATGCCGATCGGATTTTTCAATAATCTGCTGACGCTGGACGGCCACGGCGACGCGGTCGATCTGAAGAAGGGCGGCATTTTCCCTATTGTGCATGGCGTGCGCAGTCTTGCGCTGGAACGCGGGCTGACTGAAACCGGCACCGGCGAGCGCATTCAACGGCTCGTCGAACTTGGCCTGATCAGCCGCGACCTTGGTCGCGAACTGACTCAGTCCCTGTATTTCCTCATGACGCTGCGCCTTGACGCCCAGCTTGCCGCCACAGGCGCATCGAGCGCGCTGGTGCGCCCGGCGGAGCTTTCAAGCCTGCAGCGAGATCTGCTGCGCGACGCGTTCCGTGTCGTGAAGCAGTTTCGCGATGTCGTCCGCCGGCGCTTTAACCTTGGCATGTTCTGACATGATTCTCCGTGCGCTGAAGCGCCTCTTCCATCAGATCAGCCTCGGCGACCAGTCCTACCGCTTCATGTTCGCTCCCGGACCCATTGACGAAGTCGTCGCTTTCGATTGTGAGACGACAGGGCTCGACTGTCGCCGCGACGACATCATCACGATTGCCGCAATTCGCATAAAAGGCGCCCGCATCCTGACGAGCGAACGGTTCGAGGCGGTCGTGCGGCCGGAGGCGCGAATGCGCGCCGATGCGATCAAGGTGCACCGCCTTCGCGAGGCGGACGTCGAGGCAGGCAAGCGGATAGAGAAGATCATCCCGGAGTTTCTGCGCTTTATAGGCGGCCGGCCGCTGGTTGGATATTATGTCGAATTCGACGTCCGGATGATCGACAAATATGTGCTTGGACTGATCGGCATCGAACTGCCGAACCCGCTCATAGAGGTTTCCAAGCTCTACTATGAGCGCAAATACGGCGACGCGCCGCCAGGCGCGATCATTGACCTTTCATTCTCCGCGATCCTGAGCGACCTCGACCTGCCGGCGCTCGATCAGCATGACGCGTTCAACGATGCCCTCATGACCGCGATGATCTATCTGAAGCTGCGCGATTTTAAGGAGAGGGGGGTTCGCATCCCAAGATCGCGCGTCGCGAGAGGCGCGGAGGCGCCGCTCGGATAGAATCCGCGACAGCGAGAGCGGAGCGGGCGCCGCCAATGCCCCACTCAGTGCTTATCGGCCATTATGAAGTCGAGGAAAGCGCTCTGGCCGATCCCCGTGCTGCTGATCGAAATCCTCTCTCCGAGCAATCAGGCGGAAACCTCTGCCAATGTCCTTGGCCCATGCCTCGATCCCGAGCGTTTAGGAGATCCTCGTTGTCAGGACCGCCGGGACATATTCTTCAGTTTGTCTGTTGCTTCTTCTCGACCTTTTCGGCGGCATGATATTTACGACGGATGTCGGCGAGATCGACGGTCGGTTTCGGATACGACATATGAAGATCGTCCATGGCGGCGGCGACGATCTGGGACACCGCGAGATTGCGAAACCATTTATGGTTGGCGGGGATGACGAACCAGGGCGCATGGCGCGTGCTGGTTGCGCTGAGCGCTTCCTCGAAGGCGATCGTGTAATCGTCCCACAGCGCGCGCTCGGCATAGTCGGACTCGCTGATCTTCCAGTTCCGCTCCGGATCATCGAGGCGCGCGGCGAAACGGACGAGTTGTTCTTCCTTGCTGATATGTAGAAAGAATTTCAGGATCGTTGTCCCCGCCTCGGCGAGCCCTTTTTCGAATTCGCGAATGCGGGCGTAGCGCGCGGTCAAGGTCGGCTTGTCGATCAGTTCATGCACGCGGGTGACGAGAACGTCTTCGTAGTGGGAACGGTTGAAAATCGCGATTTCGCCTTTGGCGGGTGCATGGGGATGGACGCGCCATAAAAAATCATGCGCGAGTTCGAGCGGCGTCGGCTGCTTGAAGCCTGTGACATTGGCGCCCTGCGGATTGAAGGCTGCGAAGACGTGGTTCACCGTGCCGTCCTTGCCCCCGGCGTCGGGCGCTTGCAGGACGATCAGAACCGAGTGCTTCTTTTCGGCGTAGAGCAGCGACTGACGGCTCATGAGTTCGCTCTGGTGCCGCGCCGTGTCCGCGGCCGCAGCTTCGGCCGTTTCATGATGTCCCTTATAGGCGGGATCGAGGTCCTTGAGCTTCAGTGTTTTGTCCGGATCGACAAAAAAAAGATCACGATAATCCATGCTTGCCCTGTTGTTTTCGAGCGAATGGCTGGCGCATATGGGCGAAGGGGAGAAATGGACCTCCCCGAACGAGCTTCGACGTTTTGAGCCTTGCCAGCTGCTTGATTCGTCATTGCAGACCTCGCTCGGGGCTATCTTGCCTGGCTTTGCGATCCTTTTGAAGGTCTTGATCTTAGCGCGACTGGTGAGATCCGCCACTCTGGCTGAGTTATCTTACGTCGACACACCGCCCGCCCGTTCCAGCGCGAAAAATCTCGAAGCTTTTGGGTCAAACGGGGTTTTCACCGTAAGCGCGGCGCCGAGGCGATATTGTGTTATTCGCCTTCCAGGTGGAGGGTTTCCCTTGAAATGTGCTTAGTTGCACGCCCGAACGTGAAGGAAGTTAAACGCGCCGCCGCGCAGTGACGAGTGCGAACGGCGGGAATTAGGCCCCAAACGCTACGCCTACGGCTCCGCAGCAGGCGCCTCGCTGGCGTGACACGGCGAAATTTCAAAGGCCCGGCGCCCGCGGCGGCGAAGTCCGCCTCAGTGCGTCGCGGCGCCGCGCGCCGGCGTTCCGCGGAGGAAATATGCGTTGACGGAGAGGCAGAATTCTTTCCATGCCGCCGCGATGTCGCGCAACATTGCCTGAACATAATCTTTGGAGGGTGTGTCCTCACCCGGAAAATTCGACAGCGCGCAGGAGGTGCGGTTGAACTCAAGGACGCAATCCATGAGACCCTGGATGAACCCCTCGAACGTCCTGAGCGCTTCGGGCGTCATCGCGGAGCGGCCGCGCTCCACCGCGACGGAACTCATATCGAAGGGAAGGTCCTCGAGCCGCAAGAGCGCCTCGCTGAAAATTTGCTCTATGGTGGCGACGACGGCGCGCTGCGTGACAATCTCCTTGTCGGCGCTCGCCAGCATGGCGTTGAGATGCTTGCGGTAGATTTCGAGAAGCTTTGCTTGCCGCGCGGCCACCCACTGGCCGAATTCGGCAATGCCTTCGGCATTGGACCCCATCGCCTTCACCTGATTTTGTGTATTGTCAGCAGGCGCGAAGCTGCCGATCTCACGCAGAAGGCGGCGGGCGGAGTCGAGCGCTCCCTCCATATAGCCGCCGGCATAGCTCGCTGTCTCGGAGCCGCCGAAGAAGAGCTTTCCGTCCCAGACCGCCTGCCGCAAAGACGGATTGCCGTAGTGGGGATGGCCGTCCGGCGGAACCAGGTCGCGGCGGGAGCAGGTATATTCTTCCAGCGCCCAGTCCTGATAATGCTGCTCGCCATGTTCGAATTCGGGACCGAAGATCTGGCCGATCTGATTGCCCATCAGCATCGGCAAGCCGACCTTGAAGGTCTCCCGCAAAGACGGCGACAGCGCGAGAAAACCGCCGAGCGCCGCGCTCGAACCCGCGCCATCGCACGCGTCGAAGATCTCCCGAAACACCGCCTGTTCATGCGTAACGAAGGCGTTGCCCGACTGGCCCGCCTCGCGCCACAGCGGCCGGTCATAAACGATGACCGCCTTCGCCTCGCCGGCCATCCAGGTATAGGTTTCGCGCATGGCGGCGATCACATGATCGTCGAGACCCGGCTCGAAGCGGATCTTCTCCCCGGCGAGGCGGGGAGGCAGGGCGAGGACGACGCGGCGGGCTTCGACGACGGTCAGCGCGTCGCCCTGCCGGATGTGCAACTCGACATGGTCGCCGCGATCGACGATCGCTGAAACCGCATGATCAAGACGCAGCCGGTCCGCCGGGATTTTCCGCGCGAGCGCTTCTATGATTGAAGCCATGCCGCCTTCGACGCGCCGCGCGCCCGCGTGCACGCTTTCATTCTCGCTCGGCTCCGCTTTCTTTTCAAAGTCGTGCAGCCGAAAGACCGTTCCGGAATCATGCTGCGGGAAACTGACGAGCCCGAGGTCGGCGATCAATTTGACCATTCCAGGCTGAGTGTCCGGCCAGTGCCAGGTCGGGCCGAGGTCGAGCCGCATGCCGGCCTTTTCCGAGGCAACCGAGAGCACCCGTCCGCCAAGCCTTGAGCGCGCCTCGAACAAAGCGAACGAGCGCGCCTGCGACTGCAAACCAGCGGCAAGCGCCAACCCGCACAAGCCTCCGCCGACGATGGCCGTATCCAGCATACCGAACCTCTTTGTCGCTTTTCGTACCTTCCGGCCGAAATATCGTGCTCACGGTGGTTCGAATCACCGCTTCGGCACGATGATCAAACGCTCGACCGGGTTGCCTTCGACGAAATGCGATTGGATGATTTCGTCGATGTCCTCAATCTTTTCCGGGTGATACCAGATCCCCTCGGGATAGACGACCATCAAGGGACCTGCGCGGCAGAAGCTGAGACAGCCGGATGCGGTCACATTAACGTCGGACAGCTGCTTTGCCTCGACCTTTTGCTGGAGGCGCTCCCACAACGGCTGCGCGCCGCTGTCCATGCAGCTGCCACGCGGATGGCCGGGCGGTCGTTTCGTGAAACAGGCAAAGACGTGGTATTTGAAGACAATCGGTAGATCGAGCGACATGAATCCATCCCGGGTGGCGGTGGAAGCGGTGTTCCTGGAATTATTCAAATCCTGTGCCGACGGATTCAGGCGCCATCCGATCGTTGTCTGCTCTGTTTCGGACAAAAACGAGAAAATCCTCGAAAATGAGGGCGTGACGCGCAGATTTTGCGGCCGGCGGCGGCGACTCGGGCGCTGGGAAGGGACTTTCTTAGCGATTTCGTTGTCGCAGCTGGATGACGAAGAGTCGCGGCTTTGGCGCCAAAGCACACAAATGGCCAGCCGTGGCTCTTGGCTGCTTTATGACAAAACGGGCAAACTCATATGCGCGTCCGGCGTCTCGCATGCCCTGTCGAGGTCCGCCGGACGACGCTCTTCAGGCGAGCAAAGCAGCGGCTCTTTTGCGCTTGCAATGCTTCGTCGTCGCCTCGACGATGCGCAACCGCCGGGACCGAGGGTCGAATGCGCCTCGCGTTTTCGACACAAAAGAAAACGATATGACCATCATCATCAAAAGGCGCGCCGATCAACCCGCCTGAAAATACGCCGGGAGCGGGCATGAGAGCGCCGCCCCGCCTTTACTGCCGTTCGTCAAGGAATGGGCGCCCGACGCCGGCGGCTATGCTGAACCGTCGCCGATAATCCGCGGGCGTCAGCCCCATCACTTTGAGGAATACTTTGCGGAAGGCGCTCGCATCGTCATAGCCTACGGCGAAGGCAATTTCGTCAAACCGCCGGCTCGTGAATTCGAGCATTTCGCGCGCCCTGCCAACGCGCAAATGCTGGCAATATTCGGTAGGCTTAAGCCCCGTCGCCTTGTGGAAGCGGCGCAAAAAAGTGCGCTCCTCGAGCCCGGCCCGCGCCGCCATCGCCTTTAGCGACACATGGCGCGGCTGCGCCCCTTGCGCCTGCAGCCAGTGCTGCGTCTTCAAAATAGCCTCGTCGCCATGACGAAGCTTCGGCGAGAAGCTGCTGTAGTACCGCTGCTCGCGCCCGGCCGGATCGACCAAAAGAAATCGCGCCGTCTCGATCATGATTGTTGGCCCGAGCAGCCTGTCGACCAGCTTCAGGCCGAGGTCGGTCCAGGCCATGAGGCCGGCCGCGGTGATAATGTCGCCGTCATCGACGATCAGCTTGTCCGCATTGACATGGATGTCGGGGAAGCGTTGCGCCAACGTCTCGGCGTGGCTCCAATGCGTCGTCGCCAAACGTCCGGCAAGAAGGCCAGTCTCGGCGAGAAGAAAGGCGCCCGCGCAGATCGAGCAGAGCGTGGCTCCCCCGCGGTGCTGTTCAGCGAGCCACAGAGCGAGGCGCGCCGTTGCGTCCCGTTCCGGCGGCTCGGCGAGACTCGGCGGCGCAATGATCACAGCGGGACGGCTATCAAGCTGAGGATGCGTGTCAAAGGCGCTTTCGACGCAAGCGTGCGCCGCGTCCAGTCGCCAATGGCTGATCCGAAGCGCGGTCGCGTCGCCGCCATGTCCCTCAGCGAGTCTGTTTGCGATGCCAAACAGATCGGTCAATCCGTACACGGCGGCGAGCTGCGCGCCGGGATAAAGGAGAAGGCCGATCTCGACCGGATCGCCGCTGCCGCCGCGCCTCGTGATCGCGGGGAATGACGACGCCTCTTTGTCTTTGTGTTTTCGCATGGCTTCTCCGTTGCAACAGCCGACGCCGCGGGCTGGCGCCCGCCCGCCATTTGTCGGTTTCGGCCTCAATAATGTCACTTCCGCCAATCGGCGCAATGGGCGCATCGACGTATCCCTTCCATCGCGAGGGCAAGGGCCTTCGCAGTCAAGGAAAGGATAGGCGCATGACCAAACGCGCTCTTGTTGTCGTCGACATTCAGAATGACTATTTTCCCGCCGGGAAATGGCCGCTGAGCGGCATTGAGGCGGCAGCGGACAACGCCGCCCGGCTGATCGCCTCCGCGCGCGCCGCGGGCGATCTTGTCGTCCACATCCGCCACGAATTTGCAACCGATGACGCGCCCTTCTTCACCCCCGGCTCCGAAGGCGCGCAGGTTCACCCCAAGGCGCGCAATCTCGCTGGCGAGCATGTGGCGCTGAAGCATCATGTCAACGCATTCCGCGGGACGGATCTCAAAGAGACCCTGGACCGAAACGGCGTCACGGAGGTCGTGATCTGCGGCGCCATGAGCCACATGTGCATCGACGCCGCCGCCCGCGCGGCCAGCGACTTCGGTTATCAGGTCACGGTGGTGCATGACGCCTGCGCCACGCGGGATCTCGAGTTCGACGGCGTGCATGCGCCGGCGGCGGAGGTCCACGCGGCGTTCATGGCGGCGCTCGGCTTTGCTTACGCCACATTGCGGTCCACCGACGAATATCTTGATGCGTCAAAAATCCAGCCGAAGGTCGCCTGACGCCGTCGCCGCGAAGACAACCGTCAACATCACGCCCTTAAGAAGACAAGGACAGCGAAGCATTAGTTGCTCGTTTTCGGGGCTGACGCCTGACCCTGTTGCGGGCGCCCTGGCGCAGATTTGCGGCTCGAGCGCGAAGTAGATGGAGCCGGGGCGCCCGGCTCCGATCATCAAACGGGTTAAGGGGAGCGGGTAATACTGTAGATTTGCAATGCCCTATAGATTCGGAAGCAAAACTGTGCGACTAACGGTGTCGCCGCGCCGAAGTGTCCTATGGTAGGCGCGGTTGAACCATAAAGCTGAAGGGCCTTCCCGGTGTATGTGAGGATCGAGCATCGACTCTCTCGGCCAGGTTGCAAAACTAACCCAGTCAACCCCTATTAACATTTGCAAGGCGTCAATGGACACTGCACTCGAACGCATCCGCGAAAAAATCGCTGAACTTGAGACGAAGATCGTCGACCTGCGTATTGCCGAACGTGAGCTGCAAGCTCTCGAAAAGCCAGCGGCGCGAAGGGCAAAACAGGCGCCCGAGCCGGAGCCAAAGCCAAAGCGCGCTTCGAAAAAGGCGAGCGAGCCGGCTGAGGCGCGCCAGACGATAGGCTCTGCGATTGCTGCGGTGCTTGAGCAGCATGGCGCCCTTTCAGCCGCCGAGATCGCCGAGCATATCAAGGCCACAGGCCGGGACATCAGCAACAGAACGGTGTCCTTTGCGCTTCAGGCGCTGAAAAAGCGCGGACTCGTCAAGAACGCGGATGGCCAGTGGACGCCGCCCAAGTCCCGCTCCCGGCAGGCGAGCGCGTAAAAGCGCCCGGAGCAATGTGCTGACGGCTCAGCTTTGATGGGCGCGGCTTCTGAACGAAGCCGTGGCCGTTGTCTTGGGCGATAGTCTGGGCGCCGGCGGGACCGCGCGTCGTTCAGGCTGTGGCTTGAGCCGGCAGCGCGGCGCCCGCGCCGATCGCAGGCGCTGCTTCATCGCCGACGAAGAGGAAAGCGGGCGGTTGATAGTCGCACCCCCGCTGGCGCCCCGCCCATAGATCTCACAGGCAGTCGCCGACCTCGGTGCGGCCTTCGCGCGGCTTGGTCCGCGTGGAAAAATCGAGGAGTCTGACCCGGAAGGGCGAGCGGCAACATCTTCGCAGACGCACAGCCCGGCGCAATCTTTCGCGGCTCCTTGAAATTCTTGCTCGTGCCAACCGTTCACTATTCGTTGGCCGCCGCCAAGCCACTTAAACGTGATCTCGGAACCAATCCGGAGCGATCCGCTTTTAAGGGTCGGTGTAGAGCTTAGCGGATGATTGCAATGACGGGTCGCGCCAGGTGGGCTTTTAGAGTCCTCGCTTCAGGGCTGATGAGCACGTTGACGCTTTGGTGCGCCTCGGCGCAGTCCCCCCCGTCCTTTGCCAAGGCGGACCAGGACGGTCAATGGACCATGCCGGCGAAGGACGTCGCCAGCACGCGTTACAGCTCCCTCGATCAGATCAACGCTCAAAACGTCAAGGATTTGAAGGTCGCCTTTACATTTTCGACCGGAACGGACAGGGGCGTCGAATCCGCTCCGCTCGTCGTTGGCGACACCATGTATATCGTAGCGCCTTATCCGAATACGTTGTTTGCGCTGGATCTAAAGAATGATGGCGCGTTGAAGTGGCGCTACGATCCAAAGCCAAGCCGCGCCTCGCAGGGGGTCGCGTGCTGCGATGTGGTCAATCGGGGCGCGGTCTTTGCCGACGGCAAGCTGATCTACAATACGCTTGACGATTATACAGTCGCCGTCGCTGCGGACACGGGTCAGGAGGTTTGGCGCACCAAGATGGGCGAGATCAACAAAGGCGAGACCATGACGATGGCGCCTCTGCTCGCCAGAGATAAGGTCCTCGTTGGCGACTCAGGCGGGGAAATGGGCGTACGGGGCTGGGCCGCGGCGCTCGACGTGAAGACCGGAAAAATTCTTTGGCGCGCCTACAATACCGGCCCCGATTCTGATGTGTTGATCGGCTCCGAATTCAAGCCCTTCTACGACTCCGAGAAGGGAAAGGACCTCGGAGTAACAACCTGGCCCGCCGATATGTGGCGGCACGGCGGCGGCTCGGTTTGGGGCTGGGCGTCCTATGATCCAGATCTCAACCTGATCTATTATGGCGTGTCGAATCCTGGCCCCTGGAACTCCACGATCCGGCCGGGAGACAATAAATGGACATCGGGCATTTTCGCGCGCGATGCGGACACGGGTCAAGCGCGCTGGTTCTACCAATATAGTCCACATGACCTCTACGACTATGATGGCGTAAATGAAGAGATTCTGCTTGATCTCACCTGGAAGGGGCAGCCGCGAAAGGTGCTCGTCCATCCCGACCGCAATGGCTATGTCTACGTCATTGACCGTACCAATGGCGAGGTCTTGTCGGCCGAGCCTTTCCAGGCGATCACAAGCTCGACCGGGGTCGATCTGAAGACCGGCCGCCTTCAATATGTCGAGGCCAAGCGCCCCAAGACAGGAGAGACGGTCAGGGATATCTGCCCGGCGCCACCCGGTGCGAAGGACTGGCAGCCCACAGCCTTTTCTCACAAGACGGGCCTTCTCTATATCCCGCACAACAACCTCTGCTTCGACACGGAAGAGCTGGATGTCGGCTATATAGAAGGCACGCCCTATGTCGGCGCCAATATTCATATGAAGGCCGGGCCTGGCGGCAATCGCGGCGAATACGCCGCATGGGACATCCTTAAAGGCAAGAAAGTGTGGGCAATCAAGGAGCGGTTTCCTGTCTGGAGCGGCACGGTCGTCACGGCGGGCGATATCGCTTTTTATGGGACCATGGAGGGGTGGTTCAAAGCGGTAAACGCCAATACTGGCGAATTGCTTTGGCAGTTCAAAACCGGCTCTGGAATCATTAGCCAGCCGGTCACCTATCGCGGTCCCGACGGGAAGCAGTATGTCGCCGTTCTGTCGGGCGTCGGCGGCTGGTCCGGCGCGATCGTCGCCGGCGGCCTCAACAAGATGGATGGCACCGCCGCTCTCGGTTTCGTCAACGCCATGAAGGATTTGCCGGATGTAACGACGAAGGGAGGCATGCTCTATGTCTTCGCGCTTCCTTAAGATCCTCACCGCGGTGGTGACATTTACCGCGGTTTCAGCGGCGGCTCAGGGGCGCGAGCTGCGTGTGTGCGCCGATCCCAATAATTTGCCATACTCCGACGCCAAGGGCGCGGGGTTCGAGAACAAGATCGCGCAAGTGATCGCCTCTGACATTGGCGCCGATCTCAGCTATTTCTGGTTTGCCCAAAGGCGCGGGTTTTTACGCAACACGTTGAACGCGAACGCCTGCGATGTGGTTATCGGCATCCCCGCCGGCATGCACATGCTGCGCACCACAAAGCCCTATTATCGGTCGGGCTATGTCTTCGTCACGCGCGAGGACCGTCCTCCGATCACAAGCTTTGACGACCCAAGCCTCGCCCATCTTAAAATCGGCGTGCAGCTGACAGGCAACGATGGAGTGAACACGCCGCCGGCTCATGAGCTCGGCGATCGTGGCATCGTCTCGAATATTCGAGGCTTCATGGTCTATGGAGACTATGCCGAAGCGGCTCCTCTGCAGGACATCGTCAGCGCGGTGACGAAAGGCGATATCGACGTTGCGATCGTCTGGGGCCCCCAGGCGGGCTGGTTCGCCAGCAAGCAGCCGACGCCGTTGCGCGTGACCCCTGTCGCCGACGCCCGCGTCCCGCTTCCGATGAGCTTCGACATCGCCATGGGCGTGCGCAAGTCTGATGAGGCGTTGGCCGCGGAGCTCGAGGCCGCGATGATCCGGCGGCGAGCCGACATAGACGCCATTCTCGCGGATTATCGCGTTCCGCGCTTTGCTATCCCAAGCCAAAAAGCTGAGGCGGCGCCATGAATAGAACAGGCCTTTTCGCCTTATCGTTTGGATTAGCGTGCGCCCTGTCCTATTCATCCAGCGCTCAGGATCAGGGCGCGGCCGGAAGCACGAGCGCAGACTCGGTTGCGTTGCCGGCAGTTTCTCTTGGCGGTTTCGCGCCGGCCGGCGGACAGGTCGTGACCGGCGTCAGCAAGATCGGCGAGGAATATGCCAAAAGTGCTCAACATATCGAGGCCGGAAGGCAGCTTTTCCAGGCCATGAACTGCTCGGGCTGCCATTCCAACGGCGGCGGCGGCATGGGTCCGCCCCTCATGAAAAAGAACTGGATCTACGGCGGAAGCGTCGAGAATATCGCCTCCACGATTGTCGAGGGCCGGCCAAATGGCATGCCGACATTCCGCGGCCTGCTGCCTATGGAGCAAGTCTGGGAAATCGCAGCCTTCGTCAAATATATGGCTGATCACCCAACGGAGAAATAGGCCGTGACGCAGCACTATATCCCTTATTGCGGCGTCGCGCCGACGCCTGGATCGATCAAGTGGAATTTTGATCCCGTCCTTCTCGCGATCTTGGCTGCCGGCGCCTGCGCCTATGCGCTGGCGTTTTGGATCCTCAAACCATCAGAGCGCGCAAAGCTTTCACTTCACCCGATCGCCTTCGCGGCCGGCTGGATCTTTCTTGTCGCGGCGTTCATTTCTCCTTTGTGCAACCTCGGCGTCGCGCTTTTCTCCGCCCGCATCGGTCAGCATATGGTGCTGGCGCTGATCGCCGCGCCGCTCCTCGTTATTGGCGGCGCTGATATTCTCGTGGCGCGCGCCTTCGGTCGCCACGGCCGCCGACTGACGCAATCTGAAATCATAGCTGCGCCGCTGCTGTTCGCGCTGGCGCTGTGGCTCTGGCATATGCCTGCGCCCTACGACGCCGCGCTGCATAGCCACGTTGTCTATTGGTTGATGGAGATCAGCCTACTCTTGACGAGCGTGTTGTTGTGGCGATGTCTGTTGCGCGATCTCTCACGAAACCCCGGCGCGGCTCTCGCTGCGAGCCTCTTCACAGCTTTACAGATGACCGGCATCGGAGCCTTGCTCGCTTTCGCGCCGCGCGCGCTTTTCACCGTGCATTTCACGACAACGCAGGCGTTCGGCCTTTCGCCGCTTGAGGATCAGCAACTGGGCGGTCTTATTATGTGGCTGCCGTTCGGCTTGATCCTGACAATTCATGTGATCGGCGCCATCGCCGCGACGATGCGCAATGCGGAGCAACGTCCGGCGGACTTCTATCGCAGCGTTTCGAGATAGGCGACGATTTTTCTCGCGGAGGCGTCGCTCATCGGAAGATCAGGCATGGCGTTTCCAGGAACGACAGCTTGAGGATGCTGTACCCAGCGTTGCAGATTTTCGGGCGTATTGCGCAAAACGCCAGCAACATAGACGCGTGAGCCGATGTGGTCGAGCGGCGGCCCGACATTCGCATCAGCGCCCTCAATGCCGGGGATCGAATGACAGTATCCGCAGCCAAGGCTTGAAATCAGCGTGGCGCCCTGTCTCGCTTCGGCTTTGGAATCTGAACGCGCGATGGCACATCCGGAGCAGGCAAACGCGATGCCGAGCGTGACGCCAATCCGCAAAGCGCGTTGAGGAGCTATTTTCCGCATGATGGTCCTGCAAGAGCTGCGAGCGAGTCAAAAAGGATTGCGATCAGAAACAGACTGCTCATCAAAATGCCACCAAGGGCTATAAACCGGGTGCGCCCCTCGCCGATCTCAGTGGTATGCTGCGCAGCAGTCGCGCCGCTCTGCCTGGGTTGTTTGGTGGCGTTTTCACGGCGCGTCGCGCGCCAGGCGCGATAGGAGACAAACAAAGCTGCGAGCGCGACGGCGCAGGCCAGTCCGTCGACCGCCAGCAGGAAAGTCTGGCTGGCGCCGGGCGTCATCGTCGCGTCAAGGCGCGGCTCTGCTCCGGCGCAAGCCTGACCCGCGACGCTGACATTGACCAGAAGATGCAGGGCCCAGATGAGCGGCGCGCCCATGAGGCCAAAGGCGAGAGCCACAATCTTCTCCTCACCGCGCGCGGGAGCCGGATGACTTATGTCGGACGCCGCGAGTTGATCTTGCGCCATGCCGTCACCTCAAATAGGGCACGAGAAAGAACGTTGCGAAAATGAAAAGCCAGACGATGACGATGAAGTGCCAGTATATTGCGACGATGGAGACGGCGCCGCCGCGGTTTGCATCGAAGCGGCCCAGTCGCGCCCAGACCAGCAGCGCCGCCAGCGCGATGACGCCGGCGGTCGCGTGGACGATGTCCAACCCGGTCGTCAGCACATAGAATGAATGATAGGCGTCAGCCGAAATTGTCGCGCTTTGGTGCAGCCAGTCACGGGACTGAAGACCGACGAAGATTACGCCCAAGGCAAGCGTCAGCGCCAGCGCCTGGACCAGCCGGTCCGTCGCGCCGGTTGCGACGCACCGCTGGCCCCATGCCAAAGCGGCGCTGCTGGCGATCAGAACGATCGTGCTTGCGCTCGCCAAAGCGAGCGGCGGCAAGCCGTCCGCGGGCCATTTTTCGGCTGACTGAAGTAAGGAATAGCAGTAGCCGAAGAGCACATAGGCGAAGAGCGAGCCTTCCGTCGCGACGATCAGCCACGCTCCGTACCAGCCGGACGCGCGACCGTTCGGGTCGACGCCGGGGACGCCTTTGATCGCCGCCCGTCCGGCGCCGTTGGCTCCGAGCGCAATCTCAGACATGCTCAGCCTCTCCGGTGATGATCAGCGGCGGCGCCGGATTTGGCTGCAGCCAGACGATGAGAACAACAGCGCAGGCAAGCGTCGCTCCTGCTGCGAGCGCCCAGACATGCGCCAGCAAACCGATGAAGACAAAAGTGGTTGCAACGCCGAGAAGGAACGGCAGCCAGCTGTCCCCCGGCATCCGCAGCACGCGGTCGGGTTCGCCATCGAGGACTGTTGTCGCGACGATCTCACGCCCATCGTCCAGAGCAAGGCCGCGATCTAGGATCGACGCGCCGGCGTCGCCGAGGCGGTCCTCCCATAAAGGATGACGGCTGCCCACTTGCGGAATGGCGGCGAAATTATAGGGCGGCGGAGGCGAAGGCGTCAGCCATTCGAGCGTGCCCGCGTCCCAGGGGTTGGCGCCGGCGACGGCCCCCCGGCGCAGGCTCACAAACACGTTGATGATAAAGAGAAGAATGCCGAACGCGAAAAGGAACGATCCAATCGTCGTAATCAGATTGAGCGAGGACCAGCCCATGTCGGCCGGGTAGGTGTAGACTCGCCGGGGCATTCCGAGAAGACCCGAAATATGCATTGGAAAAAAGGCGAGGTTGAAGCCGATGAACATCAGCCAGAAATTCCATTTGCCCAATTGCTCGTCGAGCATGCGTCCCGTCATTTTCGGCAGCCAGGTGTAAAACGCGCCGATGACAGGAAAGACGTTGATGCCGATCAGCGTATAATGCAGATGGGCGACAATGAAATAAGTGTCCGTGAGTTGCCAATCGACGGGAGCCGACGCCGTCATCACGCCGCTGACGCCGCCGATGACGAAAAGCGCGATCATGCCCGCGTAGAAATGGAACGCCGCGGTTGCCTGGGGGCGCCCCGTCCATATGGTGGCGATCCAGCAAAAGACGGCGATGGCGCTCGGTACGGTGATGACGAAAGATACGCTGCTAAAGAACGCAAGAGCCATGCTCGAAATGCCAGTCGCGAACATGTGGTGCACCCAGACGCCAAAGCCGAGCGCCATGGTGGCGACGGTCGACAGGGCGACCAGCGTGTAGCCGACCAGCGGCCTGCGGCAGAAGATAGGCAAGCCGTCCGAGACGAAGCCCATGGCCGGCAACACGACGGCGTAGACCCAGGGGTGGCCGAACATCCAGAAGAGATGCTGCCAGAGTAGCGGTTGTCCGCCATTGCCCTCCGTAAAGAAATGCGACCCGAAATTACGATCGAGCCAGAGCATCAGGAAAGCGAGGCTGACGCTCGGGACGACGAGGATGTTTGCGACTGACGCGGTCAGCGTTCCCCACACGATGATCGGCAATCGATTGATCGACATGCCGGGAGCCCTCGTGCGCATGATGGTCACCACAAAATTAATGGCGCCGACCGTCGTCGAAATGCCGAGAAAGATCATCCCCAAGGCATAGAAGTCGATATTGACCCCCGGATTTGCGGCTTTTTCCGCATAGGGCGCGTAATTGAACCAGCCGGCGTTCGGGGCGACGCCAAGCACAAAACTCGCGTAAATGAAAAGACCGGAGAAGAGAAAAGTCCAATACGACAGAGCGTTGACGCGCGGAAACGCCATATCGCGCGAGCCGAGCAGCAATGGCCAGAGGTAATTGCTAAAGCCCGAGAGGATCGGCATTGCATAGAGGAAAATCATCGAGACGCCATGCATGGTGAAGAGTTCGTCATACTGTTCCGGCGTCAGCAGCCGTAGATTGGGGCCCGCCAATTGCAGACGCATGGCGAGCGCCTCGAGACCCCCGGCAATCAAAAACGCGAAGGCGGTCACGATGTAGCGCAGGCCGATTTCCTTATGATCGACAGTGACGAAAATGCCGCGCCAGCCCGGCGCGGTTTCCCATAGCGCATGCAAACGGCCTTCGAGTTCGGGAGAGGGCGCAACGAGAGCCGGCAACCGGATCACTCTCTCTTGATCGACCATGCAGCGTCCTTCCGGATTTTGTTCAGTTCAGGGTCGCGAGATAAGTTGTCACCGCATGAAGTTGCGCGCCCGACATGTCGAGCCTCGGCATCTTGGCCCCAGGTTTGATGTGCTGCGGATCTGCGATCCAGCCGGCCAGCGCTCCGGGCGTATTGGGCAGAGCTCCAGCCGCGATGGTGGCTCTGCTCATCAGATGCGTCAGATCTGGCCCAACCGCGCCTCCCGCCAGGGAGCCGCGGACGGTATGGCAGACGGAGCAATGGCTCTGAAACGCCTTTCGGCCGATCGCCGCCGGCTCAGACGCGAGCGGCGTTTTTCCCTTCACCTGCCCGGCGCGCCATGCGTCGAAACTGTCGCGGCTTTCAGCGACCACGGTAAACGCCATATGGCCGTGTTGCTTTCCGCAATATTCGGCGCACTGTCCGCGGTAGACGCCGGGTCTATCGGCCCGTAGCCATGTCACGTTAATTTGACCGGGGATCATATCTGTTTTGCCATTCAGGGCGGGCGCCCAGAACGAATGAATGACGTCACCGCCCCGCAAGCGAATTCGGACGGCTTCGCCGACTGGAATATGTATTTCATTGGCTGTGGTGAAGATGCGGAAGGCGTCCTTGTCGAGGTAGCGAATCTCCCACCACCATTGCCGCGCCGTCACCTCGAGGTCGAGCGCCGGCGCCCTATTCGAGCGGTTCACCGCCGCCATGGTCGTCAGGGTCCACACGAGCAGCCCGACAAGCACCGCCACCGTCAGCCCGGCGCCAGCGTATATCCAGCTGAGCGGCGTGTTGGTCTGCACAATCCGGTCTGCCTGTTCGATGGGTCGCCGCCGGAAAATAGCGAAAAGAATCAGAGCGCTGATAATGATGATTATACCCAGCGAAACAGCGATAAGACCGCGCGTTAACGGCGCGATCGCGGAAGCGCCGGAGCCGTATCCTGTCAGATAATTCAGCGGAAATTCGCTCATGCGCCCGGCGCCTGGTGATCAAATCCGGCGGTAAACGTCGCTATTTGATGTTGGTTCCGGACTGTGCGGTTCATGCGGCGGACGCGAGGGAACGGGGTGCGCGCCGCGGCGTTACGAGCTCAATCCAGACAAGGAGGGATTTGATGATGGTTACATTGAACGATGCGCGCCGCGTGATCGCCGCGGCGGAAACAAAAGCGCAGGAAATCGGTCAGCCGTCCAACATCGCGGTGGTGGATGCCGGCGGAAATCTCGTCGCCTTTGCCCGGATGGATAAAGCCTGGATGGGCAGCATCGATATTGCGATCAACAAGGCGTTCACTGCGAGAGCCTTCGACATATCGACTGAAAAGCTTGGCGAGCTGAGCCAGCCGGGCGGCCAATTTTTTGGCATCCTCGCCAGTAATCACGGGCGGGTCATGATTTTTGCCGGGGGCGTTCCGCTCAGGAAGGGCGATGAGATTGTTGGCGCGATTGGCGTCAGCGGGGGCATGAAGGATCAGGATATTGCGTTGGCCGAGGCTGGCGCGCGCGCCTTTTAGGGCTGCCGCGCCTCCCCTTTATTGGCGCGATGCAGAGTCGACTTTGAGAATGGTTTTGTGTCGGCGTGACGGCTGATCTATGAGGCCATCCGCGCATGCCTTATCGGCCGCCCGGGCGCGATGGTTTGCGCCGCCATGACAATGGCCTTCGCATCAATGCCAAAATGGCGGTAGAGGTCGGCCAGCGTTCCGGTCTGGCCGAAGTGCTCGACGCCCAGTGATCGGGTGCGATGGCCGAGGACGGAACCAAGCCACGCGAGCGTCGCGGGGTGGCCGTCGAGGACCGTGACAAGGCCGCAATGGGATGGAACCTCAGTGAGCAGGCGCTCTATGTGGCTTCGCGCCGTGGCGACGCCATGCTCGCGCGCGCGGCTTGCCGCCGTCCAGCCGGCGTTGAGCCGATCGGCCGAGGTGACGGCGAGGAGGCCAACGTCCCGCCGGTCTTCCGCCATCAGGCCGATGGCGGCGATAGCCTCCGGGGCGAGGGCGCCCGTGTAGGCGACGACGATCTGCGCATTCGGGCCGGGCCTGCGCATCCAATAGGCGCCGTCGATAATGTCGCGCGAGAGGGCGGGGGTGAGAATTCTTTGAGGCTGCTCGAGCGAACGGGTTGAGAGGCGCAGATAGACCGCGCCGCCTCGCTCGTCCCGCAGCCAGCTCGTTTGGTCCGGCTCTCCTTCGCCGGAGCGCTGAATATAGTCGAACGACCAGCGCATGATGGTCGCCAGCTCGTCGACGAAGGCGGGCTCGAAGCTGGCGAGGCCGTCCTGCGCCATGCCGATGAGTGGCGTTGCGATTGACTGATGGGCGCCGCCTTCTGGCGCCAGCGTCACGCCGGAAGGCGTCGCGACGAGGATAAAGCGGGCGTCCTGGTAGCAGGCATAATTCAAGGCGTCGAGCCCGCGCTCGATGAACGGATCGTAGAGCGTGCCGATGGGCAGGACACGCTCGCCAAAGAGCGTGTGCGACAGCCCGAGCGCGGAAAGCATGGAAAACAGGTTCATCTCGGCAATGCCGAGTTCGACGTGTTGTCCGGCGGGAGAGAAGGTCCAATGGAATGTCGAGGGAATACGTTGGGCCTTGAATGTGTCGGCGATCTCCTCGCGAGCAAATAGCCCGCGTCGGTTAACCCAGGCGCCGAGGTTCGTCGAGACCGTGACGTCCGGCGAGGTCGTGACGATGCGCTTCGCCAGCTCCGTATCGGCCTTGGCGATTTCATGCATCAGAACGCCGAAGCCCTGCTGCGTTGACATCGCTGTCTGCGCCGGGGCGGCGATGTCGGGAACGTTGATCGCCGGCGCCTCGAAGCGCCGCCGCCCCCGCTGAACAAAGGGCGCGTTCGCCACGAACGCTTCGATTTCCTCCGGCGACCGGTCGAGCCCCTCGAGGAGATCCCATTCGTGACCCTCGCGGATGTTCATCGCCTGACGTAGCGTTTCGATCTGCGCGGGGGTCATCAAGCCCGCGTGGTTGTCCTTGTGGCCGGCAAGCGGCAGACTGAAGCCTTTGATCGTGTAAGCGATGAAGCAGACCGGACGGTCATGTGTCCGGGCATCCTCAAAGGCCTTGAGCAGCGAGGGCAGATCATGGCCGCCGAGATTGCTCATCAGCCGGAGGAGTTCGTCGTCGCTGCGCCGTTCGATGAGGCGTGAGGCCGCGCCTTGATCGCCAAGATCATCAAGGAGACGCTTTCGCCACGCGCCGGGTCCCTGGAAAGTCAGCGCTGAATACAGCTGGTTCGGACAGCGGTCTATCCAATCACGCAATACTTCGCCGCCGGGCTCTGCGAAGGCCTGCTGTTGTAGCGTCCCGTACTTGAGGATGACGACATCCCAGCCGAAGTTTTGGAACATCGATTCGAAACGCGCCCAAAGCCCCTCGCGCACCACGGCGTCGAGGCTCTGGCGGTTATAATCAACAATCCACCATGTGTTTCTGAGGCCCTGCTTCCAGCCTTCAAGGAGCGCTTCAAAGATGTTGCCTTCGTCCATTTCGGCGTCGCCGATCAGGGCGATCATGCGTCCTTCCGGCAGATCGGTCCCCCAGCCCTTGGCCCTTACATAATCCTGCGCAAGCGACGCAAAGAGCGTTTGGGCGACGCCGAGACCGACAGATCCGGTCGAAAAATCGACGTCATCAATATCTTTGGTGCGGGAAGGATAGGATTGGGCGCCTTTGTAGCCGCGGAAATTCTCAAGTTTCTCTCGAGTCTGATGTCCGAACAGGTATTGGATCGCGTGGAAAATCGGGCTGGCGTGCGGCTTCACGGCGACCCGGTCTTCGGGCTTCAACACCGCAAAATAGAGCGCCGTCATGATCGTCGCCATTGACGCCGAAGAGGCCTGATGGCCGCCGACCTTCAGGCCATCCACATTTGCGCGCAGATGGTTCGCGTTGTGAATCATCCACGTTGCGAGCCACAAGACTTTACATTCAATCTCTGCGAGAACAGGTAGACGGAGATCGGTCATGCGCTAGCTCCTTTGAAGCCCTAGTTTAGGTGGCCAGCGCTGGCGATTGGAGCTAAATTGCGCCGGCAAGCCAATCAGTTTTGGCTGAATCAGCTAATGTGGGCTGGAAAATCGCGAGCATCGGCTCATGCGGGATATTGATGAAATCGATCGGAAGATTATCGCCGCCGTTCAAAACGACGGCCGGATCACGACGCATGAGCTTGCCGCCCGCGTCGGCCTTTCGCCGTCGCCTTGCGCGCGACGCGTTCGGACGCTGGAAGACAGCGGCATCATCAAGGGATATACGGCGATCATCGATCAGTCGAAGGTCGGGTTGCCGATCAGCGCCTTCGCGTCGATAAAGCTCGAACGTCAGCGCGAAGCAGATCTCGATCGTTTCGCGCATGCCGTCGCGCGCTGGCCGGAGGTCGCCGATTGCTACCTGATGACCGGCCAACGTGATTATCTGCTGCGCATCGTAGTACGCGATCTTGAAGCCTACGAGCGTTTCCTCAAAGACAAGCTGACACGTCTCGATGGCGTCGCCTCGATCGAAACGAGTTTCGCGCTCGGTCAGGTCAAGCGGTCCGAAGTGCTTCCGTTGCGCTAAAGTATGACGCCGAAAAGTTGAAGACTTTCTGGGACGGCGTCATGCTGTAAGAGGCCTAAAGAGCAGAATGCGTTTCCGTTTGAACGCATTCTGCTCAAGGCGCGCCGCCTATCCTGCAACATCCGGCGCGCGCCAAAGTCAGGCGATGCGGGCCCGTGGGCGCAACGTATCGACGGTCTCGCGGATTGTCAGATCGTATTTGCGCTCATCTCTTTGGCGATATGATCTGCCTGGCGGATCGCCAGGGCGACGATGGTCAGCGTTGGATTTTCGCAGGCGCCTGTCGTGAACTGAGAGCCGTCCGATACGAACAGGTTCTTGATGTCATGCGTCTGGCCATGCTTGTTCACAACACCATCGCGCGGCTTCTCGGACATGCGGTTTGTGCCGAGATTATGCGTCGACGGATATGGGGTCTGGGGGAACACGCGGGTGGCGCCGACAGCCTCATAAAGCGCCGTTGCGCGCTGATAGGCATGGTTGCGCATGGCGACGTCATTGGCGTGATCATCATAATGCACATTGGCGACCGGAAGGCCGAACTTGTCTTTCGCAACAGGGTCCAGAGTGATCCGATTGGTCTCCTGCGGCATGTCTTCCCCGACGATCCAGAGACCCGCCATGTTCTGGTAGGAATCAAGCGCAGAGGTGAACTCGCGTCCCCAGGCCCCCGGATCAAGAAAGGCCGCCATGAAGGGCAGGCCGACAGAGATTGTTTCGAATTCGTAGCCGCCGGAAAAGCCGCGTTCTGGCTTGTGCGCCGCCTCGTCGCGGACGATGCCCGCCATCGTCGTGCCGCGATACATGTGAACAGGCTCGTCGAATATGGCGAAGACGGCGCCTGTCGTATGACGCATGTAATTGCGGCCGACCTGACCTGACGAATTGGCGAGGCCGTTCGGAAACAGAGACGAGGCGGAATTAAGCAGCAGCCTCGGGCTTTCGATCGAATTGCCGGCGACGCAGACAACCCGCGCCTTCTGCCGTTGCAGCGTTCCGGCGCTGTTTGCATAAACGACGCCGGTGACTTTGCCGGATGCGTCATGTTCGATTCGGACAGCCTGACTGTCGGGCCGCACCTCTAGGTTCCCGGTTTCCTCCCCTTTCGGGATCTCTGTATACAGCGTCGACCATTTAGCGCCGGACTTGCAGCCTTGAAAGCAGAAACCGATCTGTTGGCAGCTGCCGCGTCCGTCACGCGGCTCGGAGTTGATCGCCATGCGGCCGGTGTGCACCTCCTTGTAGCCAAGTTTTTTCGCGCCGGCTTCGAGGACTTTGAAATTATTATTGCCGGGAAGGCCAGGGATCCCGTTGGTGCGGGTGACGCCCATCTTGTTCTCGGCCTTTTCGTAATAGGGCTCGAGCTCTTTCAAGGTGAGCGGCCAATCAAGCAGATGCGCTCCCTCGATCTGCCCGTAATGGCTGCGGGTCTGAAACTCGTAATCCTGAATGCGAAGCGAGGCTCCAGCCCAATGCACCGTGGTGCCTCCAACGGCCTTGACGATCCAGGCGGGCAAATTGGGAAAATCGCGATGGATGCGCCAGGAGCCGGACGTTGTGCGCATGTCCGACCAGGAGAGCTGCGTGAAGGAAGCCCATTCATCGTTGATGAAATCCTCGATCTCGAAGCGTTGTCCAGCTTCGAGAATAACGGTTTTCACGCCTTTCAGCGCCAGCTCCGCGCCGAGCGTTCCGCCGCCTGCGCCGGAGCCGACGATCACGACGACCGAATCGTCGTTGAGATCAAATTTAGCCATGATGCGTCCTCATATTCTTATGGCTAGTCAGAGCCAGGTCAGATCGTTGAAACCGCGGTGCAGATAGCCGCCTTCCGACGCGCTTTCGCCCTCATATCCAAACAACGGCCAGATCTCTTTCTGGTTATAAAGTCCGACGACGAGGCCGGAGCGAATCATGAGAAAGAACGGACCTGCTTCGATTTCCTTGAGGATCGCAACGCGCGGCTCCTCCCAACCGATCTCAGCATAGGTGACGCCGTGCCGCGCCTTGGCGATGCCGTCGATAAGCGTTACGCTATCTTCGATCATGGCCTTGACGGCGGGATTATCCGCTGACTTTTTGTCATAGCCTTTGACCGCGATGGCGTAATATTTGTCGGTCAGCCGGTCATGCGGGTAGATATCGCGAGCGATCTTGACAAGAGTCAGCATGGTTCCCGGCTTCAGGCTGTTGACTTCGAGTCCCCAGGCCTCGCCGGCGTGAATGAGCGCGGAGCCTGAAACGACGATCGCCGCGGAAATCGTCGCCGACCCCGCAAGAAATCGCCGCCGGTCGATTGTCTCTGGCATAGAACTGTTTGTCTCGCCCGCCTTCATGGCGTTCCTCCAATTTTGTATCAATTTGCTTTTATTGTTTGGTATGCAGAGGCGCCTTCTAACGATAGCGGCCATGCTTTTGAAGAACCTCGATCTTGTAGCCATCGGGATCCTGAACGAAGAAAAAGCGCGCCATCAGACTGCCGCCGCGAAAAAACTCCTTGACCGGATTAGGCTTCAGTCCCTTCGCCTCGAACCGGGTGTGCTCCTTGTCGAGATCATTGACGACAAAGGCGACATGCCCATAGGCGTCGCCGAGCGCGTAGGGCTGCTTTCGGTCATGATTGATCGTGAGCTCGATCTCGAAGTCGGCGTCGGGGCTCCGCAAATAGACCAGGGTGAAATCGTCGAACGGAAAGCGATCGGCGACTTCAAGGCCGAATGCCGCGCTGTAGAAGTCGACCGACCGCTTTTCCTCCAATACCCGAATCATCATATGAATGGCTTTGGTCATGCGACGTTCTCATTTTGGAGCTGATAGAGATTTCAAATATTCGATGACGAGCTTCCGTTTCTCCGGATTTGTCTGCCGGTAATTCATGAACGTGCCTGGATGGGCTTCCTGAGAGTTCGTTATCCAGGGATCGAGCGTCGCCTCGCTCCAGACCCAATCGCCGGATTGCAGCGCATTCGAATATTTGAAACCCGCAATGCTGCCAACCTTGCGTCCGTAGACGCCGAAGAGATTGGGTCCCTGGCGCGCGCCGGCGGCTGGATCGCTCGAATGACAGACCCCGCAACTCGTCAGGAATTGTTGTTTGCCCGCGGCGGCGTCCTCGGCGCGGGCGGAAACGGCATAGAGCGTCAACAGACTGGCGCACACAGCAACGGCGCAGCGGCGGGGTCCGAAGACCTTCGACAAATCTCTCATCAATGCTGCCTTCCATGCGCGGCCCGCCGCCACCTTTTCGACTGGCGTGTTGAAGCTATATTTTGCAAGCAGGGATAGGGTAGTAATTGATTACTACCTTTGCGAATTTCGCCCGATTGTGAAAAAGCGCCCTGTAGGTGGCGGGCAACGCATGATTGGGAGATCGGCGCCCGTTGGTCGAGGCGATCGGCCACCCGGCTAGGCCATCAGATTGGCGCGAGGCGGCTATCAGTCGAGAAAGGCGGCTTTGCTCAGGTCGAGGCGAAGATTGGCGAAACTACCTGGCGCCGCATTGATCAGAGCCGGCAGACTTGCCTGACTGCCGATCTCGACCGCATAACGAATGCAGGCGCAGCGCAACAAGGCTGTAAAGTTTCCGATTTCGCCGTGAAATTCCAGAATCTCATCATGCAGCCTGGTCAGAAAACGACCGAGCGTCATGCCTTCCGATGCCGCGATCGTCTCCAGGATCTGCCAAAACAGCGCTTCGAGCCGGATCGACGTCACATGACCGCCGAGCCGGATCGAGCGGGTCTGACACTGATAAGATGTTGCGTCCAATTCGCAGAAGATCTTGCACATTCAATCCTCCTTATCAGCCTACCGTCTTGGTCGAGTGCGACGGCAACGCAAACGTCGCAAGACGGTGGGGGCAACAAGCTTGCGACGCTGGCCCGGTCCACGCGGCCGTCGAATTACTCCGCAACGCGATCGGCGTCCGGCGCTGAACCGCTATCGCGCGGCATATCGAGCCCATAGGCTTTCAGGCGGCGGTAGAGCGTCGTGCGCGCTATTCCAAGGGCCGCTGCGGTCAGGCTGATGTTTCCCTGAAAGCGATGCAACACGTTCTCTATGTGCTGCTTGCCGAGGCTACGCAGATCACTTGCTCGCGGCAATTCTTCGTCCAGTGAACATGAGTCAGCGCGGAGGCGAGGCAGTCTACAAGAAGCGGACAGATCCGAACGTTCTTCCGGCAGACGGTAGTCCACAATCTCTTCAGGGAGCCACCCGCGGCCGATAACCGGCGTGTCGCACAGCAGGAGCGCGCTCTCCACTACATTGCGAAGTTCGCGAATATTGCCGGGCCACGGATAGGTCTTGAAAAGACGGAGCACGTCCGGGGCGAAACAGCGCAGGCCGAGATCATGCTTCTTTGAAAGATGGTTGAGGAAATGTTGCGCCAGCAAGACCGCGTCGCCATCGCGTTTGCGCAAAGGAGGAACCTTGAGCGTCGAAACGTTGAGTCGATACAAAAGATCGCGACGGAATCGCCCTTTTTCGACTTCTTCGCGAAGATCGCGATTGGTCATCGCGATGAGCCGGACCTTGATCGGGCGCGGCGTCGCGTCGCCCACTCTGCAAACCGCGCCTTCCTCCAGAACGCGCAGGAGAAACGGCTGGAGATCCAGCGGCAGTTCGCCGATCTCATCGAGGCAGAGCGTGCCATTATTGGCCCGCTCGAAGCGGCCGATGTTGCCATTCGAGGCAGCGCCCGTGAACGCGCCCTTCACATAGCCGAAAAGTTCTGTTGCGATCAGATCGCGTGAAATGGCGCCGCAGTTGAATGGGATGAACGGTCCATCGGCGCAGGGGCTTGCGTCATGGATTGCCCGCGCGAACAGCTCTTTGCCAACGCCTGTTTCGCCTTCGATGAGAACCGGGGCCTGATAGATGGCGAGCCGGCTTGCGCGGTGAATGGCGTCCAGCATAATGGCGCAATTGGTGACGATTGGCTCAAAGGCTTTGGAGCGTATGACCGCAGGAGCCGGCGGCCGCTGCGCCGCGGCGGCGATGACGACCGCGCCGATCAAGGCGCCATCGTGATGGACCGGCAGAAGATTGCCCGGATTGATGCCATAGCGCGCGGCGGCGGCGAGATCGAAGCTTCTACCGTCCTTGTTCAGCGTTAGAAGCGGTTGATCCGAATGGAAAGATCCGTCCGCAAACTCGCGCGCCTTGGCCCGCATCGCCATCAGGCGGGGGGCATGTTCGTTAGCCAGCACGACCTGACCGCCGCGGTCGACGACAATGACGCCGTCTGACCAGCCCCTGCCGATCCCGGAGCTGTATTCCAACAGCATTCTGCGCTCAACCTCGAGTTGCAGCGACAGCGCGGCTTCAATTCCGCGCGCCACCATGACCGCGAACGCAAGGTTATGCTGCTGGAAGGTGCTCTTCGCGCCGGACATATCGACGAGGCCGAGCAGGGCCCCGTCAAGCGGGTTGCGGACTGGCGCGCCAACGCAGGTCCAATTTTTCGTCAGGGCGCAGAAGTGCTCCGGCCCGTGAATCAAAACCGGAGCGCGCGACGCCAGCGTCGTGCCGATTCCATTTGTTCCCGCGTTGGCCTCGCTCCAATCCGCCCCGACGACGAGGTTGATGTCCTGGCCGGCCTCCAGCGTGCCGGGATCGCCGACCGCGTCGAGCACGACTCCGTCAACATCGGTGAGAAGCAGCATGGATCCGCTGCCGATCAGCAGTTGTTGCGCTTCCGACAACACTTTTGCCGCGGCCTGTAGGAGCAGACGATTGCGCTGCAGCCTCTGCTCGAACTCGCGTTGCTCGATAATTGTCTTGGAGCCGGGAAGCTTGTGATCGATGCCTATCGCTGCGCATCGCTCCCAGGATTGCGCCACGACGTTACGCACCTTGAGCTGACGCGATGTGCCAGCCAGATAATCTTCCCAGGCTTTCATGATGGTGCGTTCTTCGCCGGGACCAAATCCCGTCGATTGCTCGGGCGTCCCCGCCCATTCATTCAACTGGTCGAGATGCATCGCCTCGAATGTCCCCCGGAGCCAATTCCCATCCCTTATCAGGCAATTTATTGCCGTTCGCTCTCTCTGCGGAGAGCGTTAAAAGAGCAACTTATTCCTTCCCCTCTCTCGAGACAATCGCTAATTCAAACCACCAGCTCGCTATTCACACGCTTAAGCTCGACATTGCAAGACTGCCAAAAAAGCGAACCGAAGAAAGCGCTTCAAACCGGAAGCGCTCCCTTTCGCGGCGTTCAATTCTCAGGCGCGGCCGAGCAGTTCTCCACCACCGCCGCGCGCTGGACCGGTGGTCGGATCGACGTAGTCGCCGCGATCAACGATCAGCGTATTGGTTCCCAAAATGAGTTTGGCGGAGGACACCGCATTACGGACGGAGGCGATTGTCACGCGGACCGGATCGATGACGCCAGCTTCGAACATGTCGGCCAATTGCCCGGTCCTCGCGTCGAAACCGACGCCGCCGGGCGCCTTCGCCACCGCGGCGATGGTGGCCTCGGGATCGCGTCCCGCGTTTTCGGCGATTTGAGCGAGGGGCCGCTGCATCGCGGAACGGAAAAGAGCGACGCCTATGGCGGCGCCTTCATTGGCCGCGCCATTGCCTTTTGGCCTTATCGTGGCGGCCAGTTCGAGCAGCGTCGTTCCGCCTCCTGCGACCACTCCATCGAGGAGCGCCGCCCGCCCTGAGCACAAAGCGTCGTCAAGAAGCTGCAGACGTCGCCGGCGCTCCGCTGGCGTCACGCCCCCGGCGAGGATCCGCACGGTTCCGGAGGTCATTTTGGACATGCGTTCATCGAGCTTGTCGCGTTCGATGTTTTGCGGCGCCAGGTCGATCTGCTGACGGATCTGCGCGCGCCGGGCCTCGACCGCTTCGGGCGAGCCGCGTCCTCGCAAAATCATTGTCTCGAATTGCGACACGACAACGCATTCGGCGCGCCCCAGATTTTCGAGGCTCGTACGCTCCAGAGCATAGCCGAGATCGCCGAAGATGACTTCGCCTCCGGTCAGGACGCCGATATCCTCCATCATCTGCCTGCGCCAATGACCAAAGTCCGGCGGGTTGACGACGACGAAACGCCCACGTCCTCTGGAGCGGCTCGCCAGCAGGCCGATAAGGGCCTTTGGATCGACCTCTTCGGCGATAATGAGCAGGCTCGCGTCCTTCGCCTCGATCGCTTCGACGAGATGCTGGATCTGCTCAAACCGAAGAATCTTCTGATCGGTCAAGAGAATATAGGCGTCGTCAAGCACCGCCCGCATCGTCGGAACGTCAGTGATCATGTGATGCGAGACATAGCCGCGATCGAATGAAAATCCTTCGATGACTTCGATCACATCCTCGACCGCGGAGCCTTGATCGAGCGTGATAATGCCGTCCGGCCCGACCGCTTCCAGCGCCTTGGCCACGATATCGCCGAGCGCTTTATCGGTCCCTGCAATTGTCGCGACGGATCGCAGCTGGTGCGGTCCGGCGAGAGGCCGCGCGCGTGTTGCGAGCGCCTCGACCATTGCCTCTTCGGCGTCGTCCAATCCCTCGATAAGATCCGCCGCGGCGGCGCCGCCTTGAGACAGAATCGCGACGCCCTGCTGAATAAGAGCGTTTGCCAGCACGGTCGCCGTGGTCGTCCCGTCGCCGGCTACGTCAGCGGTCTGCTTGGAGACTTCCCGGACGATCTGCGCGCCAAGGTTTTCGAAGCGGCATTCGAGCTCGATTTCCTCCGCAATGCTGACGCCGTCGCGCGAGACGATGGGCGTGCCCTGCGGTCGCGCAATGATGGCGTTCAGGCCGCGCGGCCCGAGAGTTCCGCCGACCGCGGTCGCAAGCTTTTCGACCCCTCGCGCCAGCGCCGCGCGCGCTTCCGATCCGTGCAACATCAGCTTTGCCATTATATCCTCCCAAAACCATTTCAACTGAGATCGTTTCGATCTTCTTGCTTGTTGCTTTCCACGCCGGATAAGCCGCCGGCGTCGCGTTAGGGGTTGGCGGCCAAGTTTGTGAGACGCAAACAACGGCCGCCGGAAGCGACCGTTGCCCTTATCCAGTCTTTAGCCAGCGCCGCGCTTATTCATACGCCATGGCGTCGTCCATGTTGCCGAAAAGCACGACCGTGTCATCATCAATCATAACCATGCGGCCATAGTGGGTTGAAGTCGAGATTTCGAATAGGTGGGGGGTCATCTCGCGACCCAGGGCCTCGGTCAGCTCCTTCATGTCGAAAGTGATTTTGCCTTCGCCGTCAATGCGGATCATCGCCGGCATATAGGTGACCTTGATGCCCGGCTTTGCCTCCATCACTTCGGCGATGGCCCGCGCTTCGACACTGTCGTTCATGGTGACGCCGCATTGATGCGAGATTGTTTCATCGAATGTGATCTGATCCATTGGCTTGAATATATTTGCGGTGTGATCTGTGCTCACGGTGGGGTCCCTTCAATTCGCGTAAACAGGCATGTTGGCGCGGCTGCGCGCCGCGCCGTTGTCAATTCAAGAAAACTCACCGTGGGAGTTTTTCGACGCCAATGGCGTTTGTGATGGAATCTATCCGCGCAAGCTGCGCTTCTAGAACATCATCGAACCGCGCCCGCTTGTTGACGGGCAGCGACCAGATCGGCTGCAATTGCCGCGCCGCGGCGAGCGCCTGTCCGCCATGCTGGTGAAGCCATTTCTCGAAAAGCTTGCGGTTTTCGGCCCCATATTTCACATCGGAGGCCAACATCGTCAGCAGTTCGACCGTGTTGGCGAGGTTGCGCTCATAGTCGGCCTCGCCTGACGAAATCACCGACGGCGTCATGAAATCGTTTTGGGCGGCGGCGACCTGCATGATGAATCCGCTGCGGAAGAGTTCTCCAAGGAGCGGCTCGACGCAGACATTGGTGGCAAAATATTGCTCAATATAATCGTTCGTTCCCATCACCCCTTCAATGGTGGCGCGGGTCTCTTGCCAGAGCTCGTCTTCGAGCCAATGCTTTTTGCCGGCGGCAAGATCGAGGTCGGGCAGGTCAAGGTTGAGATCGCCGAGATAAAGGGTGATGTCCTGAGCGAAGCGGATCTTGTATGAACAGTTCGTCAGCAGCGCATTATTGACCATCTGCGTGTAGCCCAAACGCTGGGCGTGCATCAGCGAAATGCCAAGCCCGTATTCGAGGTGCTTATAGGCGCCGAGATGATCTTGCAGAATTTTGACCCATTGCTTGTCGAAGCGTTGCGGCGCGCCTGAGCGCCTGCCGTTCTGAACAACGTTGAGCACCATGCCGATGATGGTCGACTGGCGCTGATAATGGGTGCGCTCCCACTCCTGATCGGGCGCGCGGAACACATGCCAGTCCGAACTTTTGACTTTCGTCCAATCCTTGCTGTAGGTCGGATCGCCGTTGGCGAAGGCGATGATCCAGTTCTGGGCGAGGTAGCGCTCGGGATCAGGCTGGACGTCGACTGTGACGTCCTCGTAATGCGTCGCTTTACGGCCCTTCGGCTGAAAGTAGTTGTAATGGCGGCTGTCCGATCCGGGAAAGGTTTTCGCACCCGCGGCGCCGGAAATGGACTCTTCGACATCGACTTTAATGTTCATAGCGCTGTTTCCTCCTCAACTTTTTCGTTGTTGGTTGCAGGGGTAAATTTGTCGAAATAAATGCGCTCCGGTTCGACCCCCGCCATTTGTAGAACTGGAAGCACTGCGTCGATCAATGGAGGCGGCCCGCAGGCGTAGGCGTCCGCGCCGTCCCCAATCGATTCGGCCCTGAGCCCACGCTGCACCACTTCGTGGATGAAGCCTCGCTCGCCCTCCCATTGCTTGTCATCCGCCGCGGCGGACAGAGCCGGGATGAAACGGAAGTCGGGCAGTTCTGCTTCGAGCGATTGAAAGCGGTCGAGCCAAAACAGGTCCGCCTGCGTGCGTGCGCCATAGTAGAGCCGGATCTGCCGTTGCGGCGCCTCCGCTATTTGGTCTTCGAGGATTGCCAGAAGCGGGGCGAGCCCGGATCCGCCGCCGATCAGAACCAGGGGCGCATCGTCGCGGTGCTCGCGACGGAAGCATGTGCCGTAAGGGCCGCTGACTGCGACTTTGGCGCCTTTCGCCAGATCGCCGTCAAGACGTGACGAAAAACGGCCGCCCGAATATTTTTTGATGATGAATTCGAGCCGGGATGGGTCGCTCGGCGGATTGCCCATCGAATACGACCGCGTCGTTGAGCGATCGGGCAGGGTAATGTCTGCATATTGGCCGGCGAAGAAAGTCATCGGCCTGTCGAGGGAAAGAACAAGTCGACGAATATCTTGCGTCAGCGCTTCAACAGTCTCGACCTTGCCGCTGAACTCGCTGACGGCCACCGAGTGCGACAGGAGTTCCTCATCGAACATAAGAAGTTCGATTTCGAGGTCGCTGAAGGGAATTGTGCGGCACAGTAGAACGTGATTGGAGTCGCGTTCTGATTCGGGCAGCGCGAATGTCGAGTATTTCAGCATTTCGGCGTCGCCATCCAGCAACACGGCCTTGCACGCTGAGCACTGACCTTCTTTGCAACCATGGATCAGCGCTACGCCTTGCCGGAAGCCGGCGTTCAAGACGGTCTCGCCTTCGTATACCCCGAATTCAGTGCCGGTCGGCTGCAGCCGCACCGTGTGCAGCGGCTTGCTCGTATCGGGCTTGCTTACCAAAATAGCCTCCTTCCAACCGTTTGGCGTCTCGCCAGCTGGATCTATCCATCATCTGCTTTTTTTGCCTGCGGACCGGCGCAGGACAGCGGCGTGACGCTGCTGTGCCTGCGCCGGTTCAGGAGGTCTGAAATCAGAGACGCTTGATAGTGAAGCCCTTTCGATATTCGGCGATGTGCTTCTCGCGTTCGGCGGGCGAGAGCGCGCGCAACGCCGTGATCGGCGCTTTGATCGTGTAGCCCCGCACGTGATCGAGCGTCCACATGTCCTTCTCCTCGAGAGACAAATGGGGCTGAGCGATCAGCGTCTTGCCGTCGGGACGCACGAAGCCCATGTCCTTGATTGCGTCGGCGACGTCCCAGCCGTCATAGAGCTCCTCCCATTGACGCTTGCCGCTGAAGCGGCCCATCGCCGGCGTGGGACGGCCCTGGTATTCGGCGGCGAAGGCCTCCTTGTGTGTCCAGCGGTCGACTTCGTGGCCATAGGTGTAGAGTTGTCCGTCGACGACGTCGGTCGTGAACTGATCGCGAATGACGGCGGGGACGAGGTTTGACCAGCAGCGGTGCGGATAGACGTAGCCGGTGTCGGCGAAGGTGATCGGCACGCTGCCGGGCTTTGAGAGCTTGCGGTAGTTCTCCCACCACGCCCCATATTCATTGTACCAGCCCGGATATTTATATTCGAACCATTCGAAATCGCGCTCGTCCGGTCCTTCGAGGCGCCAGAAATTCGCCCACCACCCGGCGGAGAAGAACTGCGCCACCTTATGCACATAGCCCTGCTTGACGATGCGATCCCAGGCGGCGTGAACGTCGTCGTGATGGATCTTGATGCCGTATTTTTCGAGCGGAAGCATATAGGTACGGTAGTAATCCTCGTAGATCCAACGGTGCCAGAGCTCGGCGTAGGACTCTTTCTTCTTGTCCCGATGCTTGGTGCCATATTCGACGATGGTGCCGACGGCGGCGTCGACGATTCCGTGATTTTGCCAGAAGGCGTAACGAATATCGCGCTCGAGAAGCAGGTGATTGTCGGGGTTGTTGATGACCGACATCAGGAAGGAATGGCCGTTGCCGATGTGGCGCGATTCGTCCGATTGCACCGAAAGAAAGACCGTCGGCAAAGCATAGTCGCCGTTGCGCGCGGCTTCCGACGGCATGGCGACGAAGAGCGTATTGGTGAACGCGCTTTCGGCGACGACCTGGAGATAGATATTCGCGGCGGTGACGGCGTCGCCGGTCAGGAAGGCTTCGCCGAACTGACGCCCGATCGTCGTCGCATAGCACTTGCCGAAGGCGGCTTCGGTAATGTCAAAGCCCGCCGGATCGATGTAATTTTCCATATACCACTTCTTCAGGTTCATCTGAATGGTGGAATGGCGGAATTCATCTACCATCTGCATCGTGAAGCCGGTGCGCAGATCATCTCCTGGCGCAAGACGGCCGAGCATCGCCATGGAGCGGGCCGCGGAAATCTCGGGGAACGGAATGATCGCCAGAAACAGTTTCATCCATTCGACCCAGCGCTGCTCGACATTGCTGAACATGTCGCCGCGCAGGGCGGCGTCGAGAGCGCCGTAAACCCGATTGTCCTTTTCTTCCTGCATCGGGAAATAGGAGCGAAGGACCTGCTTCATCGGGTCCTTGGGATGTTTCGAAATCTTATAGTCCGTCGGAAATGTCATCGCCTCCTGAACATAGGAAGGCGTCCAGCCGAGATCGGAGATCCTGCGCGTCGCCTCGGCGATCGGCATGCCTTTCTGTTGCGTAATACTGCTTAACGACAGTGACATATTCTAAGTCCTCCCTTTATGCACGATTGGAGCGGCCTGTCGCATGGCTGCTCTCGGACGTTTCTCCGTAGGCCGGTTCAAGCTCCGTTCGGCTCGAAGCGCAGCGCTGGATGTTTTTGTTTGTCACAGCGCCGCCCACGATATGACCGCAACACTCGTGCCAAAAGAGATACGTGTTATAAATCAATTATGTAGAGACAAAGTGGCGCGCGGCGGCTGTGCGCTTCAGTGTCCGAGTGTTGCGAGGTGAAACATTGTCGCGACAGTCATCAGCCGCGGGGCCATCGGGATCTCGCTCTTGGACGTTCGTTGTGCGTCGCCGCATCGAAGGCGAGGGCGCGCAAAAAAAACGCCGGATGGCGGACCATCCGGCGTCGAGGGGGGAGGAAGATTAAAACCCGGACGGTTTCTCTTGCGTCAAGCTTGCGACGCGTCAAAACGAAAACAGCGTGCCGACAGCGAGAGCGTTTGAACTGAATGTTCCACCGGATTGGTTTCTTGCAATGCCACGAAACAAATTTGCTTCCAGCATGACCCACGAAGTCAATTGATAGCGCGCGAAGGCGACATAGGATTCATACGATCGAAGCATATAGGCGTCGTAGTTCTGGGTGGCGTCGTAGCTATTGGCCTGAAGGTAACTGATGCCGTAATTCGCGCCCAGCGTCAGTTTGTCGAAGAAGGTGTAGCTGCCCTGGGTCAACCAGCCGTAGGAGTCGCGCTTCTGACCGTTTGGACTGATGCCGTCGAAGAACAGCACGCTGGTTCCAAGGCCGTTGCCGTAGTAGCCGTAGCCGAGGAAGCTCGCGTCGCCGACGTCAAGCTTCAGGCCGCCATCGATTGCGGAGGCTCGGATGGCCTGCCCAACCGGCAATGCATCGCCGACGCCAAATCCTTCGGAGCGCTGCTGCTCGGTTATGCCGGCGGTCCAGGCCGTCAACTTGACCGCTGGCGCGATCTCGCCCGTATATCTCAGCCGCGCCTGAAACATGGGCTGGTCATGCGCCGTGAGATTGCCTGAGTCCGTCCCGGTAAACACAGCCAGCTGATCATAGGGCGTGAAGATGCCGACCGAGGCGGTGAGGCCATAAAATGTTGGCGTCGTGTAGCTGATCTGCGGAATCCAATCGGCATAGACATAGCCGCTGCCGATATGACCGGAGGTGAAGCCCGGCTGCGAATTTCTGAACGGCAGGCCGACGCCGAGAAGCATCGCATCATAGAGGATCACGTCGCCGCCGAAAAAGCCGAGATCGCGGCCGATCTTGAAGGTGCCGACGTCTGGCGCGCCAATCGTTCCGAAAATCTGACGCATGTCGATGGACGGCGTTCCGAGCGCCGTTGCATAGCCGAAACTATTCGCGTTGAAAGGCGACGCCCCGACGTTGATATTCGTGCCGACGCTGTAGGCGCCGAATGTCGCCCCGATATCATATCCCATCTGATTTGTCGCGAGGCTGACGACGAGCGAGCTGCCAAGCATGCCGCCGCGAATGGAATTGCTGTTGTTGTAGATGCTGGTTCCGATGTTGACGAGGCCGCCAACCACGCCGCCAGCCGTTGCTGTGCCGGTGGTCTGCCCCTTGAATTGTTCGACCGAAAAATAATCTATGCCGCCCGATATCTTGACGTCGACGTCGCCGACGCGCACGCCAACGCCCTTATCGAGGGCGGTGATGTAGCGATCTGCCGATATCGGAGCCCCTTTGCTGACGACGGCTTGACGGCTTGGTTCTGCGGATTTGCGCTTGGCCTCAACTGCGCGGCGCTGCTTCAGCTTTTGATAGTCGCCTTTGGACAAAATACCCTTGGCCTTGAGCTGCTCGATCAGGTCGTCGGTTGTGTCGGCCCGCGCGGCGTTCGCCATTACCCCAGCGCCGACAAGGCAGCAAAACAGAGTGCGGGCCATACGGCGCCGACTCCGAAACATACGCGGCGATTGACGCATAAAATCCCCTCCCGAATTTGCGGCGCATTGATCAGCCCGTCATTTATCGGCGCCAACTTGCAGCAAAGGTCGGGCCAGAAGGGAAATTTGATCCAAATCAATGTGTTGACGAAATTGTTGATATTAACATGAAATGTTATGCTGTAGCGGCGTAGCGATTTGAAACACGCGCGCAACAGTGTCGCGGCGGATGACTGCATCCAAAAACGCGGGGAAAAAGGGACGCGAAGGGCTTTTCTTATGACTTTGTCCTGCCGCCGTCAGTGGCCAAGGCAGAGCTGGAGCCGCGGTTTGACTTGGCAGCGGGCGCGGATCATCGGCCGGCCAGAAGCGTCGAAGGGCTCGTAGAGCAGAAGCCGGTCTCTTCAGCTCGCCTCGTCTTTTCGATGCGTGAGGGCCGCGCCGAGCGCTCCCAACGAAACCTTACCTGACGAGGACGCCAATCGCCGTGGCGTTGGCGATGTCGATGAAGAAGGCCGACACCAGAGGCAAAATAATGAAGGCCGTTGGAGCCGCGCCATGGGCTTTCGTGATGGCGGTCATATTGGCGATCGCCGTTGGCGTCGCGCCGAGGCTGATGCCGCTGAAGCCGGCCGCGATGACCGCAGCTTCATAGTCGCCGCCCATCGCCGGAAACACTACGAACACGATATAGACGATGGCGGCGATGGTCTGCAGCGTCAGAACCGCGGCGAGGGCGGGGCCAAGGCCGCCAAGCGTCCAGAGCTGCATGCTCATCAAGGACATCGCGAGAAAGACGTTGAGCGCGAGATCGGAGACGAGCGCGAGCGAACGCGTGCGCGCCGGCCACTGCAATCGCGGCAGCAGTCGCGGCGTGATGTTGGTGATTGCGATGGCGGTCAACAGGCATGCGACGAACAGGGGCAGCTTCAATCCGAGCCCGACGAGCGCTTCATGGACGATAAAGCCGATGAGTATCGCCACATTGAGGATCAGCACGGTCCACAACAGGCTGATATGGTTCAAATCGTCTTTGGCTTCCTCGTCGGGAAGTCCGAACATGGGCGCGGCGTCCTCGAGGCCGTGGAGCTTATGGCGCGAAATCAGAAAGCGCGCGACAGGGCCGCCGATGAGGCTTGCGATCACAAGGCCGAGCGTGGCGGCGGCGGCGCCGATCTCCATGGCGTTGGCCAGTCCAAATCGCTGGGCGATCAGCGGCGCCCACGCGATGGCGGTCCCATGCCCTCCGATGAGCGACGCCGAGCCGAGCAGAACAGTAATTCCCGCGGGCAGGCCGAGCGCCGTGGCGCTTCCGGCGGCGATGAGGTTCTGGATCACGAGGAATACGAGCGTCAGCCCCAACAGGATGAGCAGGGGGCGACCGCCCACGAGGAGATCCCCCAGCTTGGCGTTGAGACCGATGCCAGTGAAGAAATAAAGGAGAAGCATGTCGCGGGCGTCGAGATCGAAAATGATTTCGAGTCCGAACGCCTCATGTGCGACGAGCGTCGCGAGGGCCGCGAGCAAGCCGCCGGTTACGGCGTCCGGAATGCTCCAGCGCCGAAGCGGGGCGATCAGGCGGTTCAGCCCGGCGCCAACAAAGAAGACGATGATCGAAATTGTGAAGGTGAGAAAGCCGGGGGCTTCGAGCGTCGTCATCGAAAGTCCGTGAGCGCGACGAGGTCGTCTGGACGAGATTAAACGCCAGAAGACGCCCGCGATGGGGCCAAGCAGCGAGAGCGAAGCTTAGTTTCTGGAACTTTGCAACCCTCGAAAGGCAAAGTTGCCGGGGTCGCGCCGGCCGCCTTGGCAGTCTGATTAGCAGCTTGAAAGGCAAAGCTTATCGAGTCTATATGTGGAGCTTCAGGAGTCGAAGGAGATCGACGGTGGTCGAACAACCCCGAACCTCGCCAGACGCATCCGACCATAATTCGCCAAATCTTATTTCACATTTAACCTATTCCACGAAAGATCTTCCTGAACAGGAACAATTCGGTGGATGGCGCGAGTTTATTTCCTCAACAGTAGATCTTTCCCTTCTCGAACCGCGCGATCAGGGATTTGAAGCTGAGCAGCAGGTCTGGGACCTTGGTCGTTTCGCGCTTACGCGGGCGACCATGCCGCGCGGCGTTTCACGCACATGGCGCCATCTCGATAAGGACCCGCTCGATCACTGGTGCCTCGTGGTGGTGGTGCAAAACTCCGGCGCCGGCCATGCCGGCCGCGAGGAGCCGCGGCTGATTGGATTTCGCTCGCTGGGGCGTCCTTTTGAAGGCGCGGCGGCGGATTCCGACGTACTCTCTCTGTTCGTCCCCCGCGATGTCTTCCGAGGCATGACGGACATGATTGACGCGGCGGACAATGTCATTCCGGATGCGGGCCTTGGCGCGGTTCTGGCTGACTTCGTGGTCTCGCTCCAGCGTCGACTCCCCGGCATGACGCGGGCGGAATTGCCGCAGATCGATGAAGCGACCCGCTCCATCATCATGGCTTGCCTCGCGCCGACGCTCGATCACAGGGCGGCCGCGCAGAATGCGATCGCCACGACCTTGCTGGAGCGGGCGCGCCAGATCATCGAAGCCAATCTCGGCTCGCCCGATCTCGGGGCGGACCTTTTATGCCGTTCGCTTGGCGTTTCCCGCTCGCGGCTCTATCGCCTTTTCGAGCCTTCGGGCGGCGTCGCGCACGCGGTCCAGCGCCAGCGTCTGCAGAAAGCGCATGAACGGCTCTCCGATCGCCGCAATGATCGCCCGATCGTGCAGATTGCGGAGGGGCTTGGTTTTAGCGACGCCTCCGGATTCAGCCGATCCTTCAAAAAAGAATTCGGTTATAGCCCCAGCGCGGCGCGCGCCGCCGGCGTGATTGGTCTGCCCGCGCCGCAGGCGGGAAGGCGTGCGTGGCCCGCAGCGACGGGCAAACTTGGCGATGTTCTGCGGGGTCTTCATGTCTGACGGCCCATGCGGCTCACTCCCATTGCGGTCAATGTTTGCGCTAGGATTTGGGATTTTAGGCCTAGCAATGGGATTTGATGCTCATCCCACGCCGGGCCCGGAAAGCTATAACCGGCGCGTTGCAGCGCCGCGCGCCGGCTGCTCCTGATGATTTGAGATATTCCAGTTAGAGGACGGCACTTTGGCCCGCACTATCTCTCCTAAAACAAGACGCGGCCTGGCGTTCGCGCTGCTGGCCTCGCCGGCGTTCGCGCTGCTTCTTGCCGGGTGCAAGCAGGAGAGGGAAGCCAAAGCTCCAGAGCCGCGGCCTGTGCGAACCGTGACCGTCGAAAAGAGCGAAGTCGGCGAAACCGTCGTGCTGACCGGACAAATCCTGGCCGAGAACGAGGCCTCGCTCGCCTTTCGCATCGGGGGCCGCATCATCGAACGATTGGCCGGCGTCGGCGATCATGTCGAACCTGATCAGGTGCTGGCGAAACTCGATCCGCAGAACGAGATAAACGCCCTGCGCTCCGCGCAGGCCGCTCTGTCCGCCGCGCAGGGACAATTGGTGCAGGCCCGAAACACCTTCGATCGCCAGAATACCTTGTTGCAGCGCGGGTTTACGACCAAGGTCCTGTTCGATCAGGCGGAGCAGGGGCTGCGCACGGCGCAGTCCCAGGTCGATGATGCGCACGCGCAGCTGCATATCGCCGAGGATCGCGTAAGCTATACGGAGCTCAAGGCGAATGTGACAGGTTCGATCACCGCCAGAGGCGCCGAGTCGGGCGAAGTGGTGCAGCCGGGGCAAATGATCTTCCAGGTCGCCCGGCAGGACGGGCGCGACGCCGTATTTGACGTGCCGGCCCAGGTGATACGATCCGCGCCGCCGAATCCGAAAGTCATCGTGACCTTGACCGATGATCCGTCCGTGACGGCGCAGGGTCGCGTGCGGCAGGTCGATCCGCAGGCCGACCCCGTCACCCGCACGTTCCGGGTGCGCGTCAGCCTGATCGACACGCCGCCCGCGATGCGGCTCGGCGCGACGGTGACCGGGCGTATGCAACTGGAGTCGGCGCCCGGCATCTCGATTCCGGCGAGCGCCCTCACGAATAGCGATCGCCAGCCCGCCGTCTGGATCGTTGATCCCTCGAACCTCACCGTTTCGCTGCGCAACGTCGACGTGCAGCGTTTCGATCCTGGATCGGTCGTCGTTTCGCAAGGGCTCGAAGGCGGCGAGATTGTCGTCACCGCCGGGGTGCAGGCGCTTCATCCGGGTCAGAAGATCCGTCTTCTGGGGTCGGCGTCGTAATGGGTCCCAATCTCTCCGAATGGGCGCTGAAGCATAAGTCATTCGTCATCTTCATGATGATCGCGGTGACTGTCGCCGGACTTGCCTCCTACTTCCGGCTTGGCCGCAGCGAGGACCCGGCTTTCACTTTCCGGACGATGATCGTGCAGGCCTCCTGGCCCGGCGCGACGCTCGACGAAACGCTGCAGCAGGTCACGGAACGGCTCGAGCGCAAGCTGCAAGAGACCAAAGGTCTTGATTTCCTGCGCAGCTACACGAAGCCCGGCCTTACGACGATCTTCGTTACTCTCAAGGGATCGACGACAGCCGCCGAAGTGCCGGACATCTGGTATCAGGTCCGCAAAAACGTCGGCGATATTCGCCACACCCTCCCGGTCGGGGTCATCGGCCCCGGGTTCAACGACGATTTCGGCGACACCTATGGGCTGATCTACGCCTTTACCGCGGACGGCTTCACTCATCGTGAGCTGCGTGACTATGTCGAGGACATTCGCTCGCGCTTGCTGCAGGTTCCGGACGTCTCGAAAATCGATATCCTCGGCGCGCAGGACGAGCAGATCTTCGTTGAATTCTCGATCCAACAGCTTGCAGGGCTCGGCATCGACCGGGCGGCTTTGATCGCGGCCTTGCGGGCGCAGAACGCGGTGAGCCCGTCAGGCTCCATCCAGACCGGCGCCGAAAAGCTTTCGCTCCGGGTTTCCGGCGCCTTTCGCTCCGAACAAGACATTCTCGACGTCAACTTTCTGTCGAACGGCCGGATGATCCGGCTGCGCGATATCGCCGAGGTGCGCCGCGCCTTTTCCGACCCGCCGCAACCGATGTTCCGCGTCAACGGCAAGCCGGCGATCGGCCTCGCCATAGCGATGCGCGATGGCGGCGACATTCTGGCGCTCGGCCGCAACGTGAAAACTGCGATCAATCAGACGGTCGCCGATCTGCCGCTCGGCATCGACGCGACGCTTGTGTCCGATCAGCCGGTCGTCGTCAAAACCGCCATCGGCGAATTCATGGAATCGCTCTGGCAGGCGATCGCCATTATCATGGCGGTGAGCATCGTCAGCCTCGGCTTCCGGCCCGGCGCGGTCGTGGCGCTCTCGATTCCGCTGACGATGGCGATCATTTTCCCGATTATGGAATTTCTCGGCATCGACCTCCAGCGCATTTCCCTCGGGGCGCTGATCATCGCGCTCGGCCTTCTGGTCGATGACGCGATGACCACCGTCGACGTCATGACATCGCGTCTCGCGCAGGGCGACAGCAAGGAGCAGGCGGCGACTTTCGCCTATAAGACGCTGGCGTTCCCCATGCTCACGGGATCGTTCGTCACCGCCGCCGGCTTTGTTCCGATCGGTTTCGCGCGCAGCGCCGCGGGGGAATATACCTTCTCGATTTTCGCCGTCGTAACCATCGCGCTGATCGTTTCCTGGTTCGTCGCCGTTCTGTTCGCGCCTTTGCTTGGCGTCGCCCTTCTCAAGAAGCCGGCGGCTGGGGCCCCCGAGAAACAAGGCCTGGTCCTGCGCATTTTCCGCAGCATTCTTCTTGGCGCGATGCGGATGCGCTGGCTCACCATCGCCGTGACGCTGGCCTGTTTCGTCGCTTCCATCCTGGCGATGCCCTATGTGCCGCGGCAGTTTTTTCCGGCATCCGACCGCCCGGAGCTCGTCGTCGATCTCACGCTGCCGCAAAACGCGTCGATCTTCGCCAGCGATGAAGCCGCGGCGAAACTCGATGCGATGTTGAAGGGTGATCCCGACGTCGCCAGCTGGAGCACCTATGTCGGACGCGGAGCCATCCGCTTCTATCTTCCGCTCAATGTGCAATTGGCCAATGACTTCTTCTCGCAGGCCGTCGTCGTCGCCAAGGATGTGGCGGCGCGCGATCGGCTTCATGCGAAATTGGAGAAGGAGCTCGCCGAGCAGCTGCCGAGCGCCGTCACCCGGGTGTCGCCGCTGGAGCTTGGGCCGCCTGTCGGCTGGCCGGTGCAATACAGGGTCAGCGGCCCGGACATCGAGCAGGTGCGCGCGATCGCCTTGCGGCTTGCTCAGGCAATGGGCGCGGATGCGCATGTCAAAGAGGTCAACTTTGACTGGATCGAGCCGTCGCGGCAGGTTCGCATCAAGATCGATCAGGATCAGGCGCGGCTTCTGGGCCTGAGCTCGCAGGCGCTCGCCGAGGTTTTGAATACGGTGATGACCGGAACGCCGATCACGCAGGTGCGGGACGGCATCTATCTCGTCAACGTCGTCGTGCGGGCGAAGGACGAGCAGCGCGTTTCGCTGTCAACTCTGCGCGCGCTGCAATTGCCGCTTCCGAACGGACGCATGGTGCCGCTGAGCCAGGTTGCGACCTTCGACTTCGATCAGGAATATCCCTTGATCTGGCGGCGCCAGCGCGTCCCGACATTGACGGTGCAGGCCGACGTGCAGGCTGGCGCGACGCCTGAAACCGCTGTCCGCTCGCTCGCTCCCGTTGTGCAGAAGCTGAGCGAAAGCCTTCCGGCAGGCTATCATATCGACGTCGGCGGCACAGTGGAGGAAAGCGCGCAATCGCAGGCCTCGGTCTTCGCCAAGGTTCCATTGATGCTGTTCCTGATGGTGTTGTTCCTGATGGCTCAGCTACATAGCTTCAGCCGGCTGGCTCTCGTCGTGAGCGTCGTGCCGATGGGCCTCATCGGCATCGTCGCGGCCTTGTTGATTTCCGGCCGGCCGCTCGGCTTCGTCGCCATCCTCGGCATTCTGGCGCTGATGGGCATGATCGCGCGCAACGCGGTGATCCTCATCGAGCAGATCGAGACCGAGCGGGCGCAGGGGCGCGACGTCTGGAACGCCGTCGTCGAGGGCACGCTTTCACGTTTTCGCCCGATCATGCTGACGGCGATTTCGACGGTGCTCGGCTTCATTCCCATCGCCCCGACGGTGTTCTGGGGCCCGATGGCTTTCGCCATCATGGGCGGCCTGTTCGTTGCAACCATGCTGACGCTGATCGTCCTGCCGGCGCTCTATGTCGCGATGTTCCGCGTCAAGGAGCCGGCGCACGCCGAGGCCTGAACGGCGGCTCCCGAAGGGTCTTTTTCAAGTTCAATCCAGAACATCGCGCCGGATGTCGTCATTGCCGCGATGTTCAGCTTCCGAGCCCCGACGCAAAGGCTGTCTTTTCGGAGGGGATTGGCCAAACCGGCGCTCGAAGGTCGTCTTGAAAGAGTCGGGCGTTTGCGGCTTGACAAAAATCGCGACGACGGAAGGGTGGCTCGCATGCAGGCGCTGCTCCAACTCGAGCACGCGGGCTTCGATCATCGGCGTCGTCAAATTGTCCGCAAATTCGAGACTGAGCGCGACGAGAATTTGATCGGGCGCCAAATGGATCGTCAGCACGCCATTGGCGTTGGCGACGCCGTCGATCTCGCCGGCAAGGCGCAGGATCGCATCGATGATTGAAGGGTCAGCGGATTCACCGATGAGCAACCCCTTGGTTTCGCGCGCCAGCACCACCGCGGTCAGGGCGAGCACGACGCCGATCAGGATCGAGGCGACGCCGTCCAATTCGGGCCTGCGCAGACTGACTGACAGAAAGCACCCGGCGAAGGCGATTAAAAGACCAATGAGAGCCGCGCTATCCTCAAAGAGAACCATAAAGGACGGCGGGTCCTTGCTGTCCCGCACCGCGCGGAACAGCGCGCCGTATGGCTTTCTGCCTTTGAAATTACGCAACGCGATCCACCACGTCGCGCCGTCGAACATCGCCGAAAAAGCGAGCACGATATAGTTGACGGACGGGTTCTCGATCGGCTCCCGAGCAATGACCTGGGCCACGCCCTGATAAAAAGCGATCCCGGCGCCGAGCGCGAAAACCAGAAGCGCGACGACGAAACTCCAGAAATAGACTTCGCGGCCGTAACCTAAAGGATGCTGGCGATCGGGCCGGGCCGTCGCGCGATGAAGGCCATAAAGAAGCAGCAGTTCATTTCCGGTATCGACGAGCGAATGCACGCCTTCGCTCAGCATCGCGGAGCTGCCGGTATGGGCGGCGGCGACGAATTTCGTCGCGGCGACAAGAAGATTGCCGACGATCGCAGCGTAGATCACGAATTTGGATGAAGGGCGCCGCGCGCGTTTCGACGAGATCATGGCGAGTTGGCCTTCAAAAAGGCGAGTTCAGGAGGCCAGCTCCAGTATATTGCGTCAACGACTCGTCAGTCATCCTTGACAAGGCCCCGCACAAATATCCGCACGGCCTCGCGGGTTTGGCGATCGAGCGCTTCGGGGTCCATCTGGACGCCGAGCAAGGCTATGCGCGAGACCCGTCCGAGGACGATGCCAAGGAACAGATCCGCGGCGAGCGCCATATCGTCGATCGCGAAACGGCGCCCGGCGGAAAAGCGCGTGAGGATGCCTTCGACAAGCCTGATCTTCCGGTTTGTTCCTTCCTCTACGGCGAGCTTGCCGAGTTCGGGAAAACGCTCGCTCTGTGCCGTGAGGATACGAAGGAGAGCGATTGATGCTGGCGACAGGGATGAATCGATAAAGCGCAGCGCCAGAATCGTAAGCGTTTCTTCCAGGGATTTGCCGCTGAGGCCTTTTGCGAATTCGGCCTCGATGGGGGCGTAGATCGTAAGGATGCGCCGGCGCAGAACATCGGCGAATAACTGACCCTTATCGGCATAGCGCGCATAAAGCGTCGCCTTGCCGATCATGGCGGCCTCGGCCAGGCGCTCCATCGACGTCCCGTCGAAACCATGCTTCAGGAACATGTCGGTTGCGATCTCCAGCAGGCGTTCATCCCGCTGCGCCGCCGCCGCCTTGGTTGGGCGCCCGCTCCGTGGGGAGGAATCGTCCCTCCGTCCTTCGCCGCGCCCGTCTGTTGAAGTCGTTTTCATCGCATGTCTCGAAATCCTGGCTTGCCGAATGTCAGCCGCCGGTATAAAACGGTACCGTTCCGTTCCATTATGGCAGACTCATGGATTCATCCGCAAGTTCTCTTCCTCGCACCCGATCACTTTCCCCTGAAAATACGCCCGTGAGGGACGCCGAGGCTATCATTCGTTTGCGCGAGGGCGCTCCGACATCTGTCCCTCCTTCTGAGGGCGAAGCCGCGGCCGGCTCTCGACAGAGGCCCGTTCGATCCCGCCGCAAACGCCTATTGACCGTCATTGCGCTCCTGCTCGCATTCGGCGCCGCTGGCTGGTTCGGCTGGCGCTGGTGGACGGCCGGCCGTTTTGAGGAGACGACCGATAACGCGTTTTTGCAAGCTGACAAGGTTGTGGCGGCGCCGAAAGTCGGGGGATTCGTCGCCGAGGTTTTTGTCTCGGACAATCAGCCGGTGAAGGCGGGCGAGGTCCTGGCGCGGATCGACGAGCGTGACTATCGCATCGCTCTTTTTCAGTCGCAGGCCGATCTCGACAGATCGAAGGCCGGTCTTGAGGGAGTCGCCGCGGCGCTGATCCAGCAACAGGCAAAGATCGAGGAAGCAAAAGCGGATGTCGCCACAATGACGGCGGCGCTTGATTTCGCAACGGAAGAGCAAAAGCGCTATGGCGACCTTCTGCACAGCGGAGCCGGCACGATCCAGCGCTCGCATCAGGCGACCTCGGACCTTCTGCAGAAGCAGGCTGCGCTCGACAAGGCGCGAGCCAGCTATGACGCCGCCCAGAAACAGACCGACGCCCTGCATTCCCTCGAGGCAGCCGCGCGCGCCAGCCTGCAGCGAGCCGAGATCAATCTCGATCAGGCCAAGCTCAATCTCGAATATACGACGATCAGAGCGCCGATCGACGGCGTCGTCGGCGACAGGTCGCTGCGCAAGGGCCAGCTCGTCCAGCCAGGCGCCAATCTCCTGACGATCGTGCCGATGGGCAAATCGATCTATCTCATCGCCAACTTCAAGGAGACGCAGGTCGGCGCGATGGTCGAGGGACAGCCCGCGTCCTTCACCGTCGACGCCTATGGCGATCACGTGTTTCATGGCCGCATCGACAGCTTTGCGCCGGGGACAGGCGCGCAATTCGCGCTGCTGCCGCCGGAGAACGCGACCGGAAATTTCACCAAGATCGTGCAGCGCGTCCCGGTGAAGATCATCCTTGACGGCGATGATCCCTTGATTCAGCGCCTGCGGCCAGGGCTCTCGGTTGAGGCGACGATCGACACGCGCGCGCGGCCCGGAAAGGACCACGCCGGCGCCATCGCGTTGAAGGCGGACGATGAGCGGGAGTGAGGAGGCGAAGGCGAGCGCCGGGGACTGGCTCGCCGTTGCCGGCGCCATTCTGGGGGCCTTCACCGCCATTCTCGACATCCAGATCACCAATTCGTCGCTGGCCGACATCGAAGGCGCGATCGGCGCGTCGGCGGAGCAAGGGAGCTGGATTTCGACCGCATATCTGATGGCCGAGATCATCGTGATTCCGCTCACGGGCTGGCTTGGGTCGATCTTTGGCCTTCGCCGCTACCTTTCGGTCAACACGAGCCTTTTTGTCGTCTTTTCGATTGCTTGCGCCTTGTCGACGTCGTTGCCGCAACTGATTATTTTCCGCGCCGCGCAGGGGTTTACGGGCGGCGTCCTCATCCCGACGGCCATCACCATCGTCCGGACGCGGCTGCCGAAGTCGCAACAAGGGGTCGGCATCACTTTCTTCGGACTGACGGCGACCCTTGCTCCAGCCCTCGGCCCGACGGTTGGCGGTTGGCTGACCGATAGTTTTTCCTGGCACTATATTTTCTACCTGAACCTTATTCCGGGGCCGATCGCCGCCGTCATCCAGCTCACAGCTTTGCCAAAGCAAGCCGCCCGGTGGGCCGAACTGCCAAAGGGCGACTGGTTCGGCATCGCCGCGATGGCGATCGGACTCTCGAGCCTCACTTTCGTGCTCGAGGAAGGCCAGCGCAAGGAATGGTTCGAATCGGATATGATCATCCGATTGTCGATCGCGGCGGGCGCCGGCGTCCTGCTTTTCATTCTGCGCGAGCTGACGGCGGCGAGGCCTTTCATCAACCTGCGCGTGCTCGGCAACAGGACGGTCGGCGCCTCCAGCGCCTTAATGGCTGTGCTTGGCGCCGTCTCGCTGGGCTCGACCTATGTCATTCCGCTCTACTGCGCACAAATTCAAGGCTATAACGCCGAGCAGATCGGCTACGTCGTGATGTGGAGCGGACTGCCGCAGCTGGTTTTGTTTCCGGCCATGCCGTTCCTCATGAAGCGGGTCGATCCGCGCATTCTCGTCGTCGTCGGCACGCTGCTTTTTGCGTCGAGCTGCTTCATCAATGTGAACCTGACCCATGACGTCGGCATGGACCAGTTGATCCTGCCGCAGCTTTTGCGCGCCGCCGGCCAGCCGCTGTTTTCAATCCCGCTGTCGCAGCTTTCGACCGCCAATCTTCCTCCAAGGGAGACGGCGGACGCGTCGGCCTTATCAAACATGATGCGCAATCTTGGCGGATCAGTCGGCATCGCCCTGCTTTCGACGATCATCGAGCGGCGCGAACATTTCCACTTCTCGATTCTTGCCGAAGGGATGACGCAGAACGCCGTGCGGACCCAGGAGCGGATCGCCATGCTGATGGCCGGAGCGCGGGGCGTCATCGCCGATCCCATCATCGCCAGGGCGCAGGCGCTGGCGTCGATCGCGACGCAGGTTCGCCGGGAGGCTTACGTAACGGCCTATTCCGACGCTTTCTGGGTCGTCGGCGTCGGGCTCATAGTCAGCCTCGCGGCGATCACGCTGTTACGCAGGCCGCCGCGATCAAAGGCGCCGGTCGAGGCTCATTAAGAGCTACGCGGCGTCTTTGCGAAGGCGGGGCGATTTGGGCTTCACGAAAGCGGCCACAAAATATTGGATGCACAATTTTGGAATGATGAGGCCAAAACCCATTGCGATAATGATGAGGAAAGCCGTCGCGCCGTCGGTGAGGGCGGCCGCCAGCAGGTGGGGCGGCGCGTCAGGGCCAAGGCTCATCAGATCGACCAGCCCGCCGGCCATTCGGAACAGAAAGACGCCGGGTATGAGGGACACGACCGAGGCGAAAGCGACCGCCGCGAACGGCAATCGGAGCCGATCCGCGATCGGCGTCATAATGGTTCCGACGATCAGGCAGGCGGCGAACGCTCCCGCCTCGGCGCTGGCGCCCGCTATCGCAAGCATCGCCCAGCGAGAAGCATGCGCCAGCATTCCGACCAAAATTGGTATCGGCAGCATTCGCCACGGCATGGAGAAAAAAGCGCCATAGGCCGCGACGGCGACGCCCGCGGCGATTATGTCATAGCCGAGCGGAACCGCACGCGAGGCGCCCGAGACGGGCAGGCTCGTTCCGCCGAGCGCAAGCCCGACAAGAAGCCCCGCGCAAATCATCAAAATGATGAGGCTGGCAAAGCCGATGCGGGCGCCGCCGAGCGCGATGCGCGCCCTGGCGAGATCGAGCATGCCATTGAGGAGATGGGGCCCGGGAACAAGCACCATACAGGGGCAAACGGCGATGAGCCGAAGCGTGGAGCTGAGATCGAGCCGCACGACGATCGCGCCGACGACGCCGGCGAGCAGGGCGGCGCAGAAAGGCGGCGCAAACGGGTTGCGGCTCGCCAGCGTCAGGCCGCGCCGCAACAAGGCTCCCGCGCCGGCGCTGAGCGCGATCAGGATGAGGCTTAAGAAATGAGTCGCGCCAAAAATCACCCCGAGCGCCGCCGCTCCCGCGCCCGCCAGCAAGGTGAAGCGCCATAGCGAAACGGGCGGCAGGCACGCGATCGTCTCTATTCCCGGTCGCATCGCCGCCGCGCTTGCGCGGCCTTCACAAACCGCGTCGATCAAGTTCGTGGTCGCGGCGACCTTGTTCATGTCGACGCCGAGTGGCGCGGCCTCGATCATGTCGATAAAGGCGCCGGCGTCGTCCTCGATGCGCAAGGTCAATTCGCCCCAATGCACAAAGACGGTCGCGCGATAGCCGAATGCTTGCGCAAGGCGCGTCGCGCCCGCGATCGTGTGTTCCGTTGTCTGACCATTGACGAACAGGAGCCTGGCGCAAGCCAACACTATATCCATAGCCTCCCGCTGTGGCGGGTCTACGCGCTTTGGCGGCGGCGAGACCGCGGGCAGAAGCTGGCCAGAACGATCGGACATTCCTTAGCCGTCCCCCGACCCTTCTGCGCGAGCCGACCATTTACTCAGTGGCGACATAAGGCTTCACCATCTTGGCGGGATCGACGATGCGGTCGAACTCCTGTTCGGTGACCAACTCAAGTTTCAGCGCCGCTTCCCTGAGGGTCAAATCGTGATCCATGGCGTAATGCGCGATCATTGAGGCCTTGTCGTAGCCGATCACCGGCGCGAGCGCGGTGACGAGCATCAGCGAACGATCGACATAACCCTTGATCTGCTTGAGGTTCGGCTTCGTCCCCTCGACGAGGAATTTGCGGAAGTTCACACATCCGTCCGTCATGATCGTGATCGAATGCATGATGTTGTGGATCATCAGCGGCTTATAGACGTTCATCTCGAGGTAGCCGCCGGCGCCCCCGAAGCCGACGGCCACGTCGTTTGCCATGACCTGCACGGCGATCATGGTCAGCGCCTCCGCCTGCGTCGGATTGACCTTGCCCGGCATGATCGAAGAGCCAGGCTCATTTTCCGGAATGACCAGCTCGGCGAAGCCGGCGCGCGGGCCGCAAGACATCAGCCGAATGTCGTTCGCGATTTTGTAGAGCGAGACGGCGAGCGTGCGGAACGTGCCGGAGAGCTGCACAAGGGCGTCATGTGCGCCCTGCACGGCAAATTTGTTCGGCGCGGTGACGAAGGGCAGGCCCGTCAGCTTTGCGATTTCGGCCGCCGCGGCTTCCGCGAATCCGGGCGCGGCATTTATTCCCGTGCCGACCGCCGTGCCGCCGAGCGCGAGACGGTAGACGCCCTTCAGCGCGTCGTCGATGCGTTCGAGATCGTCCTCCAGCATGGCTGCGTAGCCGGACCATTCCTGGCCCAACGTGATCGGCGTCGCATCCTGCATATGGGTGCGGCCGATCTTGACGATATCGGCCCATTCGGCGGCCTTTGACGCGATCGCGTCGCGCAGCTCTTTCACCGCCGGGATCAGCCGGTGCGCGACATTCACCGCGGCGGCGATATACATCGCCGACGGAAATGTGTCGTTCGACGATTGCGACATGTTGACGTGATCATTCGGATGAACCGGCGTCTTGCTGCCGAGCGGCGTTCCCGCGAGCTGGGAGCAGCGATTTGCGATCACCTCGTTCACATTCATGTTGAACTGGGTGCCGCTGCCGGTCATCCAGACATGCAGCGGGAACATCTCCTGATGCTGACCGGCGAGGATCTCGTCGCAGACCTTGATGATCAACCCGTGTTTTTGCTCATCGAGCCGGCCGCCGGCCTTGTTTGCGATGACCGCCGCCTTCTTCAAAATGGCGAAAGCCGTGATCATCTCGCGCGGCATCAGATCCTTGCCGATGCTGAAATGCTCGAGAGACCGCTGCGTCTGCGCGCCCCAGAGCTTGTCGGCCGGCACCAGGACCTCTCCGAGACTGTCGGTTTCCGTGCGAAGATCGTTCATTGTATGTTTCCCGAACTTGTGCGGATGTGTGATTGGAGCCGCTGAGAGCGCCGCGGCGAGGGTTTTGCCGGGACGCTCGGCCGCACGGCAAGGGCGGCCGGGCGATCAATATCGGAACGGCTCAACCACGCTTGAGGTAGGGCCGGTACTGAGGCTCCCAGACGTAAGCCTTGATGCGCCCCGACAAGGCGGCTTCGTCGCACCGATCGGCGACGCCGTCGGCCTGAGCCTGACGCGCGACGGCGTTCGCGACAGCGAGCGACACCGCGCGCAGCCGATCGACGGTAGGCAGCAGCCGTCCGTTCTTGTCGTCTATCGTCGGCGACATTTTGGCGAGGGCCTTGCCCGCGGCCATGAACATCGCATCGGTCACTCTTCGCGCCCCGGAAGCGAGGACGCCGAGCCCGACGCCCGGAAAGATGTACGAATTGTTTGTCTGGTCAATCGGGATCGTCCTGCCCTTCCATTCGACGGGCGCGAAGGGACTGCCGGAGCCGATCAGCGCGCGTCCATCAGTCCAGGCGATGAGCTGTTCCGGCGTCGCCTCGCTGCGCGAGGTCGGATTGGACAGCGGGAAGATGACAGGCCTTTCCACATGCTGCGCCATCGCGCGAACGACAGCCTCGGCAAAGGCGCCGGCCTGGCCCGAAACGCCGATCAGCGCGGTTGGCTTGGCGTTTGACGCGACGTCGAGGAGACTGATCTCGTTTGGCGTCTGCCGGGACCACCCGGCGACCGCCTCCCGTTTCTGCACGAAGGGCGTCTGGGCCGGAGTGATCCCCTGCATGCCCTCGATGAGGAGACCGTTGCGGTCGACCATGAAGAAGCGGCTGCGCGCCTCCGTCTCGCTCGCGCCATCATCGATCATCGCTTGCAAAATGAGAGACGCGATGCCGCAGCCGGCCGAGCCGGCGCCGAGAAAAGCAATGCGCTGCTCTGTCAGTTTCACGCCAGTCACGTTGATCGCGGCCAGAAGGGTTCCGGCGGCGACGGCGGCGGTGCCCTGGATGTCGTCGTTGAAGGTGCAGAGCCGGTCGCGGTAGCGCAGGAGCAGGCGGCTGGCGCTGGATCCCGCGAAATCCTCCCATTGGAGAAGAACGTCCGGCCAGCGATCGGCGACGGCTTCGACGAAAGCTTCGACGAAATCGTCGTACTCCGCGCCGGTCACGCGCTCATGCCGCCAGCCCACATAGAGCGGATCGGCGAGGCGCTCCTTGTTGTTGGTCCCGACGTCGAGCAGGATCGGCAGCGTCATGTCGGGGTGAATGCCGGCGCAGCCCGTATAGAGCGACAGCTTGCCGATCGGTATGCCCATGCCGCCGGCGCCCTGGTCTCCGAGGCCGAGGATGCGCTCGCCATCGCTTACCACGATGACGCGAACATGATCGAAGCGTGGATTTGAAAGGATCTCACGAATGCGATGCTTGTTCGCATAGCTCAAAAACACGCCGCGCGGCTTGCGCCAGATCTCGCTGAAGCGCTGGCATCCCTCGCCCACGGTTGGCGTGTAGACCAGCGGCAGCATCTCCTCAAGGTTGCGCACCAGCAGAGCATAGAACAGCGTCTCATTGGTATCCTGCAAATCGCGCAGAAAAGCGTAACGCTCGAAATCCGTTTCAAAAGCGTGCAAGACCTTAAGGCGGCGCGCCACTTGCTCGTCCAGCGCGCCAACGTGAGGCGGCAGCAGCCCATGCAGATGGAAGACGCCGCGCTCCGCCTCCGTGAAGGCGGTTCCCTTGTTCAGCATAGGCGTATTGATGAGGTTGAAGTCGGTCAGATCGGTTTCTATTGGACTGTTGAAGTCAGGTCCGGTCGCCATATGTCTCCTCCTTGTATTACGCTCGCTAAAGGTCCCGACAATCAACTCGGGCGTCTTGGATCGCGGCGCGGATCCTTCGGGCGGCCGCCGCGTTTTTCGAATCTCACGAATTTCCGCAATCAGGCCCTTATTCTCGGGAGGATGAAGGGTGGCTTAAACAAATGCGAGAATTTGAGTTGATGGCCCACATTGCCGCTGACAAGGTTATACGAGGCGTCCGCGTTTGCAACTTGACCGTTATCAGCATTCGTGGACAAAAGCAGGGGCAGCGGTCACGCTTTCAAGGACAAGCCTCGATCCAGTAACAGGTGATAGCTCGACGACTTACCCTCTCGCGGAAGCGACGGCGCCCCGGTCTCACTCTCCGCGTTGATGCAAGCTTTAAGGGATGGGATCATGAAGACTGTAGCGGATCAATTCGCTGAAACGCTGGCCGCCGCCGGCGTGAAGCGCATTTACGGCATCGTCGGCGACAGCCTGAATGGCCTGACTGATTCCATGCGCCGCCAGGGCAAGATCGAGTGGATTCATGTGCGCCACGAGGAGGTTGGAGCCTTCGCGGCTGGCGCGGAAGCGCATCTGACCGGCGAGCTCGCCGTATGCGCCGGCAGCTGCGGACCCGGCAATCTGCATCTCATCAACGGTCTGTTCGATTGCCATCGCTCACGCGTGCCCGTGCTGGCTATCGCGGCGCAGATCCCCTCCGCTGAAATCGGCTCGGGTTATTTTCAGGAGACTCATCCGCAGGATCTGTTCCGCGAATGCAGCGATTATTGCGAACTGGTTTCCGGCGCCAACCAGATGCCGCGCGTGCTCGAAATCGCCATTCGCACGGCTGTCGCCAAGCGCGGCGTTTCAGTCGTGGTGATGCCTGGCGACGTCGCGCTGCAGGCCGCGTCGGACGCGCCGACGGCAAAGCCAGCGGGCCTGCTCGCGCCCCGGCCTGTGGTGAGGCCGGGGCCGGCGGAGCTGCAGCAGCTGGCGGACTTGCTGAACGGCGCCGAGCGGATCACTTTGTTATGCGGCTCCGGCTGTCAGGGCGCGCATGATCAACTGTTGTCGCTCGGCGAGCGGCTTAAGTCGCCGATGGTCCATGCGCTCAAAGGCAAGGAACACGTCGAATGGGATAATCCTTATGACGTTGGCATGACGGGCCTCATCGGCTTTTCGTCCGGCTATTACGCCATGAATGATTGCGACGTTCTTCTGATGCTCGGGACCGATTTTCCCTATCGCCAATTTTATCCGAAGGCCGATGCGGCGCGCATCGCGCAAATCGACATCAGGCCGGAACAGATCGGCCGCCGGGCTTCGGTCGATCTCGGCCTCGTCGGCGACGTCGGAGCGACGCTCGAAGCCTTGTTGCCGCTGCTTAAGGAAAAGACCGACCGCAAGCGTCTCGATCAGGCGCAGGAGCATTATCGCAAGGCGCGCCAGGGCCTTGACGATCAGGCGCGCGGAACCCGCGGCAAAGGACTGATCCATCCGCAGCAGGTCGCCCGCGCCCTCAGCGACCTCGCGTCGGATGACGCGATCTTCACCTGCGACGTCGGTCTGCCGACCGTTTGGGCCGCTCGCTATCTCGCGATGAATGGCAAGCGTCGGCTCATCGGGTCGTTCTGGCACGGCTCGATGGCGAATGCGATGGCGCAGGCCATCGGCGCGCAATCCGCCTTCCCGAAACGTCAGGTGATCTCGCTCTCGGGCGACGGCGGTTTCACCATGTTGATGGGCGATTTTCTCAGCCTCGCGCAGCTTGGCCTGCCGGTGAAAGTCGTTGTGTTCAACAATGGCTCGCTGGGCTTTATCGAACTCGAGCAAAAGTCGAGCGGCTTCGTGGACACCGGGACCGAGCTGAAGAACCCGAATTTCGCGGCTATGGCGGAAGCGGTCGGCATACGCGGAATAAGGCTTGAGGATCCCGCAAGCGTCGAAGCCGGCGTCGCCGAGGCGCTCTCTCATGAAGGTCCAGTGCTCATCGACGCCGTGGTGAACCGGATGGAGCTCGCCATGCCGCCGAAAGTGACGGCCGAGATGGCCAAGGGCTTCACGCTTTACATGGTGAAGGCGGTGATGAACGGGCGCGCCGACGAAGTGCTCGATCTCGCGCGCACGAACCTTTGGCGCTAAAGCACGATGCCGGAAAGCCTCAGACTGTTCTAACAACGGCTTGAGAGGACGTGACTCCAGTTGAGCGCATTCTCCCGCTGCGGCGGCGCTCTTCTGCTGCGGCGCTTGCGCGTTGCTCCGGCGAAAGTGTTTTGCCAACCGGCGGCGCGCATGTGATCAAGGCGCTCTTTGACCTGAGCCTTGCCGTCAGGAGTATTGACGATGGACTATGTAAAGCTCGGCTCGACCGGACTTGAGGTTTCGCGGCTTTGCCTCGGCTGCATGACCTTTGGCGAGCCTGATCGGGGCCCCCACAGCTGGACGCTCGACGAAGAAAAAAGCCGGCCGATCATCAAGCAGGCGATCGAACTCGGCGTCAATTTTCTGGATACGGCCAATGCCTACTCGGACGGATCCTCCGAGGAGATCGTGGGCCGCGCGATCAAGGATTTCGCGCGCCGGGACGAGATCGTTCTCGCCACGAAGGTGTATGTTCGCATGCGTCCTGGGCCGAACGGCGGCGGCCTTTCGCGAAAAGCCATCTTCACCGAGATTGACGCCAGCCTGAAGCGGCTCGGCACGGACTATGTCGATCTTTATCAGATCCATCGCTGGGACTATGGGACGCCGATCGAAGAAACGCTCGAGGCGCTTCACGACGTCGTGAAAAGCGGAAAGGCGCTCTATATCGGCGCCTCATCAATGTATGCGTGGCAATTCTCCAAGGCGCTCTATACGGCGCGGCTCAATGGCTGGACCGAATTCGTCAGCATGCAAAATCACGTGAGCCTTCTCTATCGCGAGGAGGAGCGCGAGATGTTGCCTCTTTGCGCCGATGAGAATGTTGCCGTGTTGCCCTGGTCTCCGCTCGCCCGCGGCCGCTTGACGCGAGCCTTTGACGAAACGAGCGAGCGCCAGCAGACTGATGAGTTCGGCAAAATTCTCTACGCTCATATAACCGATTCCGATCGCCAGATTATCGAGTCGGTCGGCAAGATTGCGAAAGCGCGCGGCGTTCCCCGCGCGCAGGTGGCTCTGGCCTGGGTCGCGCAGAAAAACGCCGTTACGGCGCCGATCATCGGCGCCTCGAAACCGCATCATTTGAGCGACGCCATCGCGGCCTTTTCGCTCAATCTGACGCCGGAGGAAATCGCGGCGCTCGAAGCGCCCTACACGCCGCATGAAGTGGCTGGATTCGCATAGCCCGAACGCCGCCGGCGGCCGAGCGGCAGGCGTTACCCTGCCGCTTCGTTCAACTCGGAGACGAGTTCGGCCATCAAAGCCGCCGCGGGCAGGGCGCGCGCGAGCGGTGCGCCTTGCCCCGCCCATTGCGCTCCATATCCCGGCTCGCCGGCCGCCTTCGCCGCGGCGTTCAGAGCCTTCCCGGCGTCATAGGCAATCGGATAGGCAGGGACCGCTCCTCGGTCGATTTGCTCCCCAAAAGCGGTGAAGCGGTTGGCGAGGCATCGCGCGGGACGTCCTGAGATTGCCTGCGTCATCACTGTATGATGCGCCGCCTCGCTCCGCAAAGCCACGCGGTAGAATTCGTCAGCCTGCGATTCCGGGCAGTCGATAAAGGCCGTGCCGAGCTGGGCCGCGCTGGCTCCAAGATGCAAGACCGCGGCGACGCCCGCGCCGTCCATGACGCCGCCGGCCGCGACGACTGGAATGTTGAGATTGCGCACGAGAAGGCGCGTCAGGGCCATGGTTCCGAGACGATCGTCCGGCGCGTCAGGGTCGAATACGCCGCGGTGGCCGCCAGCCTCATAGCCTTGCGCGACCACGGCGTCGATTCCGGCCTGCGCGACGGCGCGCGCCTCAGTGAGATTTGTCGCGCTGGCGAAGAGCAGGATTCCGGCCGCGCGGAGTGCGGCGATGCGTTGCGGCGAAGGCAGGCCGAAATGGAAGCTCACGACCTTGGGCTTTTCCTGTAAAAACAGAGCGAGCATGGCGTCGTCGTCGACGAAGCTTCGATAGATTTCGCTAAGGCGCGCTGGCGGTGCGGCGCCAAAGCGTTGGAATTCAGGCGTCAGCCGTTTGAGCCAGGCCTCCTCGATTGCGGCGTTCGCGACCGCGGGCCTGTGGCAGAAGACGTTGACGTTGAAGCCTCGGTTTGTGGCCGCGCGGAGAGATGCAATCATGTCGCGGGCGCCATTGGCGTCGGTGGCGCCGACGCCAATCGACCCCAAGCCGCCGGCGTTGGATACGGCCGCCGCGAGAGCCGGCGTCGAGATTCCGGCCATGGGCGCCTGGATGATCGGATGCTCGACGCCAAGACGATCAAGAAACTGGCGGTCGTAAGCAAGGGTCATGGAAAATCTCCTGCCGCTCGATGGAGCCTGGCCAATAGCGGGGCATCTCGTGAATTGCCAGAAAAGCACGCCGTCCCGTCAGATAGCGCCGCGTGCGCAATGTTGCATGACGCCGGCCGGACTTCAAAGGCGTGTTGCAAGAATGCGGGCGGGTCGTGGCTCGAAATGCCGAGCTGACCCGCGCCGCAGGCGATGCCGATGGTCTGGTCCAACCCCCGCCGCTCAAGAATGCCGGGGGCGGCCGCTCCCCGCGTGGCTCCTCCCGATTTATGCGGTCGATCTGGAGGCTTCGCCGCGGCCTGTTTCTTGCGTGCCAGCGGGCAGACTTTGGAGATTTGTCCGAATGGCGACAATCCTGTTCTGGGAAAAGCCTGGCTGCGGTGGCAATGCGCGGCAAAAAAAGCTGCTGGCCGCTTCGGGCCATGCGGTGGTCGCGCGCAACCTGCTCGCAGAGCCCTGGACCTCCGAGCGGCTACGCGCTTTCTTCGGCGCCCGGCCCGTGCGCGACTGGTTCAACAGCGCCTCGCCGCGCGTCAAGTCAGGCGAATTGCGGCCGGAGACGCTGGATGAGCCTGCCGCGCTCGCCTTGATGCTGCAAGACAAGCTGCTGATCCGCCGTCCGTTGATGCAAGTCGGCGATCGCTGCGAGGCTGGGTTCGATATGGCGCTTGTGGCGGAATGGATCGGCCTCAGTCCGGCGGGCGGCGAGGCGGTGGACGATCGCTGCGCGCGCCATCCCGGGCCACATCAAAACAGACAACATGGATACATCGGGGATTAGTTATGACAGATATGGCCGAACTGAAAAAGCGCAAGGAGCCGCTCAATCTGGCGATCGTGCATGTGGATCCAGACGCCTTCATCGCGCATCTGATGGGGTGGCTGGAAATTACCGCCTTTATAACGGCGCAACGGGCAGGGCAGGCCGAGGCCCCCGCCGACGGGATAACGCCAAGGCTTTCGGCGGAGCAGTTGAAGACTACCGGTGTGCAGAATGTCGGAAATGACGCGATTTTCGCATTCTGCATGACGGCGGCGCTGAAAGGGGACAAGGCGGCTGTGGACAAAGTCGAAGCCGCTCTGGCGGAGCGCATGGGAGAAGAATTCCCCGGATCATTCGCTTTGTCCTATTTCCGTGCGAATATTGGAAATCCAGAAACGCTGGACGATTTTGTTGGTCAATCCGGCAAGAAATTGCTCGTTGGCGACATCCCTCCGCCGCCGCTGCGCGCCAAGGAAAATTGGAGCACGGGTCTGCGCTTCTTCGAGAAGGCGCGCGCATCCAATTTCGTGCATGAGATCATGTATCCTCTGGCGAAATGGACGCGCGAGCGCTGGACAGAAACCTTGGACAAAGGCGTCGCCTTCCTTCAGCATATCGAGGACAATGTTCCCGTATTGCGCGAGGCGCTGGGAGACGCCCGCAATGACCAGGCTTTCACCGCGAATTTGCTACTCAAGCTAGCCCCTGCCGTCGACATGGAATTGAATGATGACTATCAGGGATTTCTGCGATCCCTGGCGCGCCGGGCCTAAGCATGAATTGAGCAGCTTTGTTGGCGGCTCATGCATGTCAAGACGCAGTTGAACGCCGTCAGATGCTGCGCGCGCTGGGCGCGCACGCTTCACGAATGCATGGATCAGCCGCGATGGCCGCGTCCGGCGGATCGAAAGAAGGCGGCTGGATACGATGCCGAGTCCGCGCAGACGAACCGAGGCTATTGCGCCGGGATTATGGCATATCCGTGTGATGGCGCTTGAGTCAGCGCATCATCAATGATGCGCATAATATAAGTTATGGAATGTCGATAGCTCGGAGCGATGCGTCCCATCGCTGGGGAAACTCTCGGGCCCGGCGGCGGCCGCCGCCCATGACGCCTCAGAGGCGGAGTTGCATTATGTTCCTTAAGCCGTTGTTTTTACGGCATGATATGGGTCAGGAAAGTCTGCAGCTTTTCGGCGTCATGCTCCCGGATAGTTTGTCGAAGCGTCCTCGGGGATTATCTTAGTGGTCCACAAGGCGGTCCCAAGTGGCGGCTCAGGAGGATTTTAGAGCCGCATTGAGTTCAGGCAGGGCCTGGAACAGATCGGCCACGAGGCCGTAGTCCGCGATCTGGAAAATCGGAGCGTCCTCGTCCTTGTTGATGGCGACGATGACTTTCGAGTCTCCCATCCCCGCGAGATGCTGGATGGCTCCCGATATGCCAACCGCAATATAAAGCTGCGGCGCGACGATCTTGCCGGTCTGGCCGACCTGCCAGTCATTGGGGGCGTAGCCGGCGTCGACCGCTGCGCGCGACGCGCCCATAGCGGCGCCAAGCTTGTCGGCTATCGGTTCGATATAGGTTGCGAAGTTTTCCGCGTTCTGCATGCCGCGCCCTCCGGAAATCACGATGCGGGCGGCGGTCAGCTCGGGCCGCTCGGATGCGGCGAGCTCCTGCCGCAGGAAGATCGCATCCGCCGCGGCCGGCGCCGCCGCGATCGGGACAATTCCCGCGGTCCCGCCGGATGCGGCGACGGGCTCAAACCCTGTGGTTCGCACGGTGATAACTTTCCGCGCATCCTTCGATTGCACGGTGGCCAGCGCATTGCCGGCGTAGATCGGCCGCACGAAAGTGTCGGGCGAGATGACCGCCGTGATCTCCGAGATCTGCTGCACGTCGAGCGAGGCTGCGACGCGGGGCAGCACGTTCTTGCCGAAGGTCGTCGCCGCAGCTAGGACCGCATCATAGTTCTTTGCAAGCTGTGTCACTAGCGGCGCGACGGTTTCGGCGAGGAGATGAGCATAGAGCGGATCGTCGGCAAGCAGCACTTTTTCGATGCCTGCGACCGCCGCTCCAGCTTCGGCGGCGGCGCCGGCGCCATGGCCGACCACAAGCAAATGAACTGGACCGCCAAGGAGGGCGGCGGCGGTGACGGCGTTCAGGGTCGCCGGTTTCAGGACATGGCCGTCATGCTCGGCCAGAACCAGGGCGGTCATGTCAGATCACCTTCGCTTCGTTTTTCAATTTGTCGACGAGGGTTGCAACATCGGGCACTTTGACGCCAGCGTTGCGTTTCGGCGGCGCGTCGACGCGCAAGGTAATCAGGCGCGGCGCAATGTCGAGTCCAAGGTCAGCCGCGGGAATGATGTCGAGCGGTTTCTTCCTGGCCTTCATGATGTTGGGAAGGCTCGCATAGCGCGGCTCGTTGAGGCGTAGATCGGTGGTCACCACCGCCGGCAGCGCCAGCGATACGGTCTCAAGGCCGCCATCAATCTCGCGGGTCACTTCGGCGCGGCCGTCCTTCAGGACGAGCTTCGAGGCGAATGTGCCCTGCGGCCAGCCGAGCAACGCCGCGAGGGATTGGCCCGTCTGGTTGGAATCGTCGTCGATAGCCTGCTTGCCAAGGATCACCAGCTGCGGCGCTTCGCGCTCGACGAGCGCTTTCAAGATCTTCGCGACGGCGAGCGGCTGAACTTCATCGTCGGTCTGCACCAGAATGGCGCGGTCGGCGCCGATGGCGAGTGCTGACCGCAGGACTTCCTGCGCCTGAACCGGGCCGATCGAGACGGCGACAATTTCGGAGACGACGCCAGCCTCCTTCAGACGCACAGCCTCTTCGACGGCGATTTCGTCGAATGGATTGGCGGAGAATTTGACGTTGTTCGTCTCGACGCCGGAATTGTCGGCTTTTACGCGGACCCTGACATTATAGTCCACCACGCGCTTCACAGCCACAATGGCTTTCATCCTTTGAGTCCTTCCTCGTCTTTCTCGTCACCCTCCCAGAGGGGGGCGCGCCGCGGCCAGAGGTCTCCGATATCCTCTTTCGCGTCTAACAGGCTATAGCTTGTTTTGCCGTTGATCATCAATTCGAAGATCAAGACGCGCATGATGCGCGATCTGTCCGGAGCGTTGGTGAGGACGTTTTCGACGAAACCTTGCGGCTCTCTTTGAAAGCGGCGAGGGTTCGTCGGCGCCGCGGCGCGAGGGCGCGCTAAAGACTGGCAAGCACGGAAATCAGGTGCTTTACCTCAGGTAATTCGCGCGTCGCGATCGCCTGCAACCCCGGGTCGAGGCCGTTGCGGACATATAGCTCGTAGACGGACGCAAGATTCTGCAAAGCGTCTTTCTCAATTGAAACATACATCACATCAAAGTCGCGGCCCTGCAAACCCGACAGATGTTGCAGGAAATTCGCTTGTGAGGCCAACATGCGCGGAGGCTTGATCCGAATCGCCAGACGATTGCTCGACGATGTTTCGTCGGCCGCCCCGGCTCCGCCCGTACGGACCCAATGCATCAAGGAATTGCCGACAGACGTTTCGTCTTGGGCGACGTGTTCGGCGAAATCGCGGATTTTGTCATTTTTCGAATGAGCGATCGCCATACGACTCGCTTGATCGAGAAAATGGATGCTCGGGAATGCATCCCCGACGAACGCCGCTGACTGCTCGAGGCTCGATGGCAGGTCTCGCCCGGCGGCAACAGGCGGCGCATCGGGCGCAGCCACGGTCTGAGCCTTGAGAGGCGCGACAGCCGCCGCGATCAATACGCTTGCCGCAATGAGGCGTGTACGCGGACCTTTTGCGCTCATATCGCGACCGTGGCTTAAGGTTCCCCTTTGTAAACGGCTTGAGCGCCAGCGGGTTCCTTCACGAATTCGAAAAGAGCTTTCTCGGCTCCCCGGCGCCGGGCCGATCGTCAAAAGGCGGGGGCGCGGCGCCGCCTTCGCCTCTGCGTCGTCTCAGCCCCGATGCGCGCGCCAGCTTACGTGAACGGCGCCCGCTCCGGTTTTGCTCGACTCCAGCCGCTCCGGTTGATAAGCGCGATGGGGCGCAATCCGCTGAGAGGCGTCAATGATACTCTATTCGGAAGACAGCTCCCCTTTCTCCGCTCCGGTGCGGACCGCGATCTACGCGAAAGGGTTGAAAATCGACATCGAACCGCCACCGGGCGGTTTACTGTCGGCAAAGTTTCACGCCATCAATTCGTTCGGGACAATACCGTGCCTCATTCTCGAAAGCGGAACGCCGCTGCCGGAATCGGCGGCGATCATGGAATATCTGGAAGATAAGTTCCCGGAGCCGTCCCTTCGGCCGGGAGAACCGGAAGCGAAGGCGCGGGTCCGGTTGCTGCAACGCATCGGCGAGCTGCAGATCATGACGCCGCTCGTCGAACTCTGGCGCCACGCCGACCCGGCGAAGCGCGATCAAAGCGCGGCCTTATGGCTGACGCGCCTCATACGCGGACTATCGTCGCTGCAAAGCTATGTGGGCGCTGAGCGTTTTGCCGCTGGCTCGCAGTTGACGCTGGCCGACTGCGAACTCGCGCCCGCTCTCTTCATGCTTCCGAAGGTCGCCGCCGCCTATGGCAAGCCAGCGCTTCTCGAGGCTTACCCGCCGCTCGGCCGCTATGTCGAAAGCAGTGGCGGCCATCCCGCCATTCGTCGGGTCCTCGATGAAATGGCGCCGACGTGGGAGCTTCGCGACGCCGCTTGAGAAAGCGCCTTCCTCGCCATCGGTGCTATATTTCTAACAATACAGGATGGCGTCATCGTCGTCTTTGCGACAATTATGATTCAACGGCAGAATCTTCTCGAAGAAAACATCGCCAGATCGGTGTAACTTACCGTATTTATGGTGTCTTTACGACCACCTCGCCGTGGCTCGAAGTTTGCTCAGGGTGGATGCCCGAAGAGGAGGTTCGACCATGCGAGAGGCGCAGTTTGCATCCTTGTTCGCCACGGAGGCGCAATCGCTCGCCATTATTTTGGGAACGAATGAAATCGCGTCGGCGACGGCCGTGCGGCTGACGTGGGACGGTTACCTCGTCATTTTGAGCCATGATCCATACCCGCCCGTAATTCGCCGGGGGATGGCGTTCCATGACGCCCTCTTTGAGGATCGCGCGCAGGTCGATGGAATCACCGGGGAGCGGGCGGAGACGGTGATGGAGATCGTCGGCGCTCTGGCGAAACCCGGACATGTCGTCGTCACCCCGCTCGAGTTGACCGACCTCATCGCGCTGCGCACGCCGGATGTATTGATCGACGCCCGGATGCAGAAATACCGCGTCACTCCCGATCTTCGCGGCATTTCCCGGCTGACGATCGGTTTCGGACCGCATTTCGAGGTGGGCGTCAACTGTGATGTCGCTATTGAGACGCATCCAACCACAACGGGAAAATTGATCGAGACCGGACGTACCGCCGTGGCGGACGGCAGAGCGCGAGACCTTGGCGGCGTCGGCAAAGACCGCTTCGTTTATTCGGACCGTCACGGCCTATGGCGGACGCCCGTCGACATCGGCATGCGTGTCTTCAAAGGCTTGGTCATTGGAAATCATGACGGCGCTGCCGTTTGCGCTCCGATGGACGGTTTTTTGCGGGGCGTAGCCAGGGACGCGACCGTTGTGCCTCACGGCGTCAAACTGCTTGAGATAGATCCTCGCGGCCGCGCAGCGAGCTGGACGGGGTCCGACCAGAGGGGCCGCGCGATCGCCGAGGCTACAGCGAAAGCCATCCGCATCGGCGCTGCGCGCCAGAAGCTGCTCGACGCCGCCCAGCTGTCGCGAGGGTAAGGATAGCGCCCGACGCATGAGGTCGCGCGCCCTTCGTTTCGAGGGCGCGCGGGTCTTGACCGGCTATGCCGGAAACGGCCAATCGCACGGGACAAGCCGATTTGCCATCATGCGCGCGGCGATAACAGCCGCGGCCGGTTTGTTCGATTGTAGTGAACGCCAAGGACCTTCGCTGCAGGCGTTTTCACCCGGGATGACGCGCCGGCCTGCCGTTTTTGTCGACGAAAATGAAGATGCCAGCCTTGAAGCTCTCCGCCATGTGGCGCGCTTTCGCAATCGCCTTCGCTCCATATTCGGCTGGCAATGTCGCCTTCGCCGTTTCTTCGAAAAGCGCGAGCCATCGTTCGAAGTGCTCGAGTTCGACGGGCATTTTCATATGGAGCGGAAACGGCGATCCGCTATAGCGCTCCGTTTTCAAGAGCGCCTTCGACCAAAAGTCGGCGACGATCCGCAGGTGAACGTCCCAATCCTCGATGGCGCTGTTGAAGATGGGCCCGAGCAGCGAATCCTGGCGCGCCTCGCGGTAGAATTCGCGCACCAAATTGTTGATTGACTCTTCGACCTCGAGATTCGGCGTTTCCGTCATGACATCGTTCCTTGATGTTGTTACGCAGCCTCTATCGCGCACCTACATAGACAATGCGCGAAAGCCCGTCATCTCCTACATTGACGCAGAGGCGCCGACATGAATAAATCGAGAGAGGTTCTGCGCCGCACTTGAGCCATGCGGCCCTGATATTCTCCAGTCCCGCAAATCCCTGGCGCCGGAATTGCTCGACAACAGGCGATTTGTCCGCATTGCAATGCAGGCCCGCTCAACAAGGCACGGATTGAATGAAGTTCTACATGACGCCGGGGTCTTGCTCGACAGGCATCCACATTCTGCTCGAGGAGACCGGTCTGGCTTTCGAGGCTTACATCGTCAATCTTGTGAAAGGCGATCATCTGAAGCCCGAATATCTCGCGATCAATCCCAGTGGCACAATTCCGACATTGGTCCGTGACGATGGCGTGGTTCTGACGGATTCTGTCGCTATTGCGACATGGCTTGCCGAGGCCTATCCACGCCGGCAGTTGTTGCCGAACGACCCGCGAGCGGCGGAAGCCGCGATGGCGAGCTTGCGGTTTTACACGCAACATATCCACGGCGAGGGTTTTCGCCGCGTCTTTACGCCTGAGCGATACGCCTCGAAAAAAAATACGGTGGAGGCGGTGAAGGGAGAAGGACGCGAAATCGTCGCCAAGGCCTTCGAGGTGGTGAACGACGAACTGGCCGGCAAGGATTACGTCGCCGACGCATTCTCCATCGCCGACGCCGCTCTGTTCTACGTCGAGTTCTGGGCGGACAAGACGAAGATGGAGCTGCCGTCCAATTGCCTCGCCCACTATCGGCGCATGTTGACGCGGCCCGCAGTCCGGCAGGTTCTGGCGGAAGAAGGTTATCGCTAAGACAAGACGCGGCGGCGAGCGAGAGCAACTGGTTTTGACGCGGCGAGGATCTGAATGAATTCTCACACCGACGATAGAATGCCGGCGGACATTCGCGGCTACCATCAGCGCACCAAACATGCGCCGAACCGCTATGCCCTTGGGCCGTCGTTTCTCGATTGGACGTCGCAGCCATCGCCCTATCGTTTATTCGAAGGCTGCCGCCGTGTGTTGTTGCCGCTGCCCAGCGCAAAAGAGACCGCGCTGTTTCCGGGCTCCGCCGCCGAGCCGGCGCCGCTCGATCAAGACGCTCTTGGCCTGTTTCTGGAGCTCGCCTTCGGGCTCAGCGCATGGAAGAACTATGAAGGATCAACCTGGGCGCTGCGCAACAATCCCTCAAGCGGCAATCTGCATCCAACCGAGGCCTATCTCGTCATCGACAGTATGGCCGGCGTCGGCGATAAAGCCGCGCTCTATCACTATGCGCCGCTCGGCCATGAGCTGGAGGAACGGGCAATCTATGCCGGCGCCCGCGTCCTGCCGGCGCGCGGCTTCGCCCTTGCGCTCAGCTCGATCCCGTGGCGGGAGGCATGGAAATATGGCGAGCGCGCCTTCCGCTATTGTCAGCTCGACGCGGGACATGCGATTGGCTCCGTTGCGCAAGCCGCCGCGGCGCTCGGCTGGAGCGCCCGCCTCTTGCCGGAGCCTTCCGACGAAGATGTTGCAGCGCTCCTCGGCCTCACGCGGGCGGACGCGGCGCATCGCCGCGAGCCGGAGCATCCGGACCTTCTGCTTTGGGTCGCGACGGATGATGCGCCCATGCATCCTATCGATATGCGCCCATTGGTCGATGCGGCGCGCGTTTGGCGCGGGACCGCCAATCGGCTGAGTGAAGATCATGACGGATGGCCGCTGGTCGATCTCGCGGCGCAGTTTTGCCGCAAGCCGCGCATGATCGCGCAAGACCCGGCTCCATCGCATCAGAGCGCAACGCCGGCGCCGGATTTTGGCAAGATCGAGGTGGCCGAGGTCGTTCGCCGGCGCCGAAGCGCGCAACGCTTCGACGGGGAAGCGATTTTGCCGCGCGCCTCCTTTAGCGCGATGCTGGCCGCCTTGGCGCCGGGCGCCAAGCCGCTGCTTGCCGCTTTTCCCTGGCCCGCCGCCTTGACATTGCTTCTCTTCGTGCATCGTGTCGACGGCGTCGAGCCCGGATTATATGCGCTGGAGCGCAATCGGCAGGCCGCCGCGCGACTGCGAGCGGCTGCGCCCGCGTTCGACTGGGCGCCCGTCGATCTCGACGGATCGCCATTGTATCGCCTGCGCGGCGGCGCCGTCGAAAAGGAAGCAACGCGCCTTGCCTGCCTGCAGCCGATTTCGGGCAATGGCTGTTTCAGCCTCGCCATGGTCGCCGATTTCGACCATACTCTTCGTGAAGACGGCGCTTTTGGCTACCGGCGCCTTCACTGGGAAGCCGGACTTATCGGCCAATCGCTTTATCTGTGGGCGACGGCTGCCGGGCTCTCTGGAACCGGCATCGGTTGTTTCTTCGATGACGAGGTTCACGCCCTGCTCGGCCTGCCCGTCGCAGAAACGCAGTTTCAGGACCTCTATCATTTTACCGTCGGGGCGCCGATCGAAGATCCGCGCATTCTGACGCTTCCCGCCTATTCCGACGAAAGACGCGGGGACTTATAAGTATTTTTCTCAGAAAATCAGCGGCACGCTTATGCGGTCGTCCTCGCCCGGCAGAGGTTGACATGGACCAACGACTGGTCCATTTGATACAGCAATGAGGATTTCCGTAACCGAAGCCAAAGGGCAATTGACCGATCTTGTCCGCCGCGCCGAAGCGGGCGACGAAATCATCTTAACGCGCCACGGGCAGGCCGCCGTCCGCCTTGTGCCGGTCAAGGCAGTCCCCGAGGCAAAAGAGCGCAGGAAGCTTCTTGAAGCGATCCGCGCCAGCGGGGGCGCCAAGGCGAGTTCTGGACCGGGCGCGGCGCGCAGTCAGGACTTCCTCTACGGCGAGGACGGTCTGCCCGAATGATCGCGCGCGCCTGACCGTCCATGATCGCAATTGACACATCGGCGCTCATGGCGATCGTTCTCAACGAGGCTCAGTCCGACGCCTGCATCAGGGCGCTCGAAATCGAGCCGAAGGTTCTGATTTCGGCGGGAACGCTGGCGGAAGCCCTGATCGTCGCAGGCCGCCGTAACGTCGGCGAAGAAATGACAAGGCTCATAGATGGCCTCGGCTTCGAGGTCGTCACCGTAACCCCTGCTTCGGCGCGGCGGATAGCCGAGGCCTATGCGCGTTGGGGAAAGGGCGCGCATCCGGCGGGGCTGAACTTCGGCGATTGCTTCGCTTATGAAGCAGCCAGGGAAAATGCCTGCGCTTTATTGTTTGTCGGAAATGACTTCTCGCAAACCGACCTCGAAAGCGTCCTTTCAGCGTGACGCCGCGAGGACGCTTAGTTCCATTCAACCGGGAATTTACGTGGGCTTGCGGCTTTTCGTCCCCTTTGATCCTGGTCAATTTGCCCGGACGCGCCATATGCAATCCAGCAAAGCAGATCCATTACGCCAACGCCGCGCGAACGGCGTAATCGAGCTAAACGGGGCCAAGAAATCGCGGCCCTGATCAGGGTTGATTGCGCGATTTGAGAGACGCTTCGATGTCATCTGTCTTCGACAAATACGCGAAGCGCAGCGTGCCGCGCTATACGAGCTATCCGACCGCGCCCCATTTCAAAGCGGAGTTCTCCGAAGCGCTCTATCGCGAGTGGCTCGGCCGGCTCGACCCGAATGAGCCCATTTCGCTTTATCTGCATGTGCCGTTCTGCCAGCAGATGTGCTGGTATTGCGGCTGCAATATGAAGCTGTCGGCTCGCTACGCCCCGGTTTCCGCCTATGTCGAATGTTTGATCGCGGAGATCGATCTTGTCGCGGGCGCCTTGCCGGCGCGGATGCGGGTCGCACATGTTCACTTCGGCGGCGGCACGCCGACCGCCCTCGATCCCGGCGATCTCGCCGCGATTATGGGGCGCATCGCAGAGCGCTTTCAATTGGAGCCCGGCGCCGAACTGGCGATCGAGAGCGATCCGCGAACGCTGACCGATGCGATGATCGAGCGGATCGGCGCCCTTGGCTTCAACCGCGCGAGCTTTGGCGTGCAGGAATTCGACCCTAAAGTGCAGGCGGCGATCAACCGGATACAACCGCCTGAAATGGTCGCGCGGGCGACGGAAGGCCTGCGCGCGGCTGGCGTCAGGCGCATCAATTTCGATTTGATTTACGGATTGCCGCATCAAACCGCAACGGCGCTTCGCCAGACTGTCGAGCAGTGCGTCGCGATGAGGCCGGATCGTGTCGCCCTCTTCGGTTACGCTCACGTTCCGTGGATGGCCAAAAATCAGCGCATGATTCCAGAGGACGCCCTGCCCCAGAGCACGGAGCGCGCGGCTCAGGCGGAGGCCGCTGCGGCCGCGCTCGTTTCCGGCGGCTACGCGCGGATCGGCATCGACCATTTTGCGCTTGCCGGCGATCCGCTTGCGATCGCCGCCCGCGCCGGAGAGCTGCGGCGCAATTTCCAGGGCTATACGAGCGACGCCGCCCAAACGCTGATCGGCGTCGGCGCTACTTCCATCGGCCGAACGCCGAAGGGCTACGTCCAGAACGCCGCCGAGACGGGGGCCTGGTCACGCGCCGTTTCCGCGGGACGGCTGTCCGTCGCGCGCGGCCATTCTATGAGCGCGGAGGACGCGCTTCGCGCTCATGTGATCGAACGTATCATGTGCGATGGCGCAATTGATCTCTCAGCGGCCGGACGCGCCTTTGGGTTCGAGGAGGAGTGGTGGACTGTCGAGAAGACGATGCTCGCTGAACTGCAAGGCGATGGCGTGATCTCCCAGGAGAAGGACCGCTTGGCGCTCGCCCCGGATTCGATGCATTTCGCGCGCATCGTCGCCTCGGTTTTCGACGCTTATCTTCGCGCCGCCCCTGTTCGTCATTCCGTCGCGGTCTAGCGCGCCGCCGTCCGGGACCGCGCGGATGACGCGCAGGCGGCGTGAAGAGGGATAGCGAAGCGCGCTTCAGCCTGGCCGCTGGCCTACCGGGACCAGCCACGCATTCAACCCGCCCATCATGAATTTTGTCAAAAATTCGTGCAGATCTGGCGCGCTGATGGCCAGCGGCCGGCCGCCGTGAAAAACCGCTTCGGCGCCGGCGGCGATGATAATCGAAGACGCCAGCATCAGATCGTGTTGAGACAGGATCGAGGCGGGAATGAAGCGCCGGAGATCTTCTTCCAAATTCGCCGAAAGCCCGCGGATTGTTGTCGAACGATAGAGCTGCGCGCGTACGTTGTGCTGGTTGCGCTCGATGAAAGCCATGGCGCCGTCGATCGACTGCAGCAGATCGAGATAAGCCCGGTATGTCAGAAACAGAAGCTCTTCCGCATTCGTGGCTTCGGCCGCCGCCTGTCTGGTTTCAATCCGGATCTTCTCGAAGAGGTTTTGCGAAAGGACCTCGAAGATCGCTTCTTTGGTGCGGAAGTAATTATAGAATGTCCCCGGAGAAACGCCGCTCAGATTGACGATGTCGCGGACCGTCGCTGCGTCCATGCCGATCGAGCAGAACACGCGCCATGCGGCGGCCTGGATCGCGGCGCAGTTCTGCTCACGCGTGAGCTTTCTCTTCTCCGAGGCGCGATATTGCCGCGACGACGCTGTGTTCAGCATAGAACTGAACCCGTCTTTTGGAAATTCAGTCATCGAACAAAACATACTCTGATCGAGGATTGCTGCAACGGGAGATCAGCCCGCGAATGAACCAAACATCAATCGTGAAGCTCGGCTTAAACGTGTGATTATTGCCACCTTCTTAAAGCTGTTGCTGGGGTCACGGGCGGGAGCTATCCTGCCAAGGCGAACCTGCCTTCGGCCGCCAGCTTTTGAAGGGCGTCACACGCCCGACCATTCGCTTATGCGAGGATCATGGCCTAGTCTTGCCCTCAGGAACCATTACCGGGTGGAGTATTTTTGATGACCAAGGCAGTTGTCGCCGGATATGCGCGCTCGCCGTTCACGCTTGCGAAGAAGGGGGATTTAGCCTCCGTTCGGCCTGACGAACTGGCGGCGCAGGTGATTCGCGCGCTTGTCGCGAAATCCGGCGTTGCGGCGGGCGACATCGAGGATCTCCTGCTCGGCTGCGCCTTTCCAGAGGGCGAGCAGGGCCTCAATCTCGCGCGTCTTGTCAGTCTCCTGGCCGGTCTTCCGAACTCGCTCGGCGCCGCCACCATCAACCGCTTCTGCGGCTCCTCCATGAGTTCTGTGCATATCGCCGCCGGCGCCATCAAGATGGAGGCGGGCGAAGCCTTCATCGCCGCGGGCGTCGAAAGCATGAGCCGCGTGCCGATTATGGGCTTCAATCCCCTGCCACACCCAGACTTGGCCGCAGCCATGCCCGGCGCCTATATCAGCATGGGCGACACGGCCGAGAACGTCGCCGCCAAATGGCAAATCGGCCGCCGCGAACAGGAGGAGTTCTCCCTGCGTTCGCAGCAGCGCGCCGCGGCGGCGCGCGAGGCCGGCAGGTTCGCGGACGAGATCATACCGATCACAGGCAAGAAGGGCGCGGTGACGCAGGACGGCTGCATCCGCCCTGAAACCACGCTTGACGCCCTTGCAGCCCTCAAGCCTGCCTTCAGCGCCGAGGGCGTCGTGACCGCCGGCACCTCCTCGCCGCTGACGGACGGCGCGGCCGCCCTGCTGATCTGCTCGGAGGACTATGCAAAACGCCACGATTTCGAAATTCTCGCCGCGATCAGGTCTGTCGCCGTCTGCGGCTGCGCCCCCGAGATCATGGGGATAGGACCGGTCGGGGCCTCGCTGAAGGCGCTGGCCCGCGCCGGCCTCGACGTGAGCCAGCTTGACGTCGTCGAATTAAACGAGGCCTTCGCTTCGCAGTCGATCGCCTGTATCCGCGAGCTGAAGCTCTCGCCCGATCAGGTGAACATTGATGGCGGCGCCATCGCGCTCGGCCATCCGCTCGGCGCCACGGGCGCGCGCCTCGTCGGCAAGGCGGCTTTGCTCCTCAAGCGCGAGAAAGGCAAATATGCGCTGGCCACCCAGTGCATCGGCGGCGGCCAGGGCATCGCCACCATTCTCGAGGCGGTATAATGACGGAGATCAAAAAGGTCGCGGTCATCGGGGCCGGCGTGATGGGCGCGAGCATAGCCGCCCATGTCGCCAATGCGGGCGTCCCTGTCGTACTGTTGGACATCGTCGCAAAAGACAATCCAAACCGCAGCGCCATCGCCGAAGGCGCGTTGGAAAAGCTGCTCAAGGCCGATCCCGCGCCCTTCATGAGCAAGGCCGCAGCGAAATTCGTGACCACGGGCAACGTCGAGGATAATCTCGACCTCCTTGGCGATTGCGACTGGATCATCGAAGCGGTGATCGAGCGCCTCGACGTCAAGCAGGCGCTTTACGCGAGGATCGAAGCGGCGCGCAAGCCCGGCGGCGTGGTCTCGTCCAATACCTCGACGATCCCGCTCGCGACCCTTGTGGAAGGTCTGCCGGCGGGCTTCGCCGAGAGCTTCATCATCACCCATTTCTTCAATCCGCCGCGCTATATGCGGCTTTTGGAAGTGGTCGGCGGCGAGAAGTCGAAGCCCGAGGCTCTGGCGGCTGTATCGCGCTTTGCCGACGTCATGCTCGGCAAGAGCATTGTCCGCTGCAAGGACCGCCCCGGCTTCATCGCCAACCGGCTCGGCGTCTATTGGCTGCAGACGGCGGTGACGGAAGCTTTTCGATCCGGCCTCGACGTCGAGGAGGTCGACGCCATCATCGGAAGGCCTATGGGCATTCCGAAGACGGGCGTGTTCGGCCTGCTGGATCTTGTCGGCCTCGACTTGATGCCGCATATCACCGCGAGCCTCGCCGCAACATTGCCCAAGGATGATCCGTTCCATGCTGCGAATACGCCGGTTCCGCTGGTCGCAAAACTGATCGCCGAAGGCTATACCGGGCGCAAAGGCAAGGGCGGATTCTACCGGCTGAATCACGAAAAGGGGAAGCTGAAGGAGGCGATCGACCTCAAGACCGGCGAATTCCGAACGAGCCGCAAGCCCGAGGTGGAGGCGGTCACGGCAAGCGGAAAAGACCTTGTCCGCCTGCTCGAGCACGACAGCGCGCACGGCCGCTATGCCTGGCGCGTGCTTGGCCAGACGCTCGCCTATGCCGCGGCTCTGGTCGGCGACGCCGCCGACGAGATCGAGTCGATCGATGAAGCCATGCGGCTCGGCTATAATTGGAAGTTTGGTCCCTTCGAACTGATCGACCAGCTTGGCGGCGCATGGTTCACGGCCAAACTCGAAGCAGGCGGCTTTGCTGTTCCGGCCATGCTGGGCGTCGCCGATGGCCGCCCGTTCTACCGCGTCCATGAAGGGCGCCGGCAGGCGCTTGGCCTTGACGGCGTCTACCACGATGTTCCGCGCCCCGAAGGCGTGATCATGCTGGAGGACATAAAGCGCACCGCCAAGCCGGTCCTGCGGAACGGCTCTGCCGCGCTATGGGACATCGGCGATGGCGTCGCCTGCTTCGAGTTCACGACCAAGATGAATGCGATCGACCCTGATACTCTGGACCTTTTGATGCGGTCCGTGCATCAGGTCGCCAAGGATTATAAGGCGCTCGTCATCTATAATGAGGGCTCGAACTTCTCGGCCGGCGCCAATCTCGGACTCGCCCTGTTCGCCGCCAACATCGCCGCCTGGAGCGAGATCGAGAACCTTGTGGCCCAGGGCCAGACAGTCTACCGCATGCTGAAATATGCGCCCTTTCCGGTGGTTGGGGCGCCCTCCGGCCTGTCGCTCGGCGGCGGCTGCGAGATTTTGCTGAACTGCGACGCCGTGCAGGCGCATGCCGAGACCTATATGGGCCTCGTCGAGGTCGGCGTCGGCCTCATTCCCGGCTGGGGCGGCTGCAAGGAAATGCTCCAGCGCTGGTTTGCGCTCGGCCGCCTGCCGAAAGGCCCGATGCCGCCGATCTCCCGCGTTTTCGAGATCATCGGCATGGCGAGCGTCGCCAAATCAGCGGCCGAGGCGAAGGAGTTCTTGTACCTGAAGTCGACGGACGGCGTTACGATGAACCGGTATCGCCTGCTTGCCGACGCCAAGGCCAAAGCACTGAAGCTCGCCGCCGGCTACGCGCCCCCTGCCCCGCAAACTCTGAATCTTCCGGGCCGCAGCGCCAAGGCCGCGCTCAAAATGGCGGTGGAGAGCCTCGCCCGGCTCGGCAAGGCGACGCGACACGACGTTGTCATCTCCACCGCTTTGGCCGATGTGCTCTCCGGCGGCGACACCGATACGATGCTCCCGGCCGACGAAGACGCCATGCTGAAACTCGAGAGGGCAAATTTCATGCGCCTGATTCGCCATCCAGACACGCTCGCCCGGATCGAGCACATGCTGACGACCGGCAAGCCTTTGCGGAACTGAGATCATGCGTCAAAAGAGCGAGTAGGAAACGTCCAACATGGCCAGCTACAAGGCTCCCCTGCGCGACATGCGCTTCGTCCTCTTCGAACTTATGGACGGAGACGAACTCGCCAGCCTTCCGGGCTACGAAGAATTCACCCGCGATCTCATCGATCCCATCCTGGAAGAAGCGGCCAAACTCTGCGAAGAGGTTCTTCATCCCCTGAACCGCACCGGGGACGAAGAAGGCTGCACGCTGGAAAACGGCGTGGTGCGGACGCCAAAGGGCTTTCCCGAAGCCTACAGACTTTTTCGCGAAGGCGGCTGGACGTCGATTGCCTGCGATCCCGCCTATGGCGGCCAGGGTCTGCCGAAGGCTGTCGATACGCTGATCGTTGAAATGATCTGCTCGGCGAACCTCTCGTTCAGCCTCTATCCCGGCCTGACCGCTGGCGCCTATGTTTCCTTAAGCAACTATGGTTCGGACGAACTCAAACAGACCTACCTTCCAAAAATGGTCGAAGGCGTTTGGTCCGGCGCCATGTGCCTGACAGAGCCTCAGTGCGGCACTGATCTGGGCCTTTTGCGCACAAGGGCCATCCCTGAAGCGGACGGAAGCTACAAGATCACGGGCGCCAAAATCTTCATCTCGGCTGGCGAGCACGACCTCACCGAGAACATCATCTATCTGGTGCTCGCCCGGCTGCCCGATGCGCCAAAGGGGATCAAAGGCATCAGCCTGTTCCTTGTGCCGAAATATCTCGTCAAGGACGATGGCTCGCTCGGCCCCCGCAATGGCGTCGCCTGTGGAGCGATCGAGCATAAAATGGGCATCAAGGCATCGGCCACCTGCGTCATGAACTTCGACGAGGCGAAAGGCTGGCTCGTCGGCGAGCCGCACAAGGGCATGCGCGCGATGTTCGCTATGATGAACGCCGAGCGTCTGGCGGTCGGAATGCAGGGCCTTGGCGTCGCCGAAGCCTCCTATCAGGGCGCCGTCGCCTACGCCCGCGAACGCTTGCAGGGCCGCTCCCTGAGCGGCGCCAAGCATCCCGATAAACCCGCCGACCCGATTATTGTGCATCCCGATGTGCGGCGCATGCTCCTGACCCAGCGCGCCTATGCCGAAGGCTGCCGCGCTTTGGCCGCCTGGGCGGCGAAGAACCTTGATCTCCAGCAACGCCATCCCGATCCAGAGGCGCGGAAGGAGGCGGAAGATTTCGTCGCGCTGGTGACGCCGGTGATCAAGGCGCTGCTTACCGATCTCGGCTCGGAGGCGGCCAATCTCGGCATGCAGGTTCTCGGCGGCCACGGCTACATCCGCGAGCACGGCATGGAGCAATATGTCCGCGACTGCCGCATCGCGCAAATCTACGAGGGCACCAATGGCGTGCAGGCGCTCGATCTCGTCGGGCGTAAGCTGCCGGCGGACGCCGGACGCCTGCTGCGCCGCTTTTTCCACCCCGTATCCGCCTATATCGAGGCTAAGACGCAACAGAACGACAAGGCGCTGGCCGAGTTCGTTCAGCCGCTTGGCAAGGCTTTCGTTCGTTTGCAGCAAGCGACCGCTCAGGTCGCCCGCGCGGGGTTGCGCAATCCGGAAGAGGCGGGCGCGGCCGCAACGGATTACCTGCGCCTCTTTGGCCTGACGGCTCTCGCCTATCTCTGGACCCGCATGGCCGAAATCAGCCTCGCCAAAACGGGCGCCGACGATCCCGACGGCTTCTACGCGGCCAAGGTCGCCACCGCGCGCTTCTATATGCAGCGCCTGCTTCCGCAAACGAGCGCGCTCTTCTCGGCCATCATGGCCGGCGGCGCGTCAATGATGGCGTTCGAGGAAGCGGCGTTTTGAACAACGCCCTTGCTGGAGCGCGGACGGCTGCGGCTGCGGAGCGTCAAGGACAGGAGCCGCGTCGATGAATGACTCCGTTCTGGTCTGCGACCCGGACGACGGGGTTCGCCTGCTCACCATGTCGCGCCCGGGGCGCCGCAACGCCTTGGACAAGGCGACCTATGTGGCGCTTGCCGCGGCCTTGGCGTCCGCGCGCGATGACGCATCAATCCGCGTGATCGCGCTCACCGGCGCTGGCTTGTGCTTCACCAGCGGCAATGACCTCGCCGACTTCCAGATTTCGGCGGACGCGGGCGAGACGTTCGTTGCGCTCGATTTTCTCAAGATGCTCTCGACCTTTTCAAAACCCGTCGTCGCGGCGGTGGAAGGTTTCGCAATCGGCATTGGCGCGACGTTGCTGCTCCATTGCGACCTCGCCTACGCCGGGCGCGGCGCGCAATTTCGCCTTCCCTTTGTTCCGCTCGGCCTCTGCCCCGAAGGAGCGTCGAGCTATCTCCTGCCAAGACTTGCCGGAGCCAAGCGCGCGGCGGAATTGCTGCTGCTTGGCGAGCCTTTCACGGCGCAGACCGCGGCCGAGGCCGGCCTCATCAACGCGCAAACGGATGATGGCGAGGCCCTGTCCGTCGCGCTGGCCAAGGCGAGGGCGCTCGCGGCGCTGCCGTGGGAGGCCGTCGCGGCGACCAGAAATCTCCTGAAGCGAAGCTTCGCTCTAAATGTGGCCGAGACGCTTGAAGCGGAAGCTCAGAGCTTCGAGGCTCTGCGCCGCGGCCCAGAGGCTCAGGCGGCGTTCGCGGCCTTTCTCGCCAGATGAGCTTCGCGTTCGGGGGAAAGTTTCAAGGTGCGGGCTCCGGAGCGGATTTGCGTTTGTTTGCAAGTCAATCCTGGCTTAAACTGCGGCTTGATGAAGTTGATGACAATTTTGCGACAAATATCGTCGTTCAAAAGATTCAACGGCGAGATGATATTCCCGCATTTGCCGCCAGGCTGCTTTTGCTGTTTCTTGACTTAGCTCAAGGCGGCGCGCCCGCGCCTCGATCATGACTGTATCGTCGCAAAAAGGAGCGTAGATGAAGACGCAGATTCTAGCCGCGATCGGCGAAAGCGAACTGCGGCCCGCGGCGCGCCTCAATGCGGCGCTCGCGGCCAATGACCGGGTAAAATACGCGTTTTCCCTGTTGCAGATGGCGTTGGCCCATGCGGAACATCCAGAGCAGCCGGCGCCGACGCTCAAGCGGGAGCGCATCGCCTGCGGCGTCGACGATCCCGATCTCGACGTCATGGTTGCGAGAGCGCGCAGGGAAGGCAAACTGTGCCGGGCGCCCGGCGCCGGGCGGCTCCTCGCGCGCATCGCGGACGACATGCGCGTGATGGCCGCGCCGATCCTCGCCGAAAAGGCCGCCGACTTCGCGGCGCGGCTCGATCAATTGCTCGCGGCAATGCCCGCGGCGGAGAACGATCTTGTCGATCCGGGCGCCATATCCGCCATGACGCAGGCGGGCCACGACCGCGCCGACAGCCTGCATCGCCTCGTCATGGATCTGCATAAACGGCTGAACGCCATGCAGGCCGCACTGGCGGAGGAGAATTTGGACGGCGCCGCCGCCTATAATCTCGCCGAAGCCGACCGCCCGTTGGTGTCGGCGTTCATGGCGGGACTCAATCGCACCGCTAAGCTGAAATTCGCCCATCCTGGGCTCGCGACGACCGCCACGCGCGCCGGCGCGCGGCTGATCATCCAAAATGACATCGGCACGACAGATGCGCATGTAATCGTCATCCATGTAGAGGGGCTCAAAGTCAGCGTCACCTACACGGACGTGCACCCGGAGCGGCTCGCTTTCTTCCAGGACATGCTGAAGCCCCGCAAGGTGGCGTGGGAGCAGCAGCGCACCGACGTATTGGCCGCCGGTTCGGCGTTCTATCTCGCGACGGGACGCATCGAAGCGCTCGATGAAGCGGGCGCTCGCTCCTATCTCGAATTCCTGGGTTCGCGCCTCGTGTTCCTCATCGACTGGAACCGTGCGCGCAAACAATTGCGCGGTTTTTTGCGCGGGCCGGATCGTCTTGCCCTATTAAGCTGGGCGGCGGAAACCGAGATGGGTCATCGCGGCTTTCTGGAGCTTGGCGGCGCGCGCCTGGTCAATCAGGCGATCGAGGCCGCAGCGGGTTCCTCGATGCATTTCGGCGACCGTCTCTGCGACGTGCTGGGAGACGCGGAGACGCTGGACTTCTTGCGCTTCGTCTTCCAGGCGTCGACGGAGGGTCTTCTGACCGGCCAGTCGCGGGCCTTGATCCATGACCGAATCCGCGTGACCCTTGGCACTCATTTCAGCAATGAGGAGCAGCAGCTATTGCGTCTCGCCGCCGACCACGCTGGCCTCATTTTTGAAATAGCCAGCCTCGTTCGCGATGGATTGCAAGCCGAGCCCCATGGCGCGGCGAAACGCGCGCGGCGCGCGCGGCAGTATGAGCATGACGCGGATGGCAAAGTCGTGGAGACGCGCGTGGCGGTGGGTCGCCGTCCAGATTACGCGGTCTTCCTGCGCCTGCTGGAGGCGGCGGACGACGCAGCGGACCAGCTCGAGGACGCCGCCTCGCTTCTCGGCCTTCGCGTTCTCGAAGGCAAGGCTGTGGATGCGCTGCAGATCCTCGCCGACCTTTTGGTCGAAGGCGCGCAGGAATGGATCAAGGCTCTCGGCCACGCAACGCAAATTGGCCGCGCCGCGAGCCATGCCGAGACGGAGGATTTCTTGACCGCGATCGACCGCGTCGCCGCGATCGAGCATCAGGCCGATGACGCCGAGCGCGCACTGGCCGCGAGCGCCCTGCAGCATGCAAGCGACTTCCGCCAGTTGCACCTGTTCACGTCGATCGGCGAAAGGCTGGAGGAGGCGGCTGACGCGTTGAAGTACGCCAGCCTGATCCTGCACGAACATATGCTCGAGGATGTGATTGATGCCTGACTATTATCCGATTCTTCCGGGCGCTCCCCTCGCGCCTGGCGGCGCAGAGGAAGTCGGCAACAAGGCCTGGAATCTGATGCGCCTCGCACAGGCGGGTCTTCCCGTGCCGCCCGCTTTCGTGCTGCCGACGAGTTGGCGCGGACGCGTGGCGCCGGACGATGAAGCCTTGCGCCTTGCGCTGACGGAGGGCGTCGCCCGGCTTGAAGCCGCAAGCGGCCTCAGCTTTGGCGGACGGCGCCCTTTGCTCGTCTCCGTCCGCTCAGGCGCCGCCGTGTCCATGCCGGGCATGATGGAGACCGTTCTCGACGTCGGTCTCAACGCGGAAACAGTCGAAGGTCTTATCCGCCTGACCGGCAATCCACGCCTCGCTTGGGACAGCTACCGCCGTCTGGTGCAGGGCTATGCGGAGGTCGTATCGAATTTGCCGACGGCGCCCTTCGACGCGCTGGTCGCCGACGCGATGAAGCGCGCCGAGGCAGAGGCCGAACGCGAACTCGATCATCGGAGCCTGCGGGATCTGACGCTGGCGATGCTGGAGTGCTACGGCTCGCTCACAGGCTCTGCGTTTCCGGCGGATCCAAAGGAGCAGCTCATGAGCGCCGCAGCGGCGGTGTTTCGCTCCTGGGATGCGCCGAAAGCGCAAAGCTACCGTCGTTTGAACGGCATCAGCGACGCCGGCGGCACGGCGGTGACAGTGCAGACTATGGTCTTTGGCAACGCCGGCGGCGCATCGGGCTCGGGCGTTGGCTTTACCCGCAACCCCGCCACCGGCGCGCGGGAATTCTATTACGACTTCCAGTTCAATGGGCAGGGCGAGGACGTCGTGGCGGGGCGCCAGAAGCTGCGCGACAATGAGCGACTGCGCTTGCGGTTGCCTGCCATTTGGACGCGGCTGAACGACATCTGCGGCGAGCTGGAATCGCTGTTTGGCGATGTGCAGGATTTTGAATTCACGCTCCAGTCCAGTATTTTGTTCCTGCTCCAGACGCGCCGGGCCAAGCGGACCGATTGGGCGGCGCTGACGATTGCGGCCGACATGGTTGCGGAAGGGCTGATAAAGCCGGCCGAGGCGCTGCGCCGGATCGAGGGCGTCGATCTCGACGCCGTCGCGCGCACGAGCTTCGCACCGCCGCTGCCTCCTTCATTGGCTGAAGCGCTGGCGGCGGGCATGGGCGTCACCAATGGCGCCATTGCGCTCGATTCCGAGGCGGTGAAGCGTCTTTCAGGGGAAGGCTCGCCCGCGATTCTTGTTAGGCGGGACACGGCGACGACTGATATCGAGGGGATGGCGCTGGCCACCGGCATTCTCACTGCTTCTGGCGGGCGCACCTCCCATGCGGCGGTGGTGGCGCGCCAGCTCGGCAAGGTGTGTCTCGTCGGCTGCCCCGGGCTCGAGATCGATATGGAGCGCCGCCAATGCCGGATCGGTGGAACGCTGTTGAACGAGGGAGATTTTTTGTCGCTCGACGGCAATTCCGGCGCTGTTTACCCAGGACGGCTCGCGCCCTTGACCGAGCGCCCCGAGCGGGCTCTTGCGGCGATCGCCGACTGGCGCCGCGCCGCGGCGGCATAGGGCATTCGCCTAAGCCCCTTGCCCCAGGAGGCCTTTCAGCACTGTGTCAAATTCGATCCGGCCCTTGACGGAGCCGCTTTCGCCGCCTTCGAATTCGATCCAGCCCTCGTTGAAGCCGTCCAGCATCTGCATGCGCGGGAGCGGGTTTTTCATCCCTTGCGTCGTAAACAAATCCGCCCAGGTCTCGCGAGGGACGGCTTCCATTCGCACCGCGCGGCCGAGGGCCTTTGAGCAGAGCGTCGCGATCTCGTCCGGCGCGATGCGGCGCGGCCCTTCGAGTTCGATAATCCGCTTGCCGATCCATGTCTCCTGAAGCAGCTCGGCGGCGAGGCGACCGACATCTGCCGTCGCGACCATCGGCGCGGGCTTGTCGAGGGGCTGAAGGAAACTCTGGATGACGCCTGTCTCCCGCGCCGGCGCAATGTCCCAGGCCGAATTCTCCATGAACCATCCAGCACGCAAAAAAGCGATCGGCAGCGGCAGAGCGCCGAGTTGCTGCTCCATGAGGCCAAGTTGATTGAGGAGGTTCGGCTGGCTCGCCTGCGCCCCGATCGTCGATAGGCATACGGCCTTCGGCGGACGCGCCCTTTCAAGCGCAGTTCGAAGCGCGGCAAAGAGCGCCCGCGCCTCTGGAAAACCGGGCGCTGGATCGAATATCGGCGGAGCCATGACAAAGACGCCTTGCGCGCCCTTGAAGGCGGACGCCAACGCCGCCGCGTCGTTGAGATCGGCGAGCGCGACGTCGCATCCGCGCTCAGCCCACGCCGCTCCCTTTCTGGCGTCGCGCACGATAGCGCGAACGGGCCGTCCGGCGCCCAGCAGCGTCCGTGCGACGGCGCCCCCGACCTGACCTGTAATTCCGGTGATGACGTACATGATGGATCTCAGCCCTCCAGGTCTTGCTTGGCGCAGTCTTATCGCGACGGGAGGCTTTGACAAAAGCGCCGCTTTGTCACATTATTCATGACAAAAGATCATGAGTCTTTCATGCCGTTTGATGGACGATTGCTGGCTGGCGTCAGTGTTCTCGCCGCTGTCGTCGAAGGCGGCAGCTTCGTTCGCGCCGCCGAAGCGCTGGGGATGAGCGCCTCAGGCGTCAGCCGCGCGGTGTCGCGGCTTGAATCGCGCGTCGGCGTGCGCCTGATCGACAGAACCACGAGATCATTGACTCTCAGCGATGAAGGCCGCCGTTTCTACGAACAGGTTGGTCCGATGCTGGCTGGCATCGAAGAAGCGGCGGTTGACGCGTCGGGATCTTTGAGCGCCGTGCGCGGCCGGCTGCGCGTCAATCTCGATCCGTTCTTTTCCCGGCTCGTTCTCGCCGAGCGCCTCGGCGTGTTCCTTGACCGCTATCCGGACCTCTCCCTCGAGCTCATCACCCGCGACCGTATCGGCGATCTGGTCGCCGATGGCATCGACGTCGCCATGCGCTTCGGAGAGCCCCCGACATCTTCACTGGTTTCGCGTAAAGTTCTCGAAACGAGGATTCTCACCGTGGCCGCGCCAGCCTATCTCGCACGCCACGGTCGACCGAAACGTCCAATAGAGCTCGCTCGCCACGCCTGCATTCAGTTTCTCAATCCGCATACCGCGCGGCCTTTCGATTGGGAGTTTCATAAGGGCCATAAGGTCTTGCCGGTGAAGACGACCGGACGCCTGTTGCTCAACGACGTCGGCGCTCTGCTCAAGGCATGCGCCGCGGGCGCAGGGGTCGCTCAGGTTATGGCGATGGGCGCCGACGAATTGCTTCATCAAGGCCGCCTGATCGAATTATTCCCCGAGTGGTCTGGAGAAATGTTTCCGCTCTACGCATTGTATCCGTCGAAACGCCATCCATCGGCGAAGGTCAAGGCGTTCATCGATTTTGTGCTGCAGACCCTCCATTAGCGCCGGCGCCAACGTTGCCTTGCTCGGTGAGCGCCGCCCCCAGATGCCATGACATCAAAGCCGATAGACGCCGGTTTCCATTTCCGAAACCGGCGTCTCGATAGGTAAAGGCCTGCCGCGCGTGCGCGGCAGGGGAGTCAAATGATCGAGATTTTAATGATGGTCACGGTCATGGTCGTGGTCATGGTCATGGTCATGGTCATGGTCGAAGTTGAACAGATCCATCATATCGCCGATAGCAGGAGAGTTGACCGGGACATAAGGATCAGACTCGGTGCGCGGGTTCGGGAAATTGTCCCGGCTCCGCCGAGTGATCGGCTTGAGGCCCCAATTCGCTTCGATGAACTTGAGCGTCGAGACGTGATCCGCATAGGTATGCGAGATGTGGCCGCCTCTGCTGTACGGCGACACGACGATCATCGGGGTGCGCGTGCCGTCGCCGAAGAAGTCGAGCGGCTGGACGTAGCCCGAGTCCCAATATCCGCCGCCTTCGTCGAAGGTCACGAGAATCGCCGTTTCAGCCCACAGCTTGGGATTGGCCTTGACGCCGTCGACGATCTTTTTGACGAAGCCTTCGTACAGATTGAGTTTGGAGGAACCGGGATGACCGTCGAGCAGGCCGCTCGGCTTGACATATGAAACAGCCGGCAGCTTGCCAGCGGCGATGCTTGCGTAAAGATCAGTCGTGTCCTTGAGATGCTCCGTGCGCGCCGCGGCGTTGGTCATGATCGACGTCGAGTATTGCGCCCAATTGCAGATGTTGCAATAGATGTCCTCGGCGTTCTTCTCATATTTGTCATTGAGATACCGGTTCCAATCATCCCCGTAATAGGCCCAGGAGATCTGCCTCTCATTGAGAGAATCGCCGATGGTGCGCAGGTTCGACGGAGGGATCGTGAAAACAGTGTTGTTGGCATTGGCGTCGGTGTAGGCATTGCTGCCGTCGCCGAAGTAGCCGGGGTTATAGTTGTTGAGCAGATAGTAATGCCCGGTCTCGCAGCCGGCCGCGATCTTGTGGCTCAGCGAATGGAGGTAATTCAACACAGCCGGAACGCCCGGCTGAGTCGCGTCGGAGCAATTGACGTAGGAGCCGCCGCCGTGGTTGGCGTTCGGAGCAACCGCGGTGGGAGATCCGGAGCCGCCGCCGTAGCCGTCCTCTGTATAGTAATTGTTGGTGCCGGGCCGTGGGTTCGGATTTTCGATTTCGCTCAGCGCGCTTGCGTAGCCAGGCAGAGGCGTGCCGGGAGCTGTCGGATTGACCGGGTTATGTGGCGGCACGGCGGGGTTGCCTGCGCCATCGCTGAACCAGATTGCATCGCCGGCGCCGAACATGACGTGATTGGCGCCCGTGCCGCCGTTAACAGCCTGATGATAATTGTCGCTCATCGAATAGGTATCGGCGAGTTCCTTCAAGTACGGCGCATCGCCTTGCTGAACATTGAAGAACCCCATCGAGGTCGAGCCTTCGCCCGTCGACGACTCGTTGAAGCCGGCCGGCGGCGCGGCGCCATTTGATCCGGCGCCGACTGACGTCTCAACCCAGGGGAACAGATCGGAGCGGCAACCCGAGCTGTTATGCTCGGTCGCAGCGGAGGCGTCGCAATCGAGCTGTTGCCACATCTGATAGAAACGATGCACCGGGCTCGCTGCGTAGGCGTCGTACGGGTACGTCTTCGACGTCAGCTGGTATGGTCCAGGCGGCAGATGCGTCGCGTCCCGGCCGGCGTAGGAGATGCGTTTGTCGGGCGTTTTGCTCGTTTGGCCGGTGCCGCCGGTCAGCAGATATTTATAATAATCGTCAGGCAGACCGTTCTCGACAGTCTTGGCGACAGCCTCATTGGCCGGGGTGTCGCATGATGTGCCGCTGGTCACGCCCAAAGCCGCGCACAGCGCTGGCGTCGATGGGCCGCCGACCAAGGCGGGAGGCAGAACCGAGTAAGCCGTTTTGGACGGCGTCAGCTGGTATCGCGTGGTGTCGAATCCGCGGGACTGCAGGGCCTCGTCATAGTTCGGCCCAGGCGTTCCGTCCGCATTGACGATGCCTTTCGAGAGCAGATTCGAAATGCTCTCACCCTTGTGCACGGGCTTGTAGGTGGCGAAGATATGATCGAAGCTGCGGTTCTCGCCGAGAATGATGATCACATGTTTGATGGGCGTCGCAGTGCGCCCTTCTTCGTGGCGGCCCTCTTCCGACCGGCCCTCTTGCGCAGACGCCGTGGCGATCGGAGCCACCGTATTGCCGATCATGACGCCGATCGCGACACAGGACAGCAACCTGTATCGAAGACTTTTCTGATTTGAACTCTCGGTTCGCATAAGTACCCCCATTGCGCGGCAGGTCGATTTCTGTCGCGCCGGGAACCTAGAAGTCGTCGATATCGTTCTGGTGACAGTTTCGTGAGTTTGCGGTGACGGATGTGAGAGTGCAGCTTTCAACATCATCCGGAGGCCTGTGACCTCGGACGGCGGCGGCGCAGGGTTAGCTCCTGTTTCTGCGACGGTCCCGAAGCTTGATCTGCCTCAATTTCCTCCCATGATCGCTCCGATAGACTTCACGCTAAAATGATCGGGCGAATGTCGGTTTTGGATCGGGAGCGCGCGCGGGCGATCGGTCGAGACCGCGATGAGGCCGCGCCCGCTTTGAATAAAGCGGATGGCGGCCGATCGTGACACACAGAGGGAGACCAAGTATGAATGAGATGAAGGCGCCGCCGTCGGTCGCAGCCGAACTGATGGCCCCGGACGAATTCGAGGCTGCGATCCGCGCCGTCGGAACAGAGCGCTATCACGACAAGCATGTGTTTCATAAGCTGCTGCACGGCGGCAAGTTGAACAAGGGTCAGGTTCAGGCCTGGGCGCTTAATCGCTATTGCTATCAGGAGGCTGTTCCGCGCAAGGACGCCGCCTTCATGAGCCGCGTGCACGACCGTGATCTGCGGCGAGAGTGGATCAGCCGCATCCATGATCACGACGGCCTCGGCGAGGAGCCGGGCGGAATCGAGCGCTGGCTCATTCTGACCGATGGCCTCGGACTCGACCGCAAATATGTAACCTCGCGGCAGGGAGCTTTGCCAGCGACCCGCCATATCGTCGAATCCTATGTGCGCTTCGTGCGCGAGCAGCCGCTCGTCGTCGCGGTCGCCTCCTCGCTTTCGGAGCTCTTTGCGCCCTCGATCCATCGCGAACGCATTGCGGGCATGCTGGAAAATTACGACTTCATCAGCGATGGCGTCATGGCTTATTTTAAGAGGCGGCTGACGCAAGCGCCCCGCGATTCGGAATTCGCGCTGGCCTATGTCAAAGCAAACGCGAGGACGCGTGAGGAGCAGGAAGCCTGCGTCGACGCCGTACGTTTCAAGTGCGATGTGCTCTGGGCGCAGCTTGATGTTTTGAACCATGCCTATGTGACGCCCGGCTTGATCCCGCCCGGCGCTTTCGTTCCGGCGTCCCTCTAGTTCAAATGAGGATTGTAGCCGGCGCGAGGCGCATTGATGGCGATTCGCGCCCCGGCTTCCGCCCGGCGTTAGACCGATCGGGCGCTGAATGACGGCGGTCCGACGCGATGGCCGAGATGGACAAGGAACCAGCGCGTGGCATGCTCGATGACGGCTTCAAGCGCGCCCGGCTCCGGGAAAAGATGAGTTGCCCCGGGCACAATCTGCAGAGCCTTTGGCGCCTTTAGTTTCGCCAGCGCCTGTTGATTCAGTTCGAGAACGACATCATCATCGCCTCCAACGATCAGCAGTGTCGGCGCGCGCACCAATTCGAGCGCGGCGTCAGCAAGATCGGGGCGCCCGCCCCGCGATACGACGGCCTCGACCCTGTCGCCGAGCCGCGCGGCCGCGACGAGAGCCGCGGCGGCTCCGGTGCTGGCGCCGAACAGGCCAAGCGGCAGCCCGCTGAGCGCGGCGTTCTCATCGATCCAATGGATCGCGTCTATCAGACGATCAGCCAACAGCCCAATATCGAACACGTTACGGCGATCGATCTCCTCGTCGGGCATGAGAAGGTCAAACAGAAGGGTCCCGAAGCCTGCGTCATTCAATGCGGCGGCGACCGCTGCGTTGCGAGGGCTGAAACGGCTGGAGCCGCTTCCATGCGCAAATACGACGAGCCCGTATGAGTCAGACGGAAGCCGCACTGCGCCAGCGAGGCCGAGAGGCGGGAGAAGCACATCACGGACGCTCACCGCTCGACCGCGCCGCGAACTGGTGTCGCTTTGTTTTCGGCTGGCCACTGAGACCTCCCGACTTTGTCCCCGGCCGGCCGAGGATCTAGCTCGCCGATTGAACTCCTGATCCGTCTCCGCATCCTTGATTTCGCTCAACGCGAGCGATGTTTTCGGCTGGCCAACAATGCGACTCCCGTGCAAAAACATGTCGTAGCTTGAGCGTGACGCTGCGGCGATCCGCCCCCGGCCAAGGGCTGGACCGGGCGGCGGCTGGCTTTCCGACTGGCAGGAAAGCGCATGACACCTGCCGCTTTGGTCGAACGGAGAGTGTTCTCCAGCCTGAAAAACAGCCATTGATCGGAATCAAGCGCAGCTGCGGCAATCCGGGTAGCCTATGTCAATGTGGGACTCGTCGATGCGGGACGATCGAGCTTCGCCTTGCGGCGGCGTGGCGACGCTTGATGACAAGGTGCGGTTTCTCAGCCGGCCGGACAGCTATGCGCCCGGCGTGAAGAACGTCGCCGTCCGCGAGACGCATATGTCTTTTGTGTTCATGGCTGGCGAACGCGTCTATAAGCTCAAGAAGCCCGTCCGCTTTCCCTATCTCGATTTCTCGACGCTGGAACAACGCGCCAGCGCCTGCCGCGCGGAATTTTCATTAAATCGCCGGCTCGCTCCGGATGTGTATCTCGACGTCGTTCCGCTTACGGCTTCCGCGTCGGGTTTCGCTATTGGCGGTGAAGGGCCTGTTTCAGATTGGCTCGTGGTCATGCGCCGGCTTGATGACAGCGCCAACCTCGAGGCGGCCTTGCTCGACCGCCGCCTCTTCCCCGCGCAGGTGGATCAGATCGCGGCGGCGCTCGAGACGTTCTACCGTCATGCGCGGCGGATCTACCTTCTGCCGGAGATCTGTCTTGCGGAGTGGAACAACGCGCTTGCCTATGACGCGCGCGTGCTGCTTGACATGCGCTTTCGCCTTCCCCAAGGCTGCGTGAGGCGGATTCTACGGGCGCAGCGGCGTTTCCTCACGCAGCGCTCCGATCTGCTGATCGAGCGGGTGCGCGCCCGGCGGCTTGTCGATGCGCATGGCGATCTCCGGCCCGAACACATCTGGCTGGGCGAACCGCCGATCATGATAGATTGTCTTGAATTCTCGGCACGGCTAAGGGCGCTCGATCCTCTTGACGAGATCGCCTTTCTCGATCTCGAATGCGAGCGTCTCGGCGCCGAATGGGTGGGCGCGCGCATCCAGCGGCGTTTGGCGCGATTGCTGGACGATGACCCTTTGAGCGGACTGTTTCTCTTCTATCGCAGCCGTCGCGCCATGCTGCGCGCCCGTCTCGCCATCGCCCATCTACTCGATCCGAAGCCGCGCACGCCTGAAAAATGGCCGCGCCGGGCCCGCGACTATCTTCGTCTCGCGGCGGCCGACGCGGCAAGGCTGGACCGGCTCCTCAGAACACCATGAGATCGGTGAGCGGCTCGCCTTCGTGGAGCCGCCGGATTGCTTCCGCCAGCAGCGGCGCAGCGGATACAATGACGAGCTTATCGCGGACAGGCCCCGCGGCTAGCCGGAACGGCGGGACCGTATCCGTCGCTATGATTCGCTCAATGGCCGGATCGGCAAGCGCCTTCTCTGCGCCGGGCATGAAAAGACCATGCGTGACGCAGGCGATGATCCGCCGCGCCCCGCGATCGCGCGCGGCGCGGGCCGCCCGCACGAGCGTTCCGCCGGTGCTCACAAGATCATCTACGATGATGCAGGCGGCGCCCGCGACGTCGCCGACGAAAAGGTCGCCGGAGACGACGTCGGCGCTGCGGCGCTTTTCCGCAAATGCCTTGCCGACCTGTCGGCCCGTGGACGCCTCGAGCGCTTCGCGGAGCAGATCAGCCCGTTTGCCGCCCCCGAGGTCCGGCGAGATAATGCACAGGGGCGCGTCTTCGACGACGGCCTTGATCGCCTCGATCAGCAGCGGCGCCGCCGTCAACGCGACGGCCCTGCAGCGAAAAGCGTTCTCGAAGGCGGCCTCATTGTGGACCTCGAGCGCGACGATCGCGTCGGCGCCCACCGACTCGAACAAGGCGGCGACGTAGCGGGTCGTGACCGGATCATTTGGCTTGGTGCGCCGGTCTTTGCGCGCATAACAGAGATAGGGAACCACAGCCGTTACGCGGGCGGCGCCGGCGTCCTTCAGCGCGCCGATGAAGAAGAGGAGCCGGCATAGCTTGTCGTTGGCGCTTTGCCCCGGGCCGCCATGAAGGCTGTGCGCTACGTAGACGTCGGCGCCGCAAACCGCGTCGAGCGGCCTGATCTTGTGTTCGCCGTCCTCGAAATCGCGCTCCTCATGCCGGGCCAGCGGCCAATCGAGGCGCCGGCTGATCGCCTGACCGAGCTCTTCGGTTCCCTTCAGAGCGAACAGGCGCAGCCGGTCACCGGCGACCGGTCGAATGAGAGCGGGCGACCCCATGTGCGGTTCCGTCATCGGCTGGATGTCCTTTGCGGCGGGCGGCGCCTATGCCCTCGGAACATTTTCATCGAGCTCCGCGAGCCACGCTTTGGCCTGCGCGTCGGAGGGTGCCCGCCAATCGCCGCGCGGCGACAGCGAGCCTCCCGAAGAAATCTTCGGCCCATTCGGCAGCGTCGACCGTTTAAACTGGTTGGCGAAGAAGCGCCGGATAAAAACCTCGAGCCAATGTCTGATCTCGGCGCGCGAATAGGCGCGGCGATCGCCGGCCGGCAGATCGACAGGCCACGCGCCGCGTTCCGCATCGCTCCATGCGTGATCGGAAAGAAAGGCGATTTTGGAAGGCCGAAAGCCGTAGCGCGTCAGATAAAAAAGATTGAAGTCCTGCAGGGCGTAGGGTCCGACGATCTGTTGCGTCGACTGCAGCGCGACGCCGCTGGTCGGCGGCACAAGTTCGGGAGAAATCTCGGTCGCGAGGATGGCGCGCAGTACGCGAACCGTCTCTTCGCTCACCTCGCCCGACGCCGCGACGAAACGGATCAGATGCTGGATCAGCGTTTTGGCGACCGAGGCGTTGACGTTGTAGTGGGACATATGATCGCCAACGCCATAGGTGCACCAGCCGAGCGCAAGTTCCGACAGATCGCCGGTGCCGACGACGAGCCCGCGGTTCTGGTTGGCGAGGCGGAACAGATAATCCGTGCGCAGGCCCGCCTGGACGTTCTCGAATGTGACGTCATAGACCGCCTCGCCGCGCGCGAAAGGATGGCGGAGGTCCGCCAGCATCTGCTTTGCAGCGGGGCGGATGTCGATTTCCCCGCCAGTCACTCCGAGCGCGCGCATCAACGCCGAAGCGTTGGCCTTTGTCTCCTCCGATGTGGCGAAGCCGGGCAGCGTATAGGCCAGCACGTTCTTCCGCTCGCGCCCGAGCAAATCCATGGCGCGGGCGGCGACGATCAGCGCCTGCGTGGAATCAAGCCCCCCCGAGACCCCGATGACGGCGCGCTCAATCCCCGTGGAGGCAAGGCGCCTGGCGAGGCCCTGAACCTGAATGTTATAGGCCTCATAGCAATCCTCGCGCAGCCGCGAGGGGTCCGACGGCACGAAAGGGAAGCGTTCGATCGTCCGCCGAAGCGCCACGGACGTGTCGGGCGCATCGAGCCTGAACGAGAGCGTCCGGAACGGCGGCGCCTGCCTTAGCTCTGCGCTCTTGCAGTCGCCAAAGCTGTTGACGCGCATGCGCTCCTGGCGGAGCCGGCCGAGATCGACGTCCGCGATAGCGAGCGCGGGCCCGCGCGGAAACCGCTGTGTTTCGGCGAGGAGATCGCCATATTCGAAAATCGCGGCATGACCATCCCAGGCGAGGTCGGTGGTGGATTCCCCAGGCCCCGCCGCCGAATAGGCATAGGCCGCGATGGCTCGGGCGGATTGACTGGCGCACAAAAGGCGCCTCGCGTCCGCCTTGCCGATGGTGATGTTGCTCGCGGAAAGGTTCAAGAGCACCTCGGCCCCGGCGAGCGCGGCGCGTGTCGAGGGCGGCAGGGGGACCCAGACGTCTTCACAGATCTCGACGTGAAAGGTGAAAGGCGCCGACCCCGACGAACGAAACAGGAGATCGACGCCGAAAGGCGCCTCGCGGCCCGCGACCGACAGGCGCCCCCCGGTGACGCCCGCCCCGGCGGTGAAATAGCGGCGCTCGTAGAATTCGCGGTAGTTGGGCAGATAGCTCTTCGGCACGACGCCAAGGATGGCGCCGCGGTGAATCACGAGCGCCGCGTTGTAGAGACGCCCCTCGCATCGCAGCGGCGCTCCGATGACCAGCACGGGATAGAGATGGCGCGAGGCGTCGGCGATCCGCGCGACGGCTCTCTCGACCGCGTCGAGGAGCGCATCCTGAAACAGAAGATCATCAATCGCGTAAGATGAGAGCCCGAGTTCCGGAAATACCATGACAGCGGTTTTCGCCGCGTCTCCCTCCGCGGCGAGGCGAAGGGTTTGCTCGGCGGCGAAATCGGGATCGGCGACCTCCGCCGGCGGCACGCAGGCCGCGATGCGGATGAACTCATGGCTGTAGAGAGAGGTAAATCCGGTCATCGCCCGCAATTGGCTCCAGCAGCTCTCGCGATATGGCGTCCATTCTCTATACCATCGGAACCGGAGCGCCGGCGAATCGAGCGCGCCGTCGCCTCGGTATCGGAAGGTCTGACAGTCGCCTCAAAAGGCCGCCCCCTCGCCTTCTGCGGGCGCGGCGCCGACGATCGTCGTTTTCGCGTGGTCCGCCAGGCTGCCGTTTGCTCCAAACGGCCATGACGGGATTTTATCCGCGGCGCTGTAAAACATTTTTTGTTCAAAGTCGGCAGGCTACAAGCGAACAGGCTACAAGCGAAAGAGAAGACGGGACCGGGCGATCAAAGTAACCTTTCTCGAGGCTTCATCGCCTTGACCCGAAGCCTTTGCCGCGACTTTGATTCAAGGATCTCATTGACAGGGAGGAAAGCGTGCCATCTGAACCATTGCAGGCCGCGTTGCATGGCGCCAGCCTCGAGGTCGTCGCTTCCGGTCCATGGACCGCCGCTCATGCGGGCGCGCTCGAACCGCTGGTCGAGAAGGTCATTGCCGGCGCGAGCGCTGGCAGCCTGTCCTTGGACATCCATGGCGTTCGCGAAATCGACACTTTCGGAGCCTGTCTCATGGAGCGGCTGCTCCGCAGCTACAGAGCCAGCGGCAAGCAGGCGCGGATGGTCGGCGTGTCGGACCAGTTTCGCGGACTGCTGCTGGAGATCGATCGCATCGCCGCCGCGCCCGCGGCTCCGGCGAAAAAGGACACGCGATTCGCGATCCTCGAAGCCGCCGGCCGCGCCACTCTCGCGATTGGCCAGGACTTCGTGACCTTCATCGCCATGCTTGGAGCGCTCGGCGATGCGCTCATCCGCATTCTGGTGCGCCCGCGGACGTTTCGCCTGACGTCCGTGGTGAATCAGCTCGACCGCGTCGGCCTGCGGGCCGTGCCGATCATCTTTTTGATCACCTTTCTGATTGGCGGGATCATCGCCCAGCAGGGCTTCTTCCATTTCCGCAAATTCGCCGCCGAAGATTACACCGTCGACCTCGTTGGCATTCTGGTGCTGCGCGAACTCGGCGTGCTGATCGTCGCAATTATGGTGGCGGGCCGTTCGGGCAGCTCCTATACAGCCGAAATCGGTTCGATGAAAATGCGCGAGGAGATCGACGCCTTGCGGACTATGGGGCTCGACCCCGTCGAAGTGCTCCTCCTGCCGCGCGTCATCGCTCTCGTCATTGCCTTGCCGATCCTGACTTTTCTCGGCTCGATGGCTGCTCTTTACGGGGGCGGAGTGGTCGCCTGGCTCTATGGCGGCATGAGCCCCTCGATCTACATCTCGCGGCTGAAAGAGGCGGTCTCGATCACTCATTTCGAGGTGGGCATCATCAAGGCGCCGTTCATGGCGCTCGTCATTGGCGTCGTCGCCTGCGCCGAGGGCCTGCTCGTGAAGGGCAGCGCCGAATCCCTCGGGCTGCGGACCACGACCTCCGTCGTGAAATCGATTTTCCTCGTTATCGTACTCGATGGTTTCTTCGCTATATTCTTCGCCTCGATCGGGATGTAGGCAATGGACCCAGCGCAAAGTCCGGTCGTGATAGGCGTGCGCGAGCTCGTCGTCGGATTCGGCGATCATATCGTGCTCGACCACCTGTCGCTTGATGTGCGCCGGGGCGAGATCCTCGGCGTCGTCGGCGCGTCGGGAGGAGGCAAATCCGTCCTGCTTCGCACCATCATCGGCTTGCTGCCCAAGCGTTCCGGCACGATCGTTGTGCTTGGCGCCGATCGCGACACGGCGAGTTTCGAGGCAATGCGCGCCATCGAACGCCGCTGGGGCGTTCTGTTCCAGCAGGGCGCCTTGTTCTCCTCGCTGACCGTGCGTCAGAACGTCGAGTTCCCCATGCGGGAATATCTGAAGCTATCGCAAAAGTTGCAGACCGAGGTCGCGATGGCGAAGCTCGGCATGGTCGGCATCAATGCGGACGACGCCGAAAAATATCCTGCCGAGCTTTCGGGCGGCATGACCAAGCGAGTCGCGCTGGCGCGCGCACTCGCCCTCGATCCCGAGATCGTGTTCCTTGATGAGCCGACATCGGGGCTTGATCCCATCTCGGCCGGCGATTTCGACACGCTGATCAAGACACTGCAGCAGACGCTCGGCTTGACCGTGTTCATGGTCACGCACGATCTCGACAGCCTCTTTGCGGTTTGCGATCGCGTCGCGGCGCTCGTCGACGGCAAGGTGATCGCCGAAGGGCCGATCGCCGCCATCCTCGCCTGCGAACACCCGTGGGTGAAGGCGTATTTTCAAGGCAAGCGCGCGCGAGAGACAACGCATGCGTTCAATCATCCTGCAAGCTGAGGCGACAAGCGATGGAAACACGAGCCCGCTACATATTGGTCGGACTATTCGCGCTTGCCGCCATCGCGGCCGGCTTCGGCTTCGTCTATTGGTTGAACAACAATGGAGGGCTCGCCAAAAGAGTCGTTTACAGGATCCGCTTCGAGGGCCCGACGTCCGGCCTGCAGACCGGCTCCGCCGTTCAGTTCAATGGCATTCGCGTCGGCGAAGTGACCGGTCTGCAGCTCGACTCTAGCGATCCCCGCCGCGTCACGGCGACGATCGCCGTGGCGAGCGGGACGCCTATGCGCGCCGACACCAAGGTCAGCGTCGAGTCGCGGGGTTTGATGGGAAGCCCGGCGATCGCCCTCAGCGGCGGCGCGTCGACGTCTCCATTGCTGACCGCCTCCGATGCTGAGCCGCCCGTTCTCGTCGCTGACCGCAGCGCGACCCAGGATCTGACGCAGGCCGCGCGTGAGGCGCTTCAGCGCCTGGACAAGATTCTCGGGGATAATTCCGACTCTATGAAGAGCACAATGGATAATCTGAAGACCTTTTCGGAGGCCCTCGGCCGTAACTCGAATCGCATCGATGCGATCATGGCGGGCCTCGAACGCATGACCGCTGGCGCAGCGACGGAAAAAGCGAAGCCGGTCTATGATTTGACGGCTCCGAGCGCGTTTCCAAGTTCAATCCACGCCCCCCGCGCCCAGTTCGTCGTCACTGAGCCGACCGCCGTCAATGCTCTCCAGACGCAGCGCATGCTCGGCCGCGCGAGCGATGGCGAAATCTCCATACTCGGCGACGCGCAATGGAGCGACACGCTGCCCAAGCTCATCCAGGAGAAGGTCATCCAGAGTTTCGAGAATGCCGGCTTTTCGGCCGCCGTCGCGGCCTCGGTCGAGGGGGTGAGCCACAATTATCAGCTCGTGCTCGACCTGAGGAATTTCGCAATCATAAACACCCCCGATCCGACGGCGGATGTCGCATTTTCCGCGAAGATCGTGGCGGACAATGGCCATATCGTCAGCGCGCAGGTGTTTCATGCGACTGCGCCGGCGACCGGAACGCAGACGCCCGAGATCGCCGCGGCGCTCAATCAGGCTTTCGGCAAAGCCGTCACAGATCTCGTGGCCTGGACGTCGAAATCCGTGTGATCTACTCGCCGGCGGCGGGCCTTGCGGAAGCCAGACGCTTCCGCATCGGATGAGTCATGCTTTGGGCTCGTGAGCACAGAGCGCCTCGAGACGGTCGAGCAAGGGTCGCTGGCTGGTGAGGATCTTCTCCCGCGCGGCCGGCAATGAGTCATCCGCTTCGTCTCCGATAGCCGCGTCCCCTTCGCCGAGACCCGAGACTTCGTCGGGATCCAAGGCTCCGTCGAGGTCAACGGCGGCCAGGCCGGGTCCAGCGAGCCGGCGTCCTGCAACCGCTCGATGCCGGAAAGTTCGCGAAGCCCGGCCAATGCGGAAACGCCTCGAAATTTGCGTCGTGAGATGGGCGAAGGAGGCGCCGGTTGCGACGCAGTTTCACGACCGCTCGCAGCTGGGCCATCGCGCTGGATCGTCAAGCGTCCTGTCGATGGCGGTTGCGGCCTCATCGGGCCGATCGTCGGCTTCGTCGTCACGCGCGCCGAACCCGCCCGGCAACTCCCCCGCGAGCGGCTTGTCCTTGCTGAGGAGGCCGGCGTCCTCGAGCATCTCGATACGGGCAGGTCGCGCAGCGTGTCGAATCCGAAGCGCGTCAGAAATGTTTTTGTGGTGACGAACGCATAGGGGGCGCCGGGCGTCGGGCTGCGCGGGCCGGCGGCGATAAGGCCCATGGCGCGGTGGGCGCCGATCATGTCGCGGCTGCCCTCCTTGCCAAAGAACTGGCTCAGCTCGCCGCGGGTGATCGGCTGGAAATACGCGATGCCCATCAGCGCCAAAGATTCCGTGGGCCTCTACATGGACCCGCCTGCCCATGCGGTCGTCGTCTCGATCGATGAGAAAAGGCAGATCCAGGCTCATGACCGCACTCAACCGGGCGTATTCCATAAGAGATCTTATGCGAATAGAAATATTCTGTGTGAAAACAAATAAGTATGGAACATATGTTCCGTAACCTCTACCAGATTGCCGCGCTATACCCTATTAATTTCTGCTTCTTCCCACGGTGCCAGAGCGCGCCTTAACGCCTGTGACGGCTATGCTCGCTGATCGTCAACCAGGAACAAACCGTCGGGCTTTTTTTGATGGAAAACGAGATTTTTGGCACTATTCGGGCATTGTGTTCCCGCGTAGCCAGTCGGCCAATCGTCCAAACTCGAATGCGCCGGTCTCATAGAGGCCGCTGATGAAAGCATAGGTCGCGTCGGCCTCTGCCGTGACGTGCGCGCCGTTGATGGCGAGAAAAGTGTAGGTGACGGCAAAGGCTGTGCGCTTGTTGCCGTCGATGAACGGATGATTCTGCGCCAGGCTTTCCCAAAGCGCTGCGGCTTCCTCGATCAGATCGGCGTAATAGCCCGTCTGGGGACGGTACAGGGCCGCTTCCAGCAGGCCGCGATCGCGTACGCCGGCCGAGCCGCCGTAGCGGTCAATCTGGTCGGCGTGAATAGCAAGGACTTCGACAACGGTCAGATAGTCCGTCACTCAGCCAGCTTCTTGTAGAGCGTCCCGAAATTCTCATGGCTGGCGTGATAAGCAGCCATGACCTTTGCGCGGGGCTTACCCTGCTTCCGCTTTTCGATCAGATCAGCCAGCGCTTCATCGACCAGCGCCTGTAGCTGCCGCCCCTCGCTCTGGGCGAGATTGCGGACAGTGGACAGAATCTCCGAATTCACCTGGGTCGCGAATTTCTCGCGGGCTTGGGATGCCATGGCATACCTCCATTTTCCAACTTTCAGCCTATCATGATATGTCATGAAACATCAAGAAGCTGTAGTGGGCCGTTCGAATCCTCCGTATGTGTCGCCACGGCCCAAAAGATCAGTGCGACCATCTTTTCGTCGGTCAATCCGTCCGGTCCGGTTGACGCCCCGATCAAACGGTAGGCTCCGCAGCGCCTCGGCGCGCCGCGCCGGCGTTTCAGGCCCGCCCTGACGAACGCCTCAGCTTCCTCTTGCGAGCCAAAGTCGTAACCAAGCGTCCGCCCGGATCGGCGGATGCGCCCGAATGTGACGCGCGCATACCACCGCCCGAACAGGTCGCGGCCCATCCGGACGCGCCAGAACCGATGCCGGTTCAGGCGGGGTGCACAGGCTTCGAGCAGGATCGCCAGTTCCTCCATTCTCGTCTCTCCAGCCCGGCGGCGATGACCGTCAGCCGCCCGAGAGAATCATAACCGCAGGAAAAGATCAAAAAGGGAACAGCAGCTGTCCGGCGCGGGCCTACTGTCGCGCTGACACGACGTCAGCCGGACGCTTCAAAAACTGTTTCGCCGGCGATTTCGTGTTCGCGCCGCGCACCCTCAACCAGGAAAGGAGAAACGAAAGAGAGGATTGAGATGGCTACCGCTGGCGCCGGCTGCGCCGACAAGGGTTCGTCGCAGGCTCCCGCGCGTTCCGCGCGCCTTGGCGGCGCGGCCACCTCGCGGTCCGCCGCGAGAGTAAGCGCAGAGACAAAAGGAAAGCTCGGTCAGCCCGCTCTCGCGCGACAGACAAGGGAGATCCCGGCATGACCCGTTCCGATCCCGAAATCGAAACCCTGCGCGAAAAGGTTCCATTGTGCGGTCATTTTGGAGCGCACGCCGCCGCCCTGGCGCCTCGACCGTCAGGAGAGCACAAAAACCTGCCTGAAGTACCGACGCGGCAAGGGTGAAATCCTGATCGTCAGCCATGGCGGACGCGGCTGGTGGGATCCGACGAGCGACGCGCGAGGCGACGTTTTCGACCTCGTGCAGCGTTTCGATCCGTCGCTCAACTTCGGCCACGTCCGCGAGATCCTGCGCGCATTCGCCGGGCTGAGCCCGTCCTTCCCTTTGGCCGAGCGGCGGCGCGAGAAATCCGCGACATCCGTGACTGTCGCCGAGCGATATGCGCGGCGACCTCGCCTGCGACGACGATCGGCGGTCTGGCGCTATCTCGCGATCGAGCGGCGCCTGCTGCAGGCGGTCCTCGATGCCGCCGCCAGAGCCGACGTCCTGCGTGAGGGACCCCATGGAAGCGCCTGGTTCGCGCATAGGGGCGGCGACAGCGTCGTCACTCACGTCGACGTTCGCGGCCCGACCTACGGCTCCGGTGCAAACTTTCGGAATCAACGCAACGAATTGATGGGGAGCCTGAGTCGGCTCATGCAGCGAGAACTGCATTCCAGATTTCGGGCGCGGTTTTGCCTTTGACGAGAAGCTTGGCGAGTTTGAATTGACCTTTTCTGATCCTATGCATCAGTTCGATGCCGGCTATGGTGATTGAGGCGCTCCGAAAGCGCTTCAATCCAAGCATTGGACCCAATCGAAGTTTGATCGATCGATGGTCCTGCTCGATCAGATTGTTGAGATATTTCGAGGACCTGATTTTGGTTCGCTTGCCGCGATGATGTTCGCCAAGGATTTCCCGGGCCGCCCGATGCGAAGCCTGATAGCCATCAAGCGTGATGGCGCGCGGCAGGCGCCCCTGGCTCTTGAACGCCCGACGGAAAAACGCCTTGGCGGCTGCGACATCCCGCTTGGCGCGGAGGAGGAAATCCACCGTCTTTCCTTGCTTGTCGACAGCGCGATAGAGGTAGGTCCAGCGGCCTTTGATCTTCACATAGCTCTCGTCGACGCGCCACGAGGCGCCGGCCCGGCAGGCGAAGCGGTTCCAGCGCTTTTCGAATTCCGGAACATCGCGCTGGATCCAGCGCATGATCGTCGTATGCGCCAGGGACATTCCCCGCTCAGCCATCATTTCCACGAGATCTCGAAAGCTAAGCTTGAACCGAAGATACCACCGGACGCAGAGGATGATGATCTCCCGGTCAAAATGGCGGCCCTTGAAAAGATCATCCATGCTCAGCATAGGGGTTCGCTTGCTCCAAAGGCCGGTTTGCGGCGAATATGCCCCGTTTCAGCGGTTTGCACCAGAGCCTCAGCGGAATGGTTGCTCGTCGCAGTCGCCTACAACTGCCGCAGGCTCAACCGTCTGCGCCATGCCTGAACAACCCGTAGCTGGCATAGCGCAACGCCAACGCTACGAATCCGACAGCCTGCTAAAGATCAAGTACAAGAAGATCTGTCTTCGATCGTGAACAACATGGCGTAAACTTGTCATTACGCACATGTTCCTGATCGGTCATGAAGCTGTCCCGGTGGTAGGGCACGCCGCTGAGTACGCGAGTGAGACAGGTCCCACAGATGCCCTGCTCGCATGACATTGGCACCTCAACGCCGTTTTCCGCCAAAACTTCGATGACCGAGCGGTCGGCGGGGACGGTGAATCGAGCTCCCGAGCTCGCAAGCTCAATTTCGAACGGGCGATTTTGCCCGGGCTGCGCTTCGGCGACGGCGGCGGCGGCGGCGAAATATTCCCTGTGGAGCCGTAGGGGATCCCAGCCGGCCGACGCCGCCGCTCCCATAACGGCGTTGATGAAGCCGCTCGGTCCGCAAACATAAAGATGATCACGCTCCCCCTTTTGTTTCACGGCGTCGGCCATATCGATCAGCGTCGCGGGAGCCTCGTCGAAGTGAAAGTGAACGCGATCGGCGAAGGCCGACGATTGGATGCGGTCGAAAAAAGCGGTGCGGCGCAGGCTGCGGGCGCAGTAGTGCATCTCGAACGGCGTATGGACAACGGCGAGGCGCTCGGCCATGCACAGGATAGGCGTGATGCCGATGCCGCCGGCCATGAGGACGACGCGCTCCGCCGCGGGATCGAGAGCGAAGAGATTGCGCGGCGCGCCGACTCTCAACTCTGCGCCAACTTGCACGGCGTCCGTCAGGGTCGAACTGCCGCCGCGCGAGGCGGGCTCGCGCAATACCGCAATCAGGTAGCGGTTCGGTTCACGCGCGTCGTTGCAGAGGGAATATTGCCGAACAAGGCCAGGCTTCACCTCCACGTCGATATGGGCGCCGGCGCTGAAATGCTCCAGCGGCGCGCCGTTCGGATCCGCCAGTTCGAAGCTGGTGACGTCCTCGGCCTCGGCCGTTTTCGAGACAACCTTCAATGTCCTCCAGGATTCCGGCATTTGTTCCTTTCCTCGATAATTGCGGCCGCGCGGGCCGCGGGCCTGATCGTCAGGGGTTTCGGCCGGCCGCGAGTCGCATAAGGAACCGCCCGGCGTTTTGCGCAGGCGGCGACTTGTCATCGGCCGGAGGGCGGCAGGTTGCTGACTCAGCAGCGCAACGCTGTCCTCATCGCAAGCGCAAAGAAAACCCATCGGCGGATTGAGCTCTGTCCGACCCCGGCGTCATCCGCCGCCTAGATCTTGAAGCTCTCGACGCTGGCGGGATGGAAGAGATCTTCGATCGACGCCCGTTTCGGTGAAAGCCCTTGCCGATGGTGATAGTCCAGGAACTTCTCGAGCGTCTGACGATTTGCCGCTACGCCATAGGGCCAGAAATCCTGCCCGAAAATTTCCTGGGCGCGCTTGATGTATTCTTCCAGGAAGGGCAAGGTCACCTTGGGCGCCGCGGTGTCATTGAGGCGGGCCGTCGCGTTATCTTTCGCGATCCCGAACGCTTTCACCAAAGAGGACGCCAGCCACGGATGCCGCTCGACGAGCGCTTTTCGTACGCCGAGGACGTGCATGATGGGAAAGGCGTTGGTCAGCTTGAAATAGTCCTGCCCGCCCTGCAGCGGATCCTGAAACAGCCAGGCGATGTCCGGATTTCCTTGCGAATAAACGGAAGGCCGCCGCGGCGCGATCATCGCGTCGATCGAACCTTCGACGAGCAACTCGCTAAGTGATTTGTCCGCGGGGGCGTCCGTCATCCTGACGTCGGACGGCATTTGAAAGGCGAGCTTCTCCGCCCGGCCCGGCTGCTCGATTCCGCCTCTGACCCATTCGATCTCCGACCAGTGGACGCCGAACTGCTCTTCGAGCAGGCCCCGGATCCACACGCAGGCCGTGAGCTGATATTCCGGGCAGCCGACCCGGCGTCCCTTGAGATCCTCCGCCGTCTTGATGCCGCTGCTTTTCCTGATGTAGATTCCATTATGTCGGAAAGCGCGCGACAGAAAGATCGGCAATGCGACATAAGACGCTGCGCCGGAGGCAAGCTGCAGGACATAACTGCTGAGCGACAATTCGCAGACGTCGAACTCCTGAAGCTTGAACGATCGATAGAAGATCTCCTCCGGCTCAAGCGCGAGATAGGTTGGCGCCGCTCCATCGATGGGCACGCGGCCGGACAACAGATCCCTCGTTCTGTCGTAATCTCCGATAGCGACAGAGATCGAAAGTTGCACAATAAACCTCCTCATAGTCCTGGATGCTGACGTGGCCGAGTTCTCGCACCGCGCCCGGCGTTTCGCGTTTATTCCGCCAAGGCGCTATGGCGCCGCCGCTCGGCGAGCGAGCCGGAGTCTGCGCCGCGCGTATAGCGCCGGAGCGTTACGATGAACAAAGCGGCGATCAAGCAGGGAACCGCAGCGGCGAAGAAGATCGTCGCGATTGTAGCCTGCCGGGAAACCAGTCCGCCAAGCAGAAGCGGTCCCACGATCTGACCAAGCCGTCCCATTCCCATGCCCCAGCCGATCCCCGTTGAGCGCATATTGACCGGATAGAGCGACGCCGCGAGCGCCAGCAGGCCGGAAGAGGCGCCGCCGACGAAAAAGCCGGCGAGCGCCGCTGTCAGGCCGAGCAATGGCTCGCTGGCCGTGGAGCTTCCGAACGCGGCCAAGGCTATGGCGCCGGCGACGAAAGCCGGCGCCAATACCTTGAAGGCCCCAAACCGATCCAGCAGATAGCCAGACAGCGTGGTGCCGACGACGCTGCCAAGATTGTTGGCGGCAATGATCAGCGCGCCCATCGACAACGGAATGCCGGCGCTTTTGAGCAGAGAGGGAGTCCAGGCCGTGACCGTCACTAGGATCATGAAACCCATGAAGAAGGGGACGCCGAGGAGCAGGGTGCGCGGCGCGCGTCCCTCCGTGAAAAGCCCGCGCACAGGCGGGGCCGTCTCGGGCGGATTTTCCGGGAAGGCGATCGAGGCGCTTTCCGGAATCGGCGTCGGCGATATTCGGTTAAGAACAGCGACGACCGCGGCTTTGTCGGTGCCGCGAGAGGCCATGAAGTGCAGCGACTCCGGTAGCCAGATCGCGAGCAATCCTGCAATCAAAAGCGGCGTGACGCCGCCGGCCACGAAGACCGTCTGCCACCCGTAATGGCTTATCAGGTAGGAGCTGGCGAAGCCGCCGACGAAGCCGCCGAATGGGAACGCTGCGAAAAGCGCAGTGATCGTCAGGGACCGGAGCCTCTTTGGAGAGAATTCGGCGCTGAGTGCGAGAAAGCTCGGCGTCGCGCCCCCGAGTCCGAGACCGGCGAGGAAGCGCAGCGCGAGCAGGCCCTGGAATGACCTGACGCCAATCGTCGCCAGCGTAAAGCTGGCGAATAAAATGCAGGCCGCCACGAGAAGTCGCTTGCGGCCGAAGCGATCCGCCAGCGGGCCAAACGCGAAGGCGCCAACGCTGGCGCCTAACAGCCCGGCGGAAAAGATCAGTGAAAACGACGAAATCGGGATTTCTATCGCCGACGCAACCAGCGGCGCGACGTAACCGATCGCTTGCGTGTCGAAGCCGTCAAGCGCAGCGACCAGCGCGCATAGAACAAAGACCCTTAATTGAAAAATCCCGACAGGACTTTGATCGATAATTCCGGAAGGATTAATCACGGCGTCAGCCAAATGCATGCTCCCTTTGTGTTCGCCTCCGGCGCAACTGATAAAGCCGGCGCGCGGCGCCAAACAGCCTCGCTCGCGACTTGACATCGCGACCGCCGCAAGGTGGCCTCGCCGGAATATGTTGACAATGGTGAAGACTGGGAGCGCTTTACTTCTGGTGTCTGGGATAGTTCACGCGCATCTCCTCCTTTAAGCTTCCTCCGGGCGAGACTTGTTGTTATCTCTACCCATTAGCGGCGACCGCCCTCTACCGGGTGGCTAGACCGCGGATGGATAGTGCGTGCTAATCGCCGGCAAACCTAGTCGCCAATGTCAAATAAGGTCATCACAAAACGGTATGCCCATGGACTCGCGCCACCTTCCTCTCTTCCTCGCCGTAATGCATTACCGCTCTATTGGCCGCGCCGCCGCGAGCCTTGACATGACGCAGCCGGCGGCAAGCCGGATTTTGAAGAAGCTGGAAAGCGAGGTCGGCGCGATTCTGTTTGAACGGCATTCCGCCGGCGTCGTGCCGACCATCTACGCCGAGTGCCTGCTACCCTTCGCCGAAGAGGTTATCAGCAACAGCCGCACGGCGCTCGAGGAGGTCGCCGCGCTGAAGGGCAACGGCGTGTCGATTGCGCGGGTGGGAGCCGTTGCGAGCATAGCGAGCTCCTTCCTGCCCCGCGCGGTTGATCGCCTGTTGAAGCGATGGCCCAACCTGCGCATCCAACTGCTCGAAGCCGTGGACGACCAATTGAGCGACGCCCTCGCGCGCGGCGACATCGACATCGCGATCGCCGGGCGCATGCAGCATAACGAAGTTCCATTTTCACGCCCGAGCATGCTGTCGGACACGCTTGCGGTCATCGCCACGCGCCATCATCCGCTGTCCGGGCAGTCCGAGGTGTCCCTCCCGGATCTATTGCGCTTTCGCTGGGTGCTCCCGCCGCGGACCACATTGCCGATGCAGGAATTTCAGCGGCGTTTCCTGGTCGCCGGCCTCTCGCCCCCGGCGGCGACCGTCGAGACGCGCTCCGTCAGCGCCATCCGCGCGCTCGTCGCATCGACCGACATGCTGTCGTGGCAGCCGCGCGCCATATTATCGCTGGACGGCGCCTCGGGCCGCATCGTCGAATTATCGACGCCGGAGCTTATGTGGAAGCGTCAGTTCTATGTCTTCAAACGGCAGCGAGGCCTTCTCGCGCCGGCCGCTTTGAAACTGATTGAGGAGATGCGCGCGATCTCGCGGGAATCCTAAATTCCGCGAGACCGCGACCCCATCCCGACAGACTTCAGTTGCGGGCGCGCGGGCTGCGAAAGCGCTCCCTTATCCCATCGGAACCAATAGCGCCGTGGCGCCGTTCCCGCGCGGTCATATCGATCCGGCATGACCTGCACAGATTTTTACATTAGCGGTCTTCTAAGCTGAGTGACATCATTCAAAGCGCAAACAGTCCGACGCCAACGCTGCAAGAAGGCTGAATCCGGTGGGAGAAACATGCGTCAGATCTATCAGGCCGCGGGCCGAACGTCCATGGCGGCCTCCGGCGGCGAACCCGCCGACGACGCGGCATATGCGTTTTGTCTGGGGGATGTCGTGATACGCATTCGTCTGCGCGACGGCAGAAGCCTGAGCGGCAAGATGAGGAGTTTCTCGCGCCTCGATCATCGGCGCGAAAGCGGCGCCGTTACAGTCATGAGCGCAGAATCCGGCCTCGTCGACATTCCGTTCCATGAAATTTCCGAGTTCCGCATCCCCGCCAGATGGTGAGCGCGACGCCGCTATCATGAACCGTCGTCAAGCCCTTCAATTGTGACGACAGCCCTTAAATTATTCGTATTTGAGCCTGGCGCCGGTTCGGGCGGCCGGACATCTGTGATGATGGAGCGTCGAAATGAACTATCTGCGAAACGCCTGGTATGTCGCCGCCGCCGCGGCCGAGGTGGTTCGCGAACCGTTCCGGCGCATCATTCTCGAGGAGCCCATTGTCCTCTACAGGCTCGAGAGCGGCGAGCCCGCCGCCTTGTTCGACAGATGTCCGCATCGGTTCGCGCCATTGTCGCGAGGCCGGCAGATCGGCGACGACCTGCAGTGCATCTATCATGGGCTTCGGTTTGATAAGGCCGGAGTCTGCGTTCTCAATCCGCACGGCAGCAAGTCAATTCCGCAGACGGCCCGCGTGAAGAGCTATCCGCTTTACGAAAAGTACGGCTACGTCTGGATCTGGCCGGGCGACCCGGCGCGCGCCGATCCGTCGTTGATCCCGGAATTCGATTTCCTTGAAGACAAGAAGAGCTTCAGGACGGTAAGCGGATATTTGACCATCGACGCCAATTATCAGCTCGTCGTCGATAATCTTCTTGATCTGAGCCACGTCGAGTTTCTGCACCCGATGTTCGCGCGGAAGGAAGGCGTTGATTCGCACCGGACGGAATTCAGTCAGGAAGGCAACGCCATTTATTCGAGGCGATTGAAGTCCAACAGTTCGCTCAACGATTTCGCCCGGCTGTTCTGGACCTCGCCGTCGGAGAAGGGCGATGGGCGCGCCAACATGCGCTGGACCCCGCCGTCGTTGCTTTATTTTGACCTGGGCGTCACGGAAGTTGGCGCGCCCGTCGCGGAAGGCGTGTGTACGCCCGCCGCGCATCTCCTCACGCCCGAGACCCCATACCGCACGCATTACTTCTGGTCTCAAGGGCGCAATCGCAAGCTCGATGACGAAAAGCTTGACGAGATTTTGCATAACTCGGTCCATCGCGTGTTCACCTATGAAGACAAGCCGATCATCGAAGCGCAGCAGGAAGAGATGGGCGAGCAGACGGACCTCATCGCGATGCGTCCTGTTTTGCTTGAGCCGGACATCCCGGGGATCCGGGCGCGGCGCGTGTTAGGCCAACTTATCGACGAGGAAGAGCAGGCGTCGGCCACGCCTCGCAAATCCGCATGATGCGGCGGCTGATATTGCAAGGCGGCGCAGGCCCCGGATTGGTTTGCGCCCCCTAACATAAAAAAACTTTCCGATGGCTCCGGCCTCGGCCCCAATAGCGAGGAAATGTCGTGTTTCGAAAAAGACAGGAAGACTCCCATTCACCGCGTGAGGCGCGGTCATGACGAAGGGCGTCGCAACCTATATTGCGAGCGATCCGCATCCGGGCGTTCCGCGCCTTGACGTCGATCCGTTCAGCGAAGCGTTTCTCGCTGATCCTTACTCTCATCATGAGAATCTTCGCGCGGCCGGCCCGGTATTCTGGCTGGAGCCCTACAGGATTTACGGGAGCGCTCGGCACGCGGAGGTCAGCGCCGCCTTGAAGGACTATGAGACCTTCTGTTCGGCGCGCGGCGTCGGGCTCGCGGATTTCGCGCGGGAAGAGCCGTGGCGGTCGAAGTCATTGCTCCTTGAAGCCGATCCGCCGCTGCACACGCGCACGCGCGGAATGATGAACAAGGTCGTGACGCTGGCGGCGCTGATGAAGGAATTGCCTCTGTGGCAGGAGAAGGCGGATCAGCTGGTGGACGAACTGCTCCAGCGCCGGAGCTTCGACGCCGTAACCGATCTTGCCGAAGTCTATCCGATGCGCGTCTTTCCCGATCTGATCGGGCTGCCGCCCGAGGGCCGGGACAATCTCGTTCCTTACGGGACGGCGACCTTTAACGCCTTTGGCCCGCGCAATGCGCTCTTCGAGGAGACAATGCGCGATGCGAAGGACGCCATGTTGTGGGTGGCCTCCTCCTGCAAGAGAGAAAATCTGGCGGACGAGGCCTGGGGCGCAAAAGTCTATCGGACCGCGGAAGCAGAAGACTGTTCTCCCGCCGAAGCAGAGCTGCTCGTTCGCTCATTTTTGACCGCCGGCCTCGACACGACGATTAACGGAATCGCGCATTTGATGCTCGCGCTGGCGTCCCACCCCGATCAATGGAGGAAGTTGCAGGCAAATCCGAGCGTCCTCGTAAAGAACGCGTTCGAAGAATCTCTGCGATGGGATTCGACCGTCCAGACATTTTTCCGCACGACGACGCGCGAGGTCGAGTTTGGCGGCGCGGTCATCCCGAAGGACGCGAAGATCATCCTGTTTTTAGGAGCCGCCAACCGCGATCCGCGGCGCTGGAACGATCCGGAATCATTCGACGTAGAGCGGCAGGCGGCGGGTCATGTCGGCTTCGGTTTCGGCATACATCAGTGCCTTGGGCAAATGATCGCGCGGCGTGAGGCCGAAGCTGTGCTCAAGGCCCTCGTCTCCCGCGTCGCCGACATCCGGATCACCGGCGCCACATCGCGCAGGCTCAACAATACGCTTCATGCTCTTTCGCATCTTCCCGTCGAAATAACGGCCCTTCCCTAGGAGGTTGTTGTCAGGCGTGGACGCGAAAGGATCGTGTAAACATCGATTTCGTGCATTCAGATAACTTCGAATGAATATTTGGCCAATGACATGGCTAATGCCAACGCCACAGAAGATGGCGACAAAATAAACGGTAATGAAATAAAAACATACGGGGAGTGAATCGATGATAAAGAAGCTTCTTATTTCGGCGACTCTGCTTGTTGCGAGCGTACTCGCGGCGAACGCTGGTGAAAGTATAATTCCGATTACGCCGCCGGGGGGAACCGATCTAAGCCAGGCGCTTCTCCCGCCGACGGGCCTCTATTTCGGTTTGGTTACTATTCCATTTAATCGAAACGACTATCTGTTTGGCATAAATGGCAAGCCTGTTCCGTCCGCACAAAACTTGAAGATATCGGCTCCGATCAACGCTGGAGTGCTATCTTATGTTTATCCGTTCGACGTTTTTGGCGGATCGCTCAAAACGTCGGTTGTGCTGCCGGTCGAACATCTTTGTTTTGATATTATCGCAGTGGCTGAAAAGGGGTGCGTCGCGGGCCTTGCCGACACCTATTCGGATCTTTTCTACTGGAGCAAAAGTCTGGGGTTGGCGGGCGTAACACCAGGTAAATTGCCGCTCCAATATGGTCTGACTTTCGCCGGAGGCATGGCCATAAAGGCTCCGACTGGCGCCTATACCCCGTCGAGCCCGCTCAATGTCGGCAGCGGCTCCTGGGTCGCGATCCCGAACTTTGCGCTGACATACACAACGGGACCGAACTGGTCCATCGGCGGCGATAGCACCGAAGTGAGCGCGCGTCTCTTCTACGGCGTGCCGTTTACAAACCCCCGGCGCCTGGGATCGAATCTGCCTGGCTATACGTCGGGCAATCTCATCAACGTCGACTGGAGCGTGTCCGAACGCTATGGCCCCTTTCGCCTCGGGGTCGCCGGCGCCTATGAAACCCAGGTTTCCAATGACACGACAGTGGGCGGGATCCCGAAGCCTCATGGAAATCGCTTCAACCTTTTTGAAATTGGCCCCGTCGCCGAATATATGCTTCCGGGCGGCGTCGTGCTCAAAGCTAAATATCTCAGAGTCGTCGCCGCCCAGAACAACGCCAATGAGCAATTTTTTTATCTGAGCCTGGGCATGAAGATTTTCTAAGCGCCCGATTCCTGCACATTCTTTTGCAGATGCATGACGAGAACAAATGGGGTTCCTTCGCAATCGAGGAGGGACTCCGATGGGATCTCGATCATGGGAAAAAGCAACCAACCCGTACTGGTCAGAGCATGTTGAGGCCTGGTACCGCGGTCATCAGGACGTGGAGGATATTGCCGCCGGCGCAAGCTTTCTCGTGTGATTTTTGAGCGATGGGCACGCCATCTGGTGAGCGCTGAGGATCTCCGTAAACGTGTGGATCGTCAGTGCTTCGCTTTTGATTTTGGCGTTGTTCAGGAACTCGGAATAGCTGGCGTCGTGCCGCTCGCCGCTGAAATGTGATATGTCGTTGCGCAATTTTGCGCACGTGCGGCAGAACGCCCGCGGCCTTTTCTCATCGAGGCCCAGCGGCAATGCCTTGAAGACCTCGAACAGGCGTTGTTCGAGCGACGGCTCGTGCGCGTGTTCAAGGCGCTTCGCCGACTATCGCTTGTCGCTGGCATCATCGATCTTGTCGAGAATCCGCTTGACTTTCGCGGCGATGGAGTCCGAGCCACCACCTTTCTTGCGGTGAGTCTTGCCCCGATGAAGTTCGAGATTGCAGGCCTGGAACCGTTCCCCGATGCGATCAAGCACGTATTCCGCCTGACGTAGGCTCTTGCAGTGAAGCACGGCGTCAATCGGCGTATCGGGCGAACCGAACGCCGGGCAGATGCTGCGTCACCCAGAGATCGAACGCATAGTGCAGGAACGGATTGGCCAGGATCGGCGAAACGATGCCGCCTTGCGGCGTGCCCTTGTCGCGTGCCTGAAGCTAATCGCCTCCACAGAATAATTGTTTGGCGACGTCACTCTGCCAGAGCGCCGGTCGCTATCAACCTCCCCATGGGATCTGACAGTCGACCGGCGTTCTGAAAGCCTGACCCTAACAAAGGTGCGCCGACACCGATGGTTTTATGAGAACCAGGACGCGCGGATCTCCATCTTGGCCAGCCTATGCGCCAAGGCCGGATACGTTGTCGCAGACCGACCAGATGCCGTGGTGCGGCAACGCGGCCGAAGCCAGGAACTTGTCGAAAGGACGATGCACGACCTCGGCCTTCATCGCCGCATCCAGCTGCAGTCCCCGCATTTCGCGAGCCTGCCAATGCTGATTTCAACGACCAACTTGGTCAGCATTGTCCCGAGAGCGGTCGCGACATCGTTTTTGGAGCCCTCAAGGCTCCAGATCCTTGAACCGCCCATCGCCCTCCCCGACATTCCAATTGCTTACCACTGGGCAAAAAGATCTCAGCATGACCCGGCGGTTTCCTGGCTCGTGGCCTTAGTCGAGGAACTATTCCTGGGCCGGGATCCGACACAATAGCGAAAGCAGACGATCTCGTACGGTGTTGCCCTTTCCGTCGATGATTTTTGTCATCATCACCGGTTACCGGAAAACCACCGTGCGCGCGCCGGTCATCAGAATCCGGCGTCCCGCATGCCATTTAACGGCGCGAGCCAGGACCACAGCCTCGACGTCGCGGCCAGCGACAACAAAGTCCTCAGCCGTCATGGAGTGTCGGACCCGCTGCACGTCCTGTTCGATGATGGGGCCTTCGTCGAGATCGTCGGTCACGTAGTGGCCGGTGGCTCCGATCAACTTCACGCCGCGGGCACGATCAGCTCGACGCCGCGTGCCTTGGCGATTCTATCAATCTGGGCTTCCTGCGGCGTTTTCGTGCCGGCGCTAACCGGCAGGTGATCCCACGACAGCCCGGCCGACTTTACCAAGCCCTCGAAATCCGGATGGTTGGAGACCACCCCGACAATGTCGATGGGCAGAGCGCCGATGCGGTGGCGGAAGATCAGATCGTTCAGGCAATGACCGAGCTTGGACACGAGCACTAAGGTCTTCACCTTGGCGGCGGCGTCAAAGAAGCCGGCCTTGATCTCGTAGCGCTCGACGAGCGGTGCGAACGCCTCGCGCAATGCATCGAGGCTCGCGCCCGACCGGGGCTGAAACGCGTTTCGGAGGAAGAATCGGCCGTTGTCGGCATCACTGAACTGGGAGCTTTCAACAATGTTGCAATTGTGGGCGAGCAGGAACGCCGCCACGTCGGCGACTACGCCGATCCTGTCAGGACACGAGACACTTAGAATGTATGTCGGCGGCGCGGACTTTTCCACCGTGGAGGCGCCACGAGCGACGGTTTCGGTATCCATATTAACTATCCCGGTTTGGAGGCGATGGACTTAGCGCCCGTATTGCTCCGCCCACTGAACTGACTTGGCGAGACTGCCGAACGTGAAGAAATGAATCCCGGATATGCCGAGCGCGGGGTTCGCGGCGGCTGCGTCGGCGACCTCTGTCAGCAGCGCTTCCGGCGTTTCTCCGGACAGGGTTTTGGCCGCGAGATCTCCGTGTCCCTTGAGGAGACGGACCGAATTTCCGACGCCGCAAATCAGGGCGAATTTCAGCAGCAACGCGCGGTTGGTCGGCCCTGCGACGCCGACTCTATAGGGCGCTGTGACGCTTTCCTGACGGATCGTTTCGGCAAACCGGACGATCGGGTTCGCGTCAAAACAGAACTGGCTCAGGAGCGTAACTTTGAGCCCGTCCCGCGCCGCGATCGCAAGCTTTCGGCTGCGAGTGTCCTTGAGGCACTCGTCCGCGATCTTGGGGTGCCCTTCGGGGTAACAGGCGATGAAGATTTCGCGAATGCCGAATTGATGCATCAAGCCGGTCTGTAGCAGTTGCAGGCTCGACGAATATTCACCCGCCGGCCGGTCGCGGTCACCGCCTATAGCCAGGCACCGATCGATATCGGCTTCCGCCGCGAACTGGGCCAACAGCGATCTCAATGCGCGCTGGTCGGTGATATTCCGCGCGACAATGTGCGGAACGGGAGTAAGGCCCGCCCGCCTCAGCCGGGCGGCGGTCGCGACGACGTCGGCAACCTTGCTATTGGGCAGGGCGGCGACGAACACCTCCGTCCCCTTTGGCAGGATGTCCAGGGCGAGATCGACCGACCGTTTGTCGGCGGCGGTCAGTTCGACCGAATATCCGCCAAGCAGCGTCTTCAGCGCGCCAGTGTACGCGCCGTGATCCGCGGCGCCTTGGACATCCGTCTCGAATCGCATCTGGAACTCCACTTTCTGTCGCGGCGACGCCGGCACCGCTCGCGCGCAGTACTTACGGCAGGCAAACACCGGCGCTTTCAAATCTTTGATATCGATTGAGCTCCAGGTGGCCCGCGGCCGCCGCCGCCGCCGGCGCCGAAGAGGAAGCGGTCCGCCACGAATTAGCCCTGGTGAGGGGGGTCGCCCTGCCCGCGTGGCGCTAGCCACGGCGGCGTATTTCATTTTGCGGACGGCTTCGGCGTAGGACGCCGGCGCCACCGTCACGCGGACTTCGGTCTGGCGGTGCCGTTCGACCTGGGGCTTGCGCGATCCGCCGTCCGTCTCGCCCCAAGTGAGCGTCAATTCGGCGCCGATCTCGGCGTCCTCCAGGTTCATCATCGCCAGCGACAGGAATTTGGCCTCGTTGGCGCTATAGCCCACGAAAGTCGACAAGCCCGCCAGCGCTCCGTCCGGACGGCGGACGGCGTCGTACTGCTGATAAGCGTAGGACGAGCATGGCGTGCGCAGCAGCCTGAAGGCCGGCCCGGGCTCCTGCAGCGAGTTGAAGATGCGCGACACATCCTCCTTGTTCCAGATCAGCGTCCGCCGCGTTCGCTTGGGCTGCTCGGCCATCTTTTCCAGGGCCGCGCGGCCAACGAAGTCGTGGTCGAAATTCATGCGGCGGTCGACCGCGAGATCCCACGGCGTCACATCGTAGTCCTCCAGCCGGTTCGACACGAAGCTGCCGCCCAGTTGAGCGCTGGCCTCCCACGCACTGGCCGGCAGCCAGCGCCGATAAGCCTCGAGCTTTTCGCTGGTGAAGATCGCCGGGAATGGCGACGCCATCCAGCCGCTCTCCGACGGCGTGCTGAAATAGGCCAGGGTGCCGCCCTGCCTGAGCCCATGCTTGCGGCCGACATCGAGAAGGGCGGCGCGAACCGCGGCGCCGTCTTCGTAGCGGCCGGACAATTCGACGCCCTGGTGGCCCGCCATGCCATGGCGCAGCGCCATCGCTTCGCAGCCCGCAATGCGGATTTTCGCGGTGCCGAAGAACTTGATCTCCGGAGCCTCTCCCTCGATCGCTTCAGCGAAGATCTTGCCAGCGTTGGGGCCGTCGATGCCGAACCGGAATTTGACGCGCTTGCCGGACGGATTGCCGGCCGTGTGGTTGTCGCGCTCGATGGCCACGTCGAAGCCGCCGGTCCGGGCGTTGTACTCGACCCAGTTGAGAAGCGGCATGCCGCTGACCAGTTCGAAATCCTGCTCGCCGTGGCAGTACATCAGCGTCTCGCCGATCACATAGCCTTCGTGATTGCAGGCGATGAATTGTTTCGCCTTGCCGGGGACGAAGTTCTCGAAGCTGTTGACGCCGACGCCCTTCAGCAGGCGGTGGCGTCCGGGCCGCGCAGAAACAGCTCCGGCATGTGATGCGACTGGTCGAACAAGATTGCGGCGTTGCGCCAGGCGCGCTGCTCGTCTATCCAGTTCGAGCATTCCAGCGGCACCGGGGTCAGGCCGCCTCTCGCTTTCACATGCGGGGCCAAGGTGTCGTTGTAGAAATAATCCACGAGATCAGGCTTCGACCGGAGTTGTTCCTCCAGCGATATCTGTTGCTCAACACCCATGTCTCGTTTCCATTTGTGCTTCGATGGTTTGACGTCGCTCGATGCCGTTCCGCAGCGACGCTCGCTCGGATCCCTGCGATTGCTGCGGATGTATCGCCTTCTGTCCTAAGTCGGCGAGAGAGCGAGCGCGGCGGCCTGCCCTATAGGGCTTAGTCGCGCGCTGACGCTCTCAAATCATCAGAACATATTGTACGATATTAATGTCGGACAATGTTGGTAAGCCTTTTGTTCTCTCGGGGCGATTCAGGCCAGGACGCCGAACAATCCCCGACCATCGAAAACCCTTGACAGTCTCTCCACCGGTCACCACACAGCGGTTGACGTCCATGGCGCGGCGCTGCGTGGGCCGACGACCTACCTGCGGGATCCTCGGCTGGACCGGTTTTGACTGAACATCCGGAAAGGACACATGGCGGACCCCAACATTAAGGGCGAACAGGTTTCCCACGCCGACGGGCAGCCCGCTTCGGCGCATGTGGTCAACGTGATCAAAGCCGGTATTCGCGATGGCCGGTTCGCGCCCGGCCAGCGGCTGATCGAGAAGGAGCTCATCGAAGAATGCGGCGTTGGCCGAGGTTCGATCCGCGAAGCCTTACGCCTGCTGCTGGCCGATGGAACGATCACTATCGAACTGCACCGCGGGGCCGCCATTCGCCGGTTCACGCGCGAGGAAGTGTGGGCCCGGCACCAGATTCGCGAGGTCCTCGAAGGGCTCGCCGCCTCCCTCGCCGCCGCGAATATTGCGACCACCCCGTATCGCGCCGAATTCCTGGACATGGACAAGGCGCTGACCGCAGCCGTCGAGCGCGACGACCGCCCGCATTACCTCCAGTTGAACTATCGCTTTCACGAGATCGTCGTTCTGATGAGCGGCAATCCCGAATTGCAAAGCCACATCGACCGGACGCAGACCAATCCTTTACGGCTGCACGCCGCGCGATTCATGACCGCGAAAGGCATGCGTCGCTCCACCAACGAGCACCGTCTCATCATAGACGCGATCCTGGTCGGCGATCCGGAAGCGGCCGAAGCGGCGATGAAGGCGCATATCCGCGGAACCCGCCGCACTTTCGTGGAGATGCCGGACCATATTTTCGCACGGTCCCAAAAGCCCGAGCGCCGGTAAGCCGCGCGGCCCAGTTGGGCCGGCGCCTGCACTGCGCGGGACATCAGGCGCGCCCCCAGCGTACCGCCCAATGTCGCTCAAAGGGCGGCAGAAGTTCGAGTTCGTCGCCCATATTCCATAGGCTCGGCGTTGGCCGCATGGCGAATCTGGGTTCACCGATTCTTGGCGAAGGTTTGGCGACGCCATCCGATCATCGCGCACACGCAAATTGAATCAAACCCTATTAGCGACGCCCAGACGCAGTCTGTTCACGACTATCAACGCTAAGAACGCGCTCTGAATTTCAGACCGCCACAAAGTTCCAACGCGTGGCGAAGGCCTGCCGCGGTTGCGACGACCATCTGTGGCAAGGTGACCCACTCGAGGGTCCAGGCGGCGCCGGAGCGCTCGTTTTCATGGACGACGGCCTGATGCAGCGCGCCGAGAAGGCCGGCGTTGAAGCGGGCGAACGCGACGAGAAATTCGGCGGCGACGGGATTGGATTTATGCGGCATGGCGGACGAGCCGCCGCCTGTAGCGAGCATGATCGCCCCGACCTCGTTTTGCGCCATCAGCGCAATATCCTGCCCCATCTTGCCAAGCGTGCCGGACAGGAGCGAAAGCCAGGAGCCGATCTCCGCAATCCGGTCGCGCTCTGAATGCCAGCAGGGCGCGGCGCCGATGCCAAGGCGTTCGGCAAGGTTTTGGGCGATCGCTTCGCCACGGCCTTCAAGCCCGGCGCGTGTTCCGACAGGGCCGCCGAATTGGACCACAAGCACCCGGGGCCGCAGATCGTCGAGCTGCGCACGTATGCGTTTGAGAGGATCTATCCAGGTCTTTAATTTGTCCGACGCCGTGAAAGGCAACGCCTGCTGCATGCGCGTATGCGCCACGAGAGGTATCGCGCCATCGCGCATGTTGATCGCGGCCAAGGCAGCAATCAGGCTGTCGAGCCGAAACGCGAGACGTTCGAGCGCCTGTTTCAAACGTAACATCAGGCTGGTGTCGATGACGTCCTGGCTGGTTGCGCCGAAATGCAGGAATTCGGCATGAGGCGCGCTGACTGCCGCACGCAATTGCCGGACAAGGTCTGGAACGATCATGCCGTCTTTGGCGACGCCTTTCGTGAGCGCTTTCCAGTCCGGCTCGAAGCCTGCGCAGCACTTGGCGATGCGCAGGGCCGCGGCCTCCGGGATGAGGCCGACGGCCGCTTCGGCCTCGGCGAGAGCAACTTCGAAAGCGAGCATGGCCGAGAGATCGGCGAGGTCGGAAAAGAATGTTTCGACCTCGTCGTCCTCGGCGACGCCGTTAAGCATACGCCCATGAATCCCAGGGCCTTTCACGTCAGACGGCCTCCAGCGCGACGGCGATGCCCTGACCGACGCCGATGCACATCGTGGCAAGGGCGCGCTTGCCCCCGTTGAGCTTCATTTCAAGCGCCGCCGTGCCGGTGATGCGCGCGCCCGACATGCCCAGCGGATGCCCAAGCGCGATGGCGCCGCCGTTGATATTGACGTTCGGCGTATCGTCGCCGACCCCAAGTTCGCGGAGAACCGCAAGGGCCTGGCTGGCGAAGGCCTCGTTCAACTCGATCACGTCAAGATCGGAGATGCGCCAGCCGAGACGCGCGCAAAGTTTTCTGGTCGCCGGCGCGGGGCCGATCCCCATGATGCGCGGCGGCACGCCACTGCTCGCGCCGCCGGAAATGCGGGCGAGCGGCTCTAGCCCATGTTTCTTCATAGCCGCTTCGGAGGCGATGATCAGCGCCGCCGCGCCGTCATTGACGCCGGACGCGTTGCCGGCCGTCACCGTGCCGCCCTGTCGAAACGGCGCAGGCAGTCTGGCGAGCGTTTCAAGCGTTGTGTCCGCGCGCGGATGCTCGTCTTTGTTGATCCGAATCGGATCGCCTTTTGTCTTGGCGATCGTGACCGTGACAATCTCTTTGGCCAGTCGGCCGTTCGTCTGCGCAGCGACAGCCTTTTGCTGCGAGCGCAAAGCGAAAGCGTCCTGATCCTCGCGCGACACATGAAACTCCTCGGCGACATTCTCCCCGGTCTCCGGCATGGAGTCGACGCCATATTGCTTGCGCATCTGGGGATTGACGAAGCGCCAACCGATCGTCGTGTCATGAATCTCATTTGCGCGGGTGAAGGCGCTTTCGGCCTTTGGCAGCACGAAAGGCGCGCGCGACATGGATTCCACCCCGCCCGCTATGTAGAGCTCGCCCTCGCCGGATTTGATCGCCCGCGCCGCGGTGATGACGGCGTCCATGCCGGAGCCGCACAGGCGGTTGATTGTGGCGCCAGAGATCGTTTCGGGCAAGCCCGCGAGCAGCAGCGCCATGCGCGCGACATTGCGGTTGTCTTCGCCGGCCTGGTTGGCGCAGCCTAAAATCACCTCGTCCACGGCGGCGAAGTCGACGCCCGAATGGCGCTCCATCAGCGCTTTCAACGGAACGGCGCCGAGATCGTCGGCGCGCACGCTCGACAAGGCGCCGCCATAGCGGCCAATCGGCGTTCGAACATAGGCGCAGATAAAGGCCTCAGCCATTTGATTTCGCCCTTGTTCCACGGTGCGCAGCCTCGGTGCGGGCATGGAGCGCGCGCAATGTTGAAAGCTCGAGCTCCGTCGGCGGCGGCGTCTCCTCGACCGTATCGGCAAACTTCGCCGTCCAGCCGCAGGTTTCCCGCACCTGCTCTCGCCTGACGCCCGGATGCAGCGAGGCGACGGTAAACTCCTTCGTTTCGGGGTCAGATTTCCAAAGGGCCAGATCGGTGATCAACAAGGTTGGCCCCTTGGTCGTGATGCCGAGCTTCTTCCTGTCATCGCCGCCCTTGCCATGGCCGAAGGAGGTGAAGAAGTCGATGTTCTCGACCATGCCGCGCGGCGTCTGCTTCATGGTGATGAAGACCTCTTTGCAGGAGGTCGCAATCTCCGGCGCGCCGCCGCCACCGGGCAACCGCACCCTGGGATGGTCGTAAGGACCGATGACAGTGGTGTTGATGTTGCCGTAGCGATCGAGCTGCGCGGCTCCCAGAAAGCCGATCGAGATACGCCCGCCCTGCAGCCAATAGCGGAACATCTCCGGCACGGAGACCGTGGCCAATGCGGTTGCGCAGAGTTCGCCGTCGCCGATCGACAAGGGCAGCACGTCGGGCGTTGTGCCGATAGTGCCGCTCTCATAGATCAAGGTTATGTCGGGCGCATGTGTGAGCCGCGCGACGTTGCAGGCAGCCGACGGCGCGCCGATGCCGACGAAGCAGACGTCGTCGCTGGAAAGCGCGCGCGCGGCGGCGATGGTCATCATTTCGCTTGGGGTGAAGTCAGACATGCGCATCGCCTCTGAGCGCGGCTACGCGGACGGCGAAGACTTCGGGACCGACATCGAGCACGTTCTCCTTCATCCAGGTTTTGAACAGATCGCGGTCGGCGGAGATCTTGTCCCATTCGAGATAGGCCGCGTTGTCGCGATCGTAATAGCCATGCGCGTAAGACGGATGCGCGCCGCCGGGCGCCTTGACGACGGAGGTCAGCGCCCAATGCGGCAGCACGCAGGCGTTGGGACCGATGTCGGAAAAATCCTCGACCACCTCCTCGACCGTCACGACGACCCTCTTCGCCGCCAGCGCCGCTTCTTTCTGCACGCCGATGATGCCTTCGACCAGCACGTCGCCGCGGCGGTTGGCCTTTTGCGCATGGATGAAAGCGACGTCGGGCCGGTGCGCCGGCACGGCGGCGAGCTCTTCGCCGGTGAAGGGGCACACGACGCTCCTGATCTCCGGGTTGACCGCCTTGAGCCCGGCGCCGAGATAGCCGCGAAAGACGGCGCAAGGCAGGCCGGCGGCCCCCGCCTCATAGGCGTTGGCCATGGCGGCATGGCTATGTTCGACGGTCTCAATCGAGCGCGGCCAGCCATTTTCGATGGCGTCGCGCATGCGTCGCAACAGGCCGACGCCGGGGTTGCCCGCGTAGGAAAAGACAACCTTCCGCGCCATGCCCATGCCGATCATCTGATCGTAGATGATGTCCGGCGTCATGCGGATCAGCGTCAGATCCTCACGGCCCTGCCGGATCGCTTCATGCGCGGCGGCGTGCGGTATCAAATGGGTGAAGCCTTCGAAAGCCGCCGCGTCGCCATCGTTAAGATGCGCGGCGACGGCCTCCGCGAGGGTCACGAACTTGGCCATCAACTCTTGTTCCTAAATGTCGAAGAACACGGTTTCATTCTCGCCCTGCAGATGGATGTCGAAGCGGTAGATGGGCAGCCCGTCCTCGCCCGGGAGCCGCGGCGCGATCAGCGTCGCCACACGCGCCTTGTGCTCGATCCGGGCCAGCACCGGATCCTCGGCGTTGGCGGTCTCCTCGTCGCCGAAATACATGCGGGTATGCAGGCCGGTGTTGACGCCGCGCGCGACGATCCAGAAAGTGACGTGCGGCGCCATCAGCCGCCCATCCTTGAAGGGCGCACGGCCGGGCTTGATCGTCTCAAAACGAAACTCGCCAGTCGCCCCGTCCGTCGGACAACGGGCCCAACCGAGGAAATGCGGATCGGCGCCGCCACGCGGGTCGCGCGGTGAGTTGTAGCGACCCGCGGCGTCGGCCTGCCAAATCTCGATCAGAGCGTCCTTGAGCGGCGCACCGCCGCCGTCGATGACCTGTCCGCTGATCAGGACGCGTTGGCCCTTGACCTCCGTATCGAGGGGCGTATTGCCGAGATCGCGATCATAGACGCCGGCGATCCCGGCCCAGTTCGGCGTGCAGCCGATATGAACATAAGGCCCCGCGGTCTGCGAGGGAGATTCCTTCAACGGTTGGAGCGGCTGGACCATCAGTTGCCCTCCCTGCGATTGTCAAACAGCGTAGAGCGCCGTCCGCGCAGCACGATGTCGAACTTGTAGGCGCGCGCGTCCATTGGAATCGTATTGTTCATGTCGAGCGGCGCGATCAGCTGTTCGATAGCGGCTTTATCGGGAATCGTGTTAACGATCGGACAGCGCCAGATCAGCGGATCGCCCTCGAAATACATCTGCGTGATCAGCCGCTGCGCGAAAGCGTGGCCAAACAGCGAAAAATGGATATGCGCGGGACGCCAGTCGTTGACGCCGTTCGGCCAAGGGTAAGGACCGGGCTTGATGGTGCGGACGCAGTAGTAGCCGTTTTCATCAGTGATCGTGCGGCCGCAGCCGCCGAAATTCGGATCGATGGCGGCGAGATAGGTTTCCTTCTTGTGGCGGTAGCGACCTCCGGCGTTGGCTTGCCAGAATTCGAGGAGCGTCCCAGCAAGCCCGCGGCCGTCCTCGTCAAGAACGCGACCATGGACGATGATGCGCTCGCCGATCGGCGCTCCCGTCTTTGCGTAGTTCTGGATGAGATCATTATCGAGTGGCCCAACCACGTCATGTCCGAACACAGGCCCTGTCAACTCGGACAGCGTATTGTCGAGCGAGATATAGGCTTTCTGCGGCGCACGCAGAATCGTCGTCTTGTAGCGCGGATCATAGGCCGGCGGATGCCACGATCGGTCACGCTGAAAATAGGAGCCCTGTTCCAACATATTTTTCCACCCCTTGACTACCGGCTTGTTCCTATCCGTTGTCGCCAGCCGCCGCTGAGGCCAATTCGGCATAGGTTTTCTTGATGACTTTGATCGCTGAATTGGCCGCAGGTATGCCAGCATAGATCGCGACATGCATGATGGCTTCCTTGACGTCGTCCTGGGTCGCGCCGGTGTTTTTTGTAGCGCGGACATGCATGGCGACTTCCTCGTCATGGCCGAGCGCCGCGAGAAGCGCGATAGTGACGATCGATCGTTCGCGTTTGGTCAGTCCCGCCCGCGACCACACCGAACCCCAGGCCGTTTCCGTGATGAAGGTCTGGAAGGCTTCATCAAAATCCGTCATCCGCGCGCTGGCGCGATCGACGTAAGCGTCGCCCAGCACCGACCGGCGCGTCTTCATGCCGGTCTTGTATCTCTCGCTATGCGACGTCAGGTCAGACAATCCGAGCCTCCTGCAAATGGTCTTTGATCAACTGAACAAGAACGGAAGGCTGCTCAATGCACGGAAGATGGCCCGCGCGTTCGACGATCGAGAACCGCGCGCCTTTAATCGTTGACGCGGCGGCGCGCACAAGGTCTGGCGGCGTCGCGCCATCTTCATCGCCGACGACGCACAACGTCGGCGCCTTGATGGCGGCCGCGCCGGCGGAAAGGTCTGCGTCGCGAATGGCGGAGCAGGCTCCGACATAGCCTTGAACCGGCGTTCGAACGAGCATGTTGCGCCAGCCGGTAAGCTCGGCTTTTCGTGTCTCGCGATAGGCTTTCGTAAACCAGCGCTCCAATATGCCGTCGGCGATCGGCTCCATGCCTTTCTGCCCCACGGCGGCGATCCGCGCGGCCCACATGTCATGCGTTCCAATTTTTGCCGCAGTATCGCACAAAAGAAGCGCCGCTATTTTTTCGGGCGCCCGCGCCGCCAGGCGTTGCGCAATCATGCCGCCGATCGAAAGCCCGACGACGCTGGCGCGGGCCACATCAAGGCTGGAGAGCAGTCCAAGAAGATCATCGACATATTGGTCGATGCTGAACGGTCCCGATCCCGTATCAGAAAGGCCGTGACCGCGCTTGTCGTAACAGATGACATACATACTTTCCGAAAAGGCGGGCGCGACCGCGTCCCAAATCCTGAAATCGGCGCCAATCGAATTGACAAAGACGATCGCCGGCGCCCGCGCCGGGCCTTTCGCGCTGAAATGCGTGACGATGTCGTTGACGCGGATGAAGGCCATCGATCCCGAGCCGATAAGCGACGCGCAAATCACGTCGTCGTGAGCCTTGTCTATCTCCGTAAATGGAATATGTAAAATGACTATTATGGATATCAATATAACCATAATGGAATGAATATGAAGCTGTCGTCCGGGTCTCTGCCGCAACGGATCAAATTCCGTCACCTCATCTGCTTCCTCGAGATCGCGCGCCTGAAGAGCGTCGTGAAGGCGGCCGATGTCCTTAGCCTCAGCCAGCCGGCCGTCTCGAAAACGCTCCACGAACTTGAAGAGATTTTAGGCGTCGGCCTCTTCGACCGCAGTCACCGCAACGTGTCGCTGACCCGTTTCGGCGAGGTCTTCCTGCAATATGCGGGAACCAGCGTGACGGCCTTGCGCCAAGGCGTCGACTCGATCGGTCAAGCCCGGGCTTCCGGTCAGGTCATCGTCAAGGTTGGCGCATTGCCGACGGCGTCGGCGCGCGTCCTGCCCCGCGCCGTAAAACTCTTCGCCGAAGAATCTCTTGGCTCGAAGACGCGGATCGTAACCGGCCCCAATGCCTATCTGATGGGCGCGCTTCGCCTCGGCGACGTCGATTTCGTCATCGGAAGGATGGCCGAGCCCGAAACCATGGCGGGCTTTTCTTTCGAGCATCTCTACTCGGAGAGGGTGGTGTTCGTCGCAAGGCGAGATCATCCGCTTCTCTCTATTCGCCCGTTCGATTTTGCGGCCATCAGCCAATATCCGGTCTTGACGCCGCCGCCCGGCTCGGTCATTCGACCGTTAGTCGAACGCTTTCTGGTAACTTATGGAATCGGCGCCCTCCGCGATGAAGTGGAGACTGTGTCCGAATCGTTTGGGCGCAGCTATACGCGTTCGTCCGATGCCGTCTGGATCATCTCGGAAGGCGTCGTCGCGGAAGATGTCGCGGACGGCGCATTGACGCATCTGCCGCTCGACACGGCGCAAATGCTCGGCCCTGTCGGCCTCACCAAACGCGCCAACATTCCGTTGTCCCTGCCGGCTGAGTTGCTCATCCAAGCCATCCGCGACGGCGCGCGCAATCTCTGACTCTGGTTCCCTTCCAGCGAGCATAGCGCACTTTTCCTCGCTTTTGAGATCGGAAGAAATATGAAGGTGGAACGCCGACGCCGTTCCGCCATTTCCAGCTTGACGACAGCTGGCTGATTCGGATGAAAAACCGATCGGGCTAAACTTTGCGCTCCGGCCAAGTAACGAAAAGATTGTCGACCGCAGGCTGCATCGTCGGTCGTCAGGTAATTGGAGACAGATGGCGGCGCGATTTATTGGGTGCGGGTCATCGGACGACTGGTCTTATCCAGCGTTCATCCGGTGTTGCAATCGAAGATTCTGGATTGTGGCTCGTCGAATCCTTCCCCGTTCCAGCGGGGTGATCCAGCGGGCTCCGGTGCAAACTTTCGGAATCAACGCAACGAATTGATGGGGAGCCTGAGTCGGCTCATGCAGCGAGAACTGCATTCCAGATTTCGGGCGCGGTTTTGCCTTTGACGAGAAGCTTGGCGAGTTTGAATTGACCTTTTCTGATCCTATGCATCAGTTCGATGCCGGCTATGGTGATTGAGGCGCTCCGAAAGCGCTTCAATCCAAGCATTGGACCCAATCGAAGTTTGATCGATCGATGGTCCTGCTCGATCAGATTGTTGAGATATTTCGAGGACCTGATTTTGGTTCGCTTGCCGCGATGATGTTCGCCAAGGATTTCCCGGGCCGCCCGATGCGAAGCCTGATAGCCATCAAGCGTGATGGCGCGCGGCAGGCGCCCCTGGCTCTTGAACGCCCGACGGAAAAACGCCTTGGCGGCTGCGACATCCCGCTTGGCGCGGAGGAGGAAATCCACCGTCTTTCCTTGCTTGTCGACAGCGCGATAGAGGTAGGTCCAGCGGCCTTTGATCTTCACATAGCTCTCGTCGACGCGCCACGAGGCGCCGGCCCGGCAGGCGAAGCGGTTCCAGCGCTTTTCGAATTCCGGAACATCGCGCTGGATCCAGCGCATGATCGTCGTATGCGCCAGGGACATTCCCCGCTCAGCCATCATTTCCACGAGATCTCGAAAGCTAAGCTTGAACCGAAGATACCACCGGACGCAGAGGATGATGATCTCCCGGTCAAAATGGCGGCCCTTGAAAAGATCATCCATGCTCAGCATAGGGGTTCGCTTCTCTAAAAGGCACGTTTAGGCCAAAATGGGTATCCCCTTCACGCCCCTATAACACGTCCGCCGGAAACAATGAAACCGTAGGGCGCCGGACCGACGGCGACAGCTTGTTGGGCAAGGCGGTGAAAGAGCAAACCTCTTGCGTTTGAGCGGCGGCGGTTGAAGCGAAACGTGAATTCATCGAGGTAGTAATCGAGATGCTGTTGTTGAACACCACCCTGGAGCGTTCCGAGCAGCCACCGCTTGAGCAGCGCGGCGACGTTATGAACGCGCGGCATGACTTCGTGAGCTTGTTCGTCCCCGCCGCTGACGAACGTAACGCGATGCTTGTAGCCCGCAACCGGGAGGCCGGCATAGCTTTTCCATCCGTCCGTGTGGATTGTTGCGCCAGGCTCCACGGTCTCTCGAATGAAGTCCAGCAGGCTTTCGGCGGAGACATCCTTGACGCGCCGCAGGCGGATGCGCCCGATTCCACGGCCGTTTTTCTCTGCTGCGACCACAACGATGGACTTTTTCTCGATCTCGCGGCACCGCTTGCCCTCTTCAGGGCCTCCAACGTAGGTTTCGTCGATCTCGATCTCGCCGGTAAGGCGATCACGGCCGGGCCGGACCATCGCTCTGCGCAGTTTGTGCATCCACGTCCAAGCCGTTTCGTAGCTGCCCAGGCCCAACACCCGCTGCAAGCCCAGGGCGCTGACGCCATTCTTGTGACTGGTGGTGAACCACATCGCAAGGAACCATGTCCGCAACGGCTTGCGGGTGTCCTGGAATACCGTGCCGGCCGTCAGCGACGTGTTGCCATGGCAAGCCTTGCATCGAAATACCCCGCGCGCCATTACCCAAGGCTCCCCGATAACCCCGCAACACCCGCAAACGAATCCGTCGGGCCACCGCAAGCGACGGATGTAGTCGCGACAACCCGTCTCAGTGCGGAACCATTCGTCCATTTCCTCGAATGTGCGCGGGTAATCAGCGCCAGAGGCCCGTTTTACATGTTCCATGGCGGCACAGCATCAGCTTTCGCTAGGGGCGTGAAGGGGATACCCGTTTAGGCCAAATATGCCGCGCTTTTGCCGCTTGCACCAGAACCTGCACCGCAACCAGCGAGGCCAACCAGCCTCGCATCGAAGGCGAGCTGATCGATACCGCGACGAACTGAAAGAAGAGATCAACAAGACGCTCGAAACGCTCGGGCAACTCTCGCATCGGCGCGAGCAGAAGTTTATGTAGTTAAGACTCCAGTTGACGCCGTTCGGATCGCTGGACCAATCGGAAAGGCCCATGCTCACATTCGACCCTGTGATCCTCAGTCTCGCCGTCGCCCTCGGCATAGGCCTCCTGATCGGCACGGAGCGCGAACGCCGAAAGGGTGAAAGGCCCGCGCCCTCATCAGCCGGCATTCGCACGTTTACGCTTGCATCGTTGACCGGGGCGCTCAGCACCATCATTGGCGGCGAACTTTTGTTCGCGATCACGATAGGCGGGGCTTTCGCCTTGACCGCTTTCGCCTATTGGCGCGGTTTTAGGGACGATCCGGGACTTACCACGGAAGTCGCGCTCATTGTGACAGTCCTTCTCGGTGGACTCGCTATGACCCGCCCCGGTCTCGCCGCCGGCGTCGCTGTCGCGGTCACCATTGTCCTCATAGCCCGAACGCCGCTTCATCGCTTTGTACGTTCCGTTCTCAGCGAAGACGAAATCAAGGATGCGCTGATGTTCGGCGCCGCCACGCTGATTGTTTTGCCGCTCCTTCCGAACGAGCAAATGGGGCCTTTTGACGCCCTTAATCCCCATGCGATCTTGGTCATCGTGATCCTCGTCATGGCGATCGGCGCGCTCGGCCACATAGCGGTCCGCCTTCTCGGCGCCCATTTCGGCCTGCCGATCGCGGGGCTCGCATCGGGATTCATCTCCAGCATCGCGACAACTGGCGCCATGGGCGCGCGCGCCGCCAAAATGCCGGAGCTTGTCTGGCCGGCCGCCGCCGGCGCGGCCTTATCGTCGGTGGCGACCATCTTAGAGCTGGCCTTGCTGATCGCCGTAACCAATCTTGCGACCCTGCAGGCGCTTTTTGTTCCCCTCGCTTGCGCGGGCGCAACGGCCGCCGCTTATGGCATTGCCTTAGCGATCCGAGCCATTCAGGAAAATCAGGCGGAACCGGACGAGCGCGGGCGGGCTTTCAGCCTGTGGACAGCGTTAATTTTCGCCGCGATGCTCAGCGGGATCTTGCTCGCATCAAGAGCCCTCAACACATGGTTCGGCGTGACGGGCGTCATCGCGGCGGCTGCGATCGCCGGCTTCGCAAATGCGGATCCGGCGGCAATTTCCGTCGCGGCATTGGTCGGGTCCGGCCAGATATCGACAGCCGACGCCGCGCTTACCATCCTGATCGCATTCTCGACAAACACAATCGCCAAGCTCATTCTCAGCATTGTCAGCGGCGGGACGGCGTTCGCCCTTCGCATCATTCCTGGATTGATATTGATGGTGCTGGCGGCTTGGGCAGGGTGGTGGCTGCGCTGATACGCCTTGACGATCGTCGCCTCGACCTGTCGATTGCCCCTGATAGGCGTTGCCGAATAGCCGGCCCTGCCGTCACAATCTCGTAGCCTATCTTCACGCCTATATCGACGGCTGCGGGCTCGCTGACGATCCAAAAGGCCCGCTGTTCCGCCTCGATCGACCGAGACACAAGGAAGCTCATCACGACGCCCCTGCCCCAAGCCAAGACCTACGCCATGATCCACCGCCGCGCCGCGGTGGCCGAGATCGAAACGAAGATCCGCAATCACACGTTCCGCGCCACGGGCATCACCGCCTATCTCAAGAACGGCGGGACGCTCGAAAAGGCCGCCACCATGGCGAACCATGCGCGGTCAGGAGCTCGTCGCCAAATAGCGCGCAGGCGCGAGAGATTGTGGCTCATCGCCGACTGTCCAACGCCGATGCGCGCGGCGGCTCGGGTGACGCTGCGCTCTGAAAGCAAAGCGTCGAGGGCTCGCGGTAGGGACGCTCATTTCTGAGCGCCCCCCGCACGGAACCGGACGTGCCCAATTCGGGCATCCGGCTCCCACCCCGGGTGTTCGACGGCGAAGCGTTCGCTTGGCCAGGGATGAAGGATAAGCGGCATTGGGAGCCAGTCATTCGCCAGTTTCGTCATTCGCGCCCAGGTCATCGTGTCTTTTTGGCTCCGACGCCGAAGCGCTCTATACCAGAAAGTGATGATGAACAGACGCCGCACGGTTGGATCAAGCCCGCGTCGGAAGCTCAGGGTAAACCGGACATAGAGTCAGATCGCCTGCTGGATGATCTCGGGAGGGAAGCGGTAGCCGCTATAAGTGGACGATCACGACCTCCATGCCCAGTTCTTGAAAAGTCTATATCAATCGGAAAACGCTTGACTGCTGAAACGGAATGGCGCCGCACAATGCCAAATAGAGCAACTGACGCAGCGCCTCCGGAGGGCGCACTCGGGCGGGTCGGCGCGATCCGATCAGATGAGCGTCCCGGCGCCCGCGTCTTTATCGGCATCAGAGTTGATCCAGAGATTGCCCGGCAGTTCGCAACAATCGCGCGTTCGCTTGAAATTTACCCTGTTCGGCTTATCCGCGCTGCGGATATTCATCTCACTCTGGTTCCGCCATGGACCGAAACGAACATCGCCGACGCCGTCGAGGGACTGCGTCATGCGCTCCAGCCTTTTGGCAGCTTCAACCTAGATCGTAGTGACGAATTCCTCGCTGGAGGGATTCTCGGCGGTCGTTTTCCATGATTCAAGGCTGATTTTTGGAGATCAGCTCTGATGATTCGGGATGTCGATGCGCTACGCGACGATCAATGGGAGCGGCTTTGCGACCTCGTGCCGGGCGGCAGGGCCGGTCAGCGCGGGCCGCGCTGTGATAACCGGCGCTTCGTCGATGCGCTGTTATGGATGGCCCGCTCGGGCGGGCGCTGGCGCGACCTGCCCGAGCGCTTCGGCGACCATCAAGCGGTGAAACGACGCTATTACCGCTGGATCGAGCGAGGCGCGTTGGATGGGTTTCTGAAAGCGCTCACCACCGAAGCCGACCTCGAATGGCTGATGATCGATTCAACCATCGTGCGGGCTCACCAGCACGCTGCCGGCGCAAGAATCGCCAAAGGGGGGCGGATGCCCAAGGTTTGGGGCGATCTCGCGGTGGCCTGAGCACCAAGATCCACGCCGCGACCGACGCGCTCGGCAATCCCGTCCGCCTGCTGTTCGGGCCAGGCCAGCGCAACGACATCACCAAGGCGCACGCCCTGATCGAAGGCTTCGAGGCCGAAGCCGTCATCGCCGACAAGGGTTATGACGCCAATCACTTGCGCCAGGCTGTCCTCGAATGCGGGGCCAAACCCGTCATCCCATCGAAAGCCAATCGCCGCGCGCCGCTCCACTACGACAAGGCGCTCTACAAGGAGCGCAATCTCGTCGAGCGTTTCTTCAACAAGTTGAAGCAGTTTCGACGGGTCGCGACAAGATACGACAAGCTCATCGCCAACTACCGAGGCTTCGTTCTCCTCGCCGCTATCGCCATAGTGCTAAGGTAAATCGTCACTACGACCTAGTTTTCGAGCTATTGCATTATGCGCCAACCCTTGAATGGCCAAAATTCTTATGGGCGGAGTGCGCCGCTACAGATGAGCTTCGTGGACTGCAAAAACACCTTCTCGCTGCCTTCAATCAAACAGACGAAAAACCATTTAGGCCGCATGTGACGCTTGCGCGTATCCGGAAAGAAGGACGAATGATCGCTCACGAGCACCCAATTGATCAGAGATTGGCGTACACGCAGCAGGTTCAGTCCATTGAATTCTTTCGATCTCCGGAACGAGACAATGGCGGCTATCAGGTTATTGCATCGCTTCCGCTTAGCAAGGTTGTCGGTCACTGTTAGCCTTTTCATGCATTCTTGATATGTCTCAATGTGGCTCTAGGTCTGCTCGTATAGATTGGTCAATCGGCTTCGCTTCACGGACCTAGAGTTTAGCCATGGACGACTTTGGCGCCGAGATCTCTCAACATGTTTGGGAGACGAAATACCAATACATTGGCCGTGACATGCGGGAGCAAACGGTCGCCGACACATGGCGGCGGATCGCCCATGCGCTCGCAATGATCGAACCCAAGGATGCGGCAGCCTGGGAAGATCGTTTTTTCGCCATCTTGCAAGATTTCAGGTTCCTGCCCGGCGGTCGCATTCAGGCTGGGGCTGGGACCGAGCGCAACGTCACGCTCTTCAACTGCTTCGTCATGGGAACGATTGAGGATTCGATCCTTAGTATCTTCCACGCCTTGCAAGAAAGCGCCGTGACCATGCAGCAGGGCGGCGGCATCGGGTGCGACTTCTCGACCTTGCGCCCGCGGGGCGCGCGGGCGCGCGGCGTCGGCAGCACGGCCTCCGGTCCCGTCTCCTTCATGCGGGTATGGGACGCGATGTGCGCCACGATCCTTTCCACTGGCGCACGCCGCGGCGCCATGATGGCGACGCTTCGCTGCGACCACACTGACATTGAAGAGTTTATCCGCGCCAAACAGCAGCCGGGCCAGCTCCGCCATTTCAATCTCTCTGTTCTTGTAACGGATTCGTTCATGGCCGCAGTACGCGCCGATTGGGAATGGCCGCTCGTGTTTCCCGCTGCGGCGGGATCTGGCGGGACAGTGAGTCAGCGAGCGTCTTCTGGACGAGCAGAGTATCGGTGACGGACAAGCCGGTCAGCATGGTGCGCACGCCGCAGGAGATGTCGAAGCCGACGCCGCCTGCTGATACGACGCCGCCCTGCTCCGGGTCGAAGGCTGCGACGCCGCCGATCGGGAAACCGTAACCCCAATGGGCGTCCGGCATGACGTAGGAGCCCTGGACGATTCCCGGCAGCTTCGAGACGTTGACAGCCTGTTCGTAGACCTTGTCGTCCATGCCGCTGATCAGGCTTTCATCGGCGTAAATGATTGCGGGCACATGCATTGAGCCCTGGGGCTCGATGCGCCAGGTCGTGGCGTCGACGCGCGTGAAACGAGCAGGGTCCATCGGGCTTCTCCTTCAGACGTCTACGACGCAGCCTGCTGTCCAGATTCCATTGTCGTCCAGGCCGACTTTCAGCGCCGTGTAGGTCGCGCCTTTCGGCTCGCAGGCAGGGCGATGCCGCGCAACATCGACGGGCTCACCCCATAACCTCCCCTCAAGGCGCAAGTTTTCGACGCGCGACTCTGTGGCCTGCAAGCCTTCGATGCGCACAGCGAAGCGCCCGAACAACATCCGCCGCACGGCCATTTCGTAGATGATCGTGTTGAGCCATTCGACGAATAAGAGCTCGACGTCCGGCGACTCACATCTCACCTCGACCAGAAGCTTGGGCGCGACCTTGGCCTGCGTGACGGTGGCGGTGAGTGCGTAAGCCGCCTCTTCGAACGCTTCCGCCGCCGTCCGACCGATCCCCCGCACGCCAATGTCCGCGTCGTGCGGAAAGTGCTCCCATTTGGCGCTATTCGCAGCTGGCTCGATGCATTCGATCATGCCCGCACTCCGTGGTTTCCGAGCAACTTCACCGTGCTCGTCTCCGGTTCTCACCGATTTTCTTGGCGAAGGTCACGCAGGAACCGACGGCCAGCGGGGGGGAAGCGCTCATCTCGTAGAGTGCGCCCGTGCGGTGATGCTCATGCGGTTCTTTGAGCACGAGCCGGCAAGCCGCAGGACGTAACAGAGCCAGTCGTGACGAAGGATGTCATAGCTCCTGTTCTGGTTATTGACGCATATCAAGCTGCATCAAACAATTCATGAACAGGCCCTAATCGCTTGTGAAGGACCGGCCTTGACGCTATCGGGTCGCCAAGACGTCTCCGCGTCGAACTCCCGAACGCTCCGTTTCTCACCACATCGCACGATCTGCGGAAAAGTTTATTTACTGTTCAGCTCTACATGGGGACGCTCGGTTAAAAGAGTATGCCCGTGCACGATGTAATAGACCGTCTCCGCAACGTTGGTGAGATGGTCGCCAATGCGCTCGATGCCTTTCGCGCAAAACAGCATATGTGTGCAGAATGTAATATTGCGCGGGTTCTCTATCATATATGTGAGCAGCTCGCGAAACATCGAATTATGCAGGGCATCGATCTCTTGATCCTTGCGCCATACCTCTAGCGCTGCGGCGTCATCACGTCGTTCGTAGCTTTGGGTCACCCGCGTCAATTGCGCGAGCGCGAGCTGCGCCATTCGCTGGAGCTGCAGAACGACGTCATCAATATGGGTCTCACCATTCAGGAGCACTGCCCGCCTCGCGAGAGTCTCCGCAAGATCTCCGATCCGTTCGAGATCACTCGAGATACGCAATGCACCGACGATCGCCCTCAAATCGATTGCCATCGGTTGCCGCCGCGCAATGGCGGCGACCGCTTTTTCCTCGATTTCTCTCTGCAGCGCGTCGATCTGATCATCGGCCGCTATCACTTGCTTGGCGAGCGCAACGTCGCGCTTCGTGAGTGCCTCGATGGCTTGCACGATCTGCGTCTCGTTGAGACGGCTCATCTCCGCGATCTTGAGCTCAAGTTCTCGCAGGTCCGTGTCGTATGCTCGCGCTATATGTTCGATCATGACGATCTCCGCTGACTCAAACGCGGTTCTTTGGCCGCGGACGGTTGAGAGCAATCAAGGATGAGCCCTTCATGCGGGAGGGCGGCAAGCGGGTGGGATCTGATACAAACCTCCAAGCGAGAGACAGTCCTTTTCAGCCATGCCTATGCGCTGCCACTATGACGTGATCTTCGCGCGGTTGCCAGTGCTCACGCGAGCTATCGCGCAACGCTCACTCATCTCCGCCATCCCGGAGTCCATTGGGCAAATCAGAGGGCACTGTCAACGGCTGCGTCAGAGCCGGCTGATTTCGAATTCCTCGCAGGAATAATCCAGCATCGAGAGGCCTTCCTCCAGGAAATCGGGCAGCAGCGGGGTGCCTAGAAGATAGTCGGCCGTCCGTTCATTGTGAGCGCCAGCCGCCTCCTCGCGCACTGTTGCCCAATCATTGGCAGAATAGTCCCCCCGCCCTAGCCACGCGAGCGCCACGAGATCAATTTGTTCGTCCTCCGACAACGAATTGATGAGAGATGTGAGCTCTTCGACGACAGGGTCGTCGCCGTGATCTTCGAGGACAGCGGCGCCCATGTCATCGGAGGGATTCGATCCCGGATCCGGCTCAGTCACTTCATCTTTGGCGTCGAATTCGCGCGCCTTAATGATAATAAAGCAGCTTTTTCGGGCGAGATCGTAAGGGTTACTTCGTTTTCATTCTCGCTTATCGACTTGTCTGTTTGGCTTGATCGTTCTTCCATGATCATCACCTGAGGTTCCGCGTTCTATCTCGCCGCTTTGAGCGGGACGCTCCGAGAATTAGCTGAATATCATCTGACGCTGAAGCGGCGTGGAGTTCTTTTAGGTGTTTGGTCCCGGAATGAGGTAACGCGGGTTGATCTTGAAGATGGATGGGTTGGTTGTCCAGGCATGAGCGATCGCCTCGAATGGCGTTTTCCATCTCAAAGCATTCAGATGCTTGGCAAAATTGTAGGTCTTCACGAAGGCGAGGACGTGGGCTTTCAAGCTTTCGATGTCCGGATAATGGAACGCTTTGATCGTCGCGTCCTTGATCGTGCGGTTCATTCGCTCGGCCTGACCATTGGTCCACGGATGATAGGGTTTGGTCAGCTTATGTGTGATGCCGTACTCGACGCAGGTGCGGCCGAAGATGTGGAGGCCGACAAAGACGCTGTTCGGTCCGGTCCGATTTTTCGGCAGATCGGCGAAGGCGATGCCGTTGTCGGTGAGCACCGTGTGGATCTTATAAGGGAAGGCTTCGATGGCGTGTTCCAGAAAGGCGGCGGCATTCATCTTTCCGGCCTTCTCGTAGAACTCGACGAAGGTGAACTTCGGGACGCGATCAATCGCGAGGGATATGTGGATCTTACCGTCCGCGTGGCGCAGCTCACGGCTGTCGATGTGGACATAGCCGATCGTCGTCTCGGCGAAGCGGCCGCGCTTCGTCATCGTCTCGCTGGCCGGCACGAGAAACGCCATGGCGCACGAGGCAGCGGCGCCGGCTCGATCGCGTCAGCTTCGGGATGCTGTCACGAAGGCATCCCATGACGTCATCGAGCGGCAGGAGCGTCCGCTGACGAAAGGCGACGATCATGGCGTCCTCGATCGGCGTCAGAACGGTGCTGCGACAGTCCCGCGGTCCCATTGGCGCGTCGGCTGTCCCCGGATCGCGAGCGCCATTTGTTTACCGTCGTCCGGCTCAGCCCATACCGCTTGGCGAGGACGCTCGCCGCCTCTTTCGACGCTTGGAGTTCGGCTCGAACTCGCGGCGTTGTTCGGGCGCTGCCATGAAGAATGCTTGCCATAACGCCTCCTCTGCCTTCCGGCTCAGCTTAGCGTCATGACTCCCCGCGACCAAACACCTAGACCGGACAAGTCGTGGGTGTTGCTGAACTTGCCGCCGTTGCTAGCGCGACGCTCAATGCGCCGGACGAGATCTTCCTGTTCCCATACCGCGATATAACGTTGAACCTGCCGTTCGCTGAGGCTGAGACGCTGCGATAGCGTTTCCTTACTAGATCGTAGTGACGAATTCCTCGCTGGAGGGATTCTCGGCGGTCGTTTTCCATGATTCAAGGCTGATTTTTGGAGATCAGCTCTGATGATTCGGGATGTCGATGCGCTACGCGACGATCAATGGGAGCGGCTTTGCGACCTCGTGCCGGGCGGCAGGGCCGGTCAGCGCGGGCCGCGCTGTGATAACCGGCGCTTCGTCGATGCGCTGTTATGGATGGCCCGCTCGGGCGGGCGCTGGCGCGACCTGCCCGAGCGCTTCGGCGACCATCAAGCGGTGAAACGACGCTATTACCGCTGGATCGAGCGAGGCGCGTTGGATGGGTTTCTGAAAGCGCTCACCACCGAAGCCGACCTCGAATGGCTGATGATCGATTCAACCATCGTGCGGGCTCACCAGCACGCTGCCGGCGCAAGAATCGCCAAAGGGGGGCGGATGCCCAAGGTTTGGGGCGATCTCGCGGTGGCCTGAGCACCAAGATCCACGCCGCGACCGACGCGCTCGGCAATCCCGTCCGCCTGCTGTTCGGGCCAGGCCAGCGCAACGACATCACCAAGGCGCACGCCCTGATCGAAGGCTTCGAGGCCGAAGCCGTCATCGCCGACAAGGGTTATGACGCCAATCACTTGCGCCAGGCTGTCCTCGAATGCGGGGCCAAACCCGTCATCCCATCGAAATCCAATCGCCGCGCGCCGCTCCACTACGACAAGGCGCTCTACAAGGAGCGCAATCTCGTCGAGCGTTTCTTCAACAAGTTGAAGCAGTTTCGACGGGTCGCGACAAGATACGACAAGCTCATCGCCAACTACCGAGGCTTCGTTCTCCTCGCCGCTATCGCCATAGTGCTAAGGTAAATCGTCACTACGACCTAGGGTAATGGCGTGATTTGCCGCCAATGGCGACGTGCGGCGTAGATCCCGAGATTTTGGATCATCCGCCCCCTCCCCTGAGTCGTCGGCGTCAACCACTGTCGCCGGGGTGATGAGGTAACGAGCGCCCCGGGGGCGCGCCCTACAGGCGCATCTATCCACGTATAAGTCTGTAGGAAACGCCTGGACCTCGGCGCAGCTTATCACGGTCCAGCGCGCCTCCGCCGGAAATAGCGTTTCCGCGTTCTGCTGCGCGGCTCTCCCAGTCCAATCCCACACCCGCAACGAATGGCCGGCCGTCCGGTGAGGCGTCAAGTACGCGATAGAGAACGCCGCAACGCCGCACGGCTGAGCAGCGGCGCCTGAGCCCCTTCCGCACAAACGCCCAGATCTCCTCTTTCGACGCGAATTCGCGCGGGATCGCACGGCCCCGGTTGCCGATGCGGGAAGGACACGCGCCGTCCAATTTCCAAAAAGATCAAGCCCTGCTTCGACAACCCAGGACCGGTGGCGATTGAGCGCCGGATCGCACGCCCTCAGCACGACTTTGATCGCGTCCATCGCCGGCATCCGATCGCTCGCATCAAATGATTTCGTGTTCGCGCCGCAGTGAATCACGAAAGGAGGAAGAGAGCAAAGGAGAGGTGATTTGGCTACCGCAATGACGGCCGCGCCGACAAGGGGTCGGGCCGACGAGCCGCTAGGTTCTGTCGCAAATTGTCTCTGTGGGCGAGGAAGGTCCGGGATGACGAATTGGTTTATCCAGCCAGCGCATAGAACTGCTGCGCCGGACTCAATGTACCCCTCGCGCGCAACTGGCCCTTGCGGATCATGTGCAAGAGTTCGACTCCGGCAAGAGTTGGCGCCGCTGACCGAAAGGATTTGAACCCCATCATCGGCCGCACCACTCGTTTGACGGCTCGGTGGTCCTGTTCGACAATGTTGTTTAAATATTTGATCCGACGGATTTCGATGTCCGCCTCATGTTCCGCGTTGGAGCTTTCGATCGCCGCCGTGTTGGCGCCGCTCTTGTCGATCGTGATCTTCTTGGGAACGCCATGATGGCCGATCGCCTTGCGCAGGAACCGCAAGGCGGCATTACGATCCCGCTTGGCGGTCAGCAGGAAGTCTACGGTGGCGCCAGCATTATCGACTGCACGATACAGATATTTCCAGGAGCCTTTGACCTTCACATAGGTCTCGTCCAATCGCCAGCTGGAGCCAACCGAACGCTTGCGGGCGCGAGATTGCTGATCCAGCAACGGGGCGTATTTCACGACCCAACGATTGAGCGTGGAATGGTCAACCTCGACGCCGCGCTCTTCCATCATTTCCTCGAGCTGCCGATAGCTTATTGGATATGCCACGTACCAGCGAACGCCCCAGAGGATTACCTCACGTTCAAAATGGCTGCCCTTGAACTCGATCATCGTGCTATTCCGCCAGACCCGTTTCCAGCGATCATACCCCCAGGTCTCCGCCAAGAACAGTTTGCGACAGAACCCGCCATCTTGTGTGAGGAAATGCAAAGCGGGAATTCACTGAGAAGCTTGCTTTGCCACAGTCCACTGGAAACAAGGACCAGCGCCACTGACGAGTACTGATTGTGCCCCGCGGGAGAGAGCAAATTTCGGAAGATTCAGCGCCATTTTCAAACCCCTCGTTTGAGTTGAGTTTTCAGGCTCATGGACTTTTTCCGTAACGAATCTAGGCGTTTGCTTAACCGAACATAATGTGCCTCAAAAGCAGAGGCATTATTGGCGGCAATCGCGCTGGATCGGCGATAATGGCGAAGCCGCCTCGGCCGAACAGAACCGGGAAATGGACCTGCGCGCGGGCGTCAATGGTGACGCCGAATACGCTGGCCCCGGCGCGTCGGGCTTCCTGGACGGCGCGCCGCGCATCCTCCACGCCAAAACGTCCCTCGTAGTGGTCGCAGTCATTCGGTTTGCCGTCGGTCAGCACGAGAAGCAGCCGCCGCCGCGCCGGCTGCGACGCCAGTTCCGCCGTGACATGGCGCAGCGCTGCCCCGATACGCGTGTAGTGACCTGGCTTCAGCGCGCCAACTCGCTGCACCACCATTGGCGACAGCGCCTCGGAAAATTCCTTCACAACATCGACGCGCACGTCATTGCGGCCCTTGGAGGTGAATGAATAGACAGCATTTGCATCGCCGCCGGCATCCAGCGCGTGGCAGAACAGCAGCGCTGCTTCGCGCGCAATGTCGATCACGCGCTGCGTCCCGACCCAGGCTTCCGTCGACAGTGAGGCATCCACCAGCAGCGCCACCGCAAGATCGCGCGTCTGCTTACGGGTCGTCTGGTAGATGCGCTCCGATGGCGCGCCACCCGCGGAAAAATCCGCGCGCGCGCGCACGAGCGCTTCCAGATCCAGTTCGTCGCCGTCGATCTGCGCCCGTATCGTCTCATACCGCGGCTGCAACGCCTCAAACTGGCGGCGCACGCGGTGGATGCGGCGCAGAGTTTCGGGCGTTGGCCGCCAGGCCGCGTCTCCCGCCGGCGCTGGGGCGGCGCGGACCCGGCAGTAACCGGCGCGATAGACGTGGCGGCGCCAGTCCCATTCGGGATAACGCAGCCCCTCCGCCGCAGCGCCCTCTGCAACGGCCGCGGACGCTAGGTCAAGCTCGAGCTTGAGTCGCGTCGCGGCGCGCCTGCCGTGTGGGGAAAGCACGATTTCGCCGGCATTCTCGGCGGCGCGGCGCGCGCTATCTTCGTCATCATCCTCGACGGGCCGGGCGAGGTTCATCGACTCCGCCATGGTCAGAAGTTTTTCAAAACGGTTCAGGGCCAAATAATCCCGGCGCTCGGTCTGTTCCTGCTGGCTGCGGCGGGCCTCTCGGGTGCGCTCATCGCCGCTGGCGGCGTTGGAGCGCGCGTCCTCCTCACCGATCGCCGGCGCCGCGCCATCCGCCGCGGTCCGCGCCTCCCCCCAGAGCGGCGCTGGCAAGAATGGACGATAGGCGCGAGCCGATTCGCCCAGCGCCCGTATACAGGCTGCGGCGAAATCAAGTTCGCCGCCCTGACCGAGAAGCGCCCGGATCGCCTGTTCGACCGCCGCCTCGGCTGCTGGAAGGCGGCGCTGGGGCCGGCCACGCAGGACGGAAGCGCACAGCGTGGCGTGAACCGCAACAAGGCCCGGCGCCGCCGTCAGCGTCGCCTCCGTCGCCGCGCGTACATCTTGCAGGAAGGCGACATCGCGCGCGACGCTGAACGGTTCGGGCGGGCGCAGGGGCAGATGGGCGAAGAAGGCGGCGAGCCAGACATAAAGCGCGCGGTTCTCCGCCCGGTTCGGATACGAATCGATCAGCGGCGGTAAGTACAGCGCCTGGCCGTTCCGGCGCGCGACGGTCAGGCGGTGAGCGCCGGCGATGCGCTGACGAAGCGTTGGCCGATGCGCGGGGCCCATCTCCCCGGCGACGGCGAGACGAAGACCCGGCGCGCCGCCAAGACCCCGGAAAAGCACCGCAAGAGGCTGACGCACCTCCTCGAAGGCCACCGCAGCCTCGGGAAAATGCTTTTGCGCGGGCGCGCCGCCTGCAATATCGTGCCAAAGCTTGCCGACGAATTCCTCAGGCTCCAGCAGGGAGAAAAGAGATTTCACCGGATCAACCCCACATCAACCGAGCGTCACCTGGGCGAGTTCAATCAGGCCGCGCCGCGTCTCGACATCGTCGGTCAGAGGCTCGATCATTGCCGCCAGCACTGCATCCTCGATACGCATGCCGCTGGCGATCAGCGTTGCCGCATAGACTAAAAGCCGGGTCGAGCAGCCTTCCTCCAGATCGACATCGGCAAGCGCCCGTAAGCGTTGCGCCAGCAGCACAAGCGGCCGGCACCGCACCGGCGGTAGTCCGCTTTCGGAAGCGATGATGGTGAGTTCAGCTTCCTCGCGCGGGTAGGAAAACTCGAGCGCGATGAAACGTTGCCGGGTGCTCGGCTTCAGCGATTTCAGCACCGTCTGGTAGCCCGGATTATAGGATGCGACAAGCATGAAATCGTCCGGCGCCGCCAGCGTCTCGCCAGTGCGGTCGAGCGGCAGGATGCGGCGATCATCGGTCAGCGGATGCAGCACCACCGCCACATCCTTGCGCGCCTCCACCACCTCGTCGAGGTAGCAGATCCCGCCGTGACGGACAGCGCGGGTTAACGGCCCGTCCACCCATACCGTATCGCCGCCGCGCAGCAGGTAGCGCCCGGTTAGATCGGCGGCGGTTAGATCGTCATGGCAAGCGATGGTGATGAGCTGAGCCCCGAGCCGCGCCGCCATATGGGCGACGAACCGGGTCTTGCCGCTGCCCGTCGGACCTTTCAGCAGCAGCGGCAAGCGATTGCGGAACGCGTGCTCGAACAGCGCGCATTCCTGACCGTTCGGCAAATAGAACGGGATCGCGGCTTCGGTCTGCGCCAGGGCGACTGACATCAGTTTCTGCTCCTTAAGGTCCAGCGCCCTGGCTGGACGCCGGACCGGTTAACATTATTCGGCAGGAACGAACGCCGTGTCCGCCGCCCGGCGGCGGCCTGGCACGAGGATCGCGATCATGAAGAGCGCCAGGCCGGTCGCGGTGAGAACGCCGCCGATCAGCCGGATCCAGTAAAACAGCGTCAGCTGCTGCTGGACGTCCATATAGTCCTGGCCCTGGACCCGTTCGAGATGCGTTTGCAATACGCCGGCGAACAGCAGCGCCGACGTCATCACGCCGACGCCGGTGGTCATGATCCAGAAGCTGATGACGTTAAGCCACTGATTGTACGGCGCGCGGCCGAGCAGCGGCGGCATGGCGTAGGTGATCATCGCGAGGTTGACCATTGCGTAGGCGCCAAAGAAGGCGAGATGGCCATGCGCAGCCGTGATCTGCGTCCCGTGGGTATAGTAGTTGATCGGCGCCAGGTTGTGCAGGAAGCCGAGCACGCCGGCGCCGAAGAACGCGGCTACGGCGCAGCCGAGAGACCACAGCAGCGCGGCGTGGTTCGGGTGCTGGCGCTGCCCCTTCCAAACCATCGCGAAGGCAAACAGCACCATGGCGAAGAAGGGTAGCGGCTCCACCGCACCGAAGACGCTGCCGAGCCACTGCCAGTAACCGGGCGTGCCGATCCAGTAATAGTGGTGGCCGGTGCCGAGAATTCCGGAGAACAAGGCGGCGCCGATGATGACGTAGAGCCATTTCTCCATCACCTCGCGATCGACGCCGGTGAGCTTGATCAGCAGGAATGCGAGAATGCTGGCCATGACCAGTTCCCACACGCCCTCCACCCAGAGATGCACCACCCACCACCAGAACATCTTGTCGATGACGACGTTGGCCGGAACGTAGAAGGCGAATAGGAAGAACACCGCGATGCCCCACAGCCCAAGCATCAGGATGCCGGTGATGACGGTGCGACGCCCGCGCAGCACGGTGAGCGAGGTATTGTAGAGAAACATCAGGACGACCAGCACGATGCCGACCTTGAGGTAGATCGGCTGCTCCAGATAGGAACGGCCGTCGTAATTGCCGAAAAGATAGCCGACGACGATCACGACTGCCGCGACGAAAAACACCCAGAACTGCACGCGCGCGAGCATCGGCGAATAGAGTTCGCGCTCGGTCTCCTCAGGCAGCAGGTAGAAGGTCGAGCCGAAGAAGCCGAGCAGGAGCCACACGATCAGTGCGTTGGTGTGAATCATGCGCACGACGCTGAACGGCAGGATCTCCGTCGGGATCAGATTGGGCGCGATATACATTGTCGCGCCGATCAGGCCGAACACGAGTTGAAGCGCGAAGATGACGAGCGCGCCTACGAAGTACGGTAAGGCGACGCTTTGCGATTGATATTTCATGACCGGTGTCCTTGGGCGAGTGCCGTGCCGGGGCGGCTACTTGGGAGCATGGGGAGGCCAATTCTGGGTGTCGACTGCGCTCGTCCAGCGCAGGAAAGCGATCAGATCATGCATGTCGGAATCGGAAAGATGGAACTGCGGCATCTGATGACGGCCAGGCACGCCTGTAGGCTGGGCGGCGAACCAGCCTTTCAGCGCCTCCTCGGCGCCGGCGGGATCCTTAGCGCCTCCATATTTGAGCCAAACCTTGCCGATCTCGGGCGCGAAGCGGGCGCCCTCGCCGAACAAGGTGTGGCAGTCGAAACAGGCCTTCTGTTCCCAGATGCGCTTGCCGTGCGCAGCCTCGGCGCTGATCGGGTTGGTCTGCTCCATGATCCGCGCCTGTATGAAGCTGTTGCCGACCAGCAGCGCGAAGACGATGAAGAAGAAGATGGATCCGCCATAAAAAATGTTGCGAGCGGCAGCCGTGGTCAGGCGCTCCATAACTGGCCTCCTTTGGATTCGATTGAGTGCAACGCTCGCGGTGGGCGGGAAATTGAGCTGACAATGAATCTTGCAGATCCCGATGCATGCTTACATTGATCTATATCAATGCAAGAAATGATGTGATTAGCAAAGTAGCGTGATATAAGTCACATTAGAACGCATTCTGGCCCCGGGAGAGGAAGGAAGACAGCCGAATGGAAATGGATCTGCCATCCGATCGACCGCACGGCGCAGCCCCGGCTGTCGCGCCCGCAAATGCTCCAGATCTGGCGTCTTGGTCTTCCGCGCGTGAGGCGCTCCAGGATATTGGCTGGCTGCATGAGGTTCAAACTGAAACGCTGGATGCGTTGGCGGCGGAGGCTCTGCTGCATCGCGTGCCAGCCGGAAGCGTGCTGCTCGAGCAAGCGGAGACGCCGGTCTTTGCGCAGTTCCTCCTCGCCGGCAGCATCGAGCTTTTAGGCATACGCAATCAGGTCGAGACCCTTATCGAACTGTTGCTGCCGGTCGATCTCGTCATTCCCGCCGCCGTCATCGGCGATCGGCCCTATCTGATGCGGGCGCGCGTCTATGAGGAAGCCCACCTTCTTCTGATCCGGGCGGAAGCGTTCCGGGAGGCCATCGCGTCGGATCACGCCTTCTGCCGCGCGATTCTGGGCCGGCAAGCCGCGCAGTTCCGGCGCCAGGTGCGCATGCAGAAAAACCTGAAGCTGCGCTCCGCGGAAGAGCGGGTCGGCTGCTATCTCGTCGCGCTATTCGGACAATCTCATACAGGCATCGCCGTCCGGCTGCCGCTCGAGAAGCGCCTCATCGCCTCGCAGCTCGGCATGACGCGCGAGACGTTCTCGCGCGCCCTGGCCGGGATGGCGAAGTTCGGAATGCTCATCCGCGGCGACGTCTTGCACATCGAAGACGCGGCTGCGGCCCGCGCCCGCTTCCCGCTCGATCCGCTCATCGACGGTCCTGAGCCGATCAAGCCTTTTCAAGACAGGAAGGCCTGACGATGAGCCGGCAGAACTGCTTCTGGCAGCCGTTCAAAATCGCACCTCCAGACGCGCCATGAACGTCGCCGCAAAAGACCCGGTGAATCGCGCGGCGCCGGCCCTTCTGACGCAGGGCTTCCGGCCATTCTTTCTGGCGGCCGGCCTCTGGTCGGCGGGAGCGCTCGCGCTCTGGATCGTCATGCTTGTCACGGGATCTGCGCCGCCGAGCCGCTTCGATCCGCTCAACTGGCACATTCATGAAATGCTCTTCGGCTTCGTGATGGCGGCCATCGCAGGCTTCCTGCTCACCGCCATCCCGAACTGGACCCGACGGCTTCCCGTCAGTGGCGCGCCGCTGGCGCTGCTGGCCGCGCTGTGGCTGCTCGGCCGCATCGCCTGTCTGGTTTCATCGCTCGTTCCGGCGTGGCTCGCCATCGCCGCGGATCTGTCCTTCCCGGCGCTTCTGGTTGGGGTCGCCGCTCGCGAGATCGTCGCCGGCCATAACTGGCGCAATCTGCCGATGGTCGCGCCGGTGACCGTTCTCGGCGTCGCCAATCTCTTGATGCACCTTGAGGCTGCCGGCGTCGCCGTCCCAACAGGGCTCGGATGGCGTCTCGGGCTTGCCGCCGTGATCGTGCTGGTTTCAGTGGTGGCCGGCCGGATCGTGCCGAGCTTTACCCGCAACTGGCTGGCCAAGCGCCCGGGCGCCAATCTCCCCGCCGTCTCCAAGAGCATCGACCGGGCCTCCCTCGGCGTCCTGCATGCGGGCCTGTTCGGCTGGGCGTTCTTTCCGACTTTCGGCGCGATTGGCCTTGTGCTTCTGCTCGGCGCGGCGCTCAATTTCTGGCGTCTGCTGCGCTGGCGCGGCGGCGCGACGGCTGCGGAGCCGCTGCTCATCATTCTCCATATCGGCTATGCGTGGCTGGTTCTCGGCGCCGCCTTGCTGGGTCTTTCCATGCTCGATGCCGATCTGCCGCAAAGCGCCGCCATTCACGCCCTCACGGCGGGGGCGATCGGCACAATGATTCTGGCGGTGATGACGCGTGCCACGCGCGGCCACACCGGACGCGATCTGGCGGCGGATAGCGCCACACGCCTGATATATATCCTTGTCAGCCTCGCCGCGATCACACGCGTCGCCGCCGCCCTCCACGCGGGCTGGACCATGCCGCTTCTCATCATCTCGGCATGCTTCTGGATCGCCGCCTTCGGAGGGTTCGTTCTGAGCTACGGGCCTATGCTCATCGGCGCGCGCGACGCGCGGTAACGACGGAGCGCTTGCTAACAGGGCATCAAACTGTCGAAGCGCCATCCTGCACAGAAACGGCGTAAACCGTATGTCGGATTGCGCAAATTTATCGAGCCTCAATGCTCTTCAGTATCTCGGCATATTGTTGCGCCGCTTGGGCGCCACTAGCGGGTAGTGTCTCAGATTGAAAATCGAGGCCATTGACTGACGCTCGCGCCGCCCCGATCTCCCGTGCTATGCTTAGCGCAAAGCAACATGGGACGCGATCGATAATGCAGCCAGAATCAACGCTGACCTGTCCAAAGTGCGGGTATCAGACAGTCGAAACAATGCCAAACGACTCCTGCCAGTTCTTTTATGAGTGCAAGGGATGCGGCGCATTGCTGAACCCGTTGGCGGGCGATTGCTGCGTTTTTTGCTCTTATGGAACTGTCCCATGTCCGCCGATGCAGGCTAACCGCGACGACAATTCAGGGGTCACGGCGGAATCTGTTCCAAAACGCAGCTAAGTGGTTGTGGTGCAAACTGTCGGAATCAACGAAACGAAACGTCAGGGGATGAGTCGGCTCAGGCAGCGAGGACTGCATTCAAGATTGCGGGCGCGCCCTGTTGTCTTTGTTGCGAAGTGCGCCGAGTGTGAACTGGCCCTTTTTGATCCGACGCATGAGTTCAATACCGGAGATCGTGATTGAGGCGCTCCGAAAGCGCTTCAATCCAAGCATTGGACCCAATCGAGTTTTGATCGAGCGGTGATCCCGCTCGATCAGGTTGTTCAGGTATTTCGAGGACCTTATTTTGGTCCGCTTGCCGCGCTGATGTTCGCCGAGAAACTCCCGCACCGCCCGATGCGAGGCCTGGCAGCAATCAAGCGTGATGGCGCGCGGCAGTCGGCCCTGGCTCTTGAATGCCCGACGGAAAAATGCTTTGGCGGCGGCAACATCCCGCTTGGCGCGGAGCAGTTTGCGCGCGAATTTACAGCTGTCACCTCCCCCTGGCTGATTGGTCGGGGGTGTTGATTTCCACTGAGAACTGGCTCTGACGCATTTTTGCTGAAGGCGATCAGCTACCCCGCGCCGATCAGTCGCGCCTGAAGCAGATCGATTTTGGCGCGCCCGTACATCTGGCGTTTGATGAGTTTCAGACGAGTGATCTGCCCCTCCGTCTGTCCATTGGACCAGGGCGAGATGATCGCATTTCGGACGGCGGCCAGATCTTTCTCGACACCATTGGCGAAAGATCCGACAAGGGTTCCCTTCCCAGCTTCGAGCCACGCGTCCAGCTTGGCGGCCGCCTTTGATCGGATCATGGATTGGAACTCCATGATGGCCTCGCGAGCAACAACCAGATCCTGGACATTTCCTTCAATGGCCGCCACCAGAATGGCTTCAGACTTTGTCAGGTCGTCACGTGCCGACGTCATTAGACGGGCGATGATCCGAGCTGACGGCGTTCGCGCCAGCGCGTTTTGACCTGCCTTTTCCGCAAGGCGTCTGCGTTGCGCCCATTGTGACACCACGCCGCTTCGCCCGGAAAAGCCCGCCACACGCATTTCGCGCCAAAGCGCCAGCGCATTGCGCTCCCCTTTCTCCCAGCGCTCATTCAGCCAGGGCGACCAGCTATCCAGCGAACTGGGCTTTGTCCGGAAGACATCCGTCCGCTGGCCGCGCAGGACGTCGCGAACAAGCTTGCGGCTGTGTCCCGTCTCCCTCACGATTTGCCTGATTGGGGCGCCTTGCTTCGACATTTTCAGAATGGCCTCATTTGTCTCCTGCCGACGCAGATATCCCTGGTACTGGAGGCGCTCAGCACAGGTGAGAAGCTTGGGATCTATGACGCTGCTGCCGATGGCCTTTCTGATCTGCCGCATGGATTTGCCAACCGCATCGAGAAAGGCCCGGCTCGAGTTCTCCAGGAGATGCCAACGATCCGCGACTTGTTCAGCGTGCGGCAGGGCTTTGGCGATGGCCTCGCCGTAACCGCCGCCCCGGTCCCGGGCGACCGTAAGTATTGAAGGCCGCTCAGCCAGCCACGCCCGAGAGGTGTCCAGCGCCCGATCTGGCAACAAGATCACGGGGCGACGGCGCTCAAGATCGCAGACGATCGTTCCATAGGTCTGTCCTCGACGAAACGCGAAGTCGTCAATGCCGATGACCGTAAGCTCGGCGCCATCGGTCTGGGTGCTGCGGCGACGCACGACACGCAGAAGCGTGTCGTTGCTGACGGGCATCATCAAGCGAAGGGCGAAAGCCGCCGCAGGTCTGCCACCCAAGGCCAGACCGAGATGATGGACGATAGTCTCAAGCCTTCCGGTGCGCCGGCCGTATGGGGAAAGGACGCCAGTCTCAAATCGTTCGCAAAAGATGCGCCGACCGCACAAAACCGCGTCGCACCAGAACCGTCGCGCAATAACCATCAGTTCGACTTGGCGGCCGCCAAGGGGAAGGTCGGCGGGGCGGCGCAAATACCGACTCTGAATCCGGCCGCTTCTTCGACCGCAATCTGGACAATGACCAAACGGCCGAAGGGACCGCAACCGGATCTGGACCCGGGCGCCTTCCACCGTGACACCATCAACTGCAAAGCCATCTGGCGCCAGGCTGGCGCGTTGAAATTGCTGACCCATTCACAGCTCCTCCGACGAATCAGCAAGAGCGTCCCGGCGAACCGCAGCAAATATGAGTCAGAGCCAATTCTCGGCGGAAATCGACAATTTGCTCGTTGCGCGGGTTTGCGGCCGTCGGCTGGATATGCGCACATGACCTATGTACCAAAACAGGAAGACGATCGCCATCATATTGGCAGGCGGGCTACGGGCGGCGAGAAGGGAAATCTTTCATCTCATTTGCCGATCGTCGCGGCGATCATTTTGAAGATCCGAGGCTCGGCGCATTGAGACACGTTGAAGCCCAGGAAATTGCACGCAGACTGAGAACGGCCGAACACATTGCCCGGCGCAACGACGATGTCGCTGGCAAGCGCGCGGCGCGCAATGTCGGCGGGGTCGAGACCTTCAGCGAGGCGGCCCCACAGGAATATGCCGGCCCGAGGCTCGATCCATGGCGCGATCCCGATGGATTTCAGCCGCGCGCTTGTCTTGCCCGTCGCATGCGGCAGGCGTTCGCGCAGTCCGTCGATAAGCTTTCGATAATCGACGTCCTTCAGAACGGAGAAAAGGAGGTAGGCGGAAAAATGGCCGCCGACGAATGACGTGGACGACGCGATCCAGGCCATCGACAGCCGCAAGGCGCGGCGCGGGAACTCAGCGAAGACGTTGTCCTCGATGATTGTATGATCCGTCTGTTCCGCGAGCTTCAAAAGCCCGTGGGCGCTGGACGCAGCGCTATGTGCGCGCGGGCCAGCCTCACCCGACGGCCCATGCGCGGTAGCGTTTGCGGCCGGTGATTTCGCGCAGCCCTGGGCCGATCTCGGCGACGAGGCCCTGGGCGGCCTGTTGGCTGACGCCGAGCTCTCTGGCGATGAGTGGCACGGTAGCGACCGGCCTGCTGATAAGAAGCTCGGCGAGGCGCGGCATGTTTGAGGACGCCCTGCGGCCCTTGCATTTTCGCTCGAGAAGCTGGCGCGCCAGCATCAGGCGGTCGTGCTGGGCGAGGCCCTCGCGGGCGGCGGCCTCGACGATGGCGAGGCCCTGATGGAGGCGGGCCGTCATGGTTTTGGCCGATCCCGGCTTTGGCCTAAGCGCGCGAAAGCCGAGATGGAGGCATAAGAGATGGGCTTTCGCGCGGCCGCGCCGGCGCAGATGCAGAGCGGCGAGGAGCGGCGCGAGCCAACCCTGGCGCTGGATCGGCTCAAGCTCGCGCCAGGAGTGCGCCAAGGTGAGCGCGCCGAGAAGCGGCGGCAAGTCGTCGATGTCCGCAACGCCGTGACGCCAGGCCGCGAGGCGCCCGGCCTCGTCCCATTCTTCATCATAGACGAAGGCGTCTTTTGACGGCGCGAGCGGCGTTGCGCCGGCGCACTCCAGCGCGCCCACCGCCGCCTTTGTCGCGGCGGTGAGTCCGGCGAGCGCGGCGGCAAGATCCGCGTCTTGTCGATCGTCGCGATCGTCCGCCGTCACCCTGTCGCTCTCGTCGTCTTCAGGCATTTCAGCCGATGGCGCCGGCGCGGCGCGGCCGGCGAGGCGGAGCAGCGTCGTGGGCGACAGCGGCGTCCTGGGATCGAGCGCGAAGGCTTTTCGGCGGAGGTTCAGATAGGCGCAGGCGCGGGTCAGCGCATGGCTGGGGCTGCGCGCGTCCATGCCGGCGTCATTGAGGACGAGGTCTTCGAGATGGACGAGTTCGCCCTCGGCCCAAAGGGCGGCGCAGCTCTCGGTGAAATCGGCGCGGGCCATCCAGCCGTCACGCACAGGGCTCGCGCGCAAGCGTTCGTCGAGGCGGGCGAGCGCGTCGTCGGCGGCCGACAGCGGAACGAGGAGGCTGGCGAGATCGGCGGCGGCGACGGCCGCGTGGGAAGTCCGGCCCGGCGCGGCCTGGGCGGATTTTGCGGGGCTTTGCGGAAAGGCGTAAAACATGAGAAGAATCAACATCGAGAACAAGCACAATCAAGTTAACATGGCAGTAGCCTGTTTCATAGAGGGTCCAGCGAAGCGCGTTCCAGCTGTAAGCACGCCTTCCGGGCCGCGCGCCCTCCCCTGCCCTGCTCTGGCGGATGAAAAAGACGCTCTTTTGCCTCTGGCGAGCGGCGCGAAGGCGCGCGTTTGGCCAGTTAGCAACGCCGATAAACGGTCATTTACTGATAACCTATGAATTTGTACAAACGGTCTGGGCAGCCGCGCGAAGCGCTGATTCGGCCGGCAATGTCCCGCATTGGGGTCTAAAGGACTGTAATATGCGCCGGTCGGCGACACGAAACGCCTCCCCTGCCCCGCGCGGCCGCCTCATCGGCTACGCACGTGTCTCGACCGAGGATCAGGCGACCGACGCGCAGACCGACGAACTCAACCTCGCCGGCTGCGACGCGATCTATCGCGAGACCGGCTCCGGCGCCTCACGGACGCGGCCTGAGCTTGCCCGGCTCATGCGGGATATAAGGGCCGGCGACGTGCTCGTCGTGGTCCGCCTCGACCGCCTTGCGCGCTCGGTGAGCCACCTCCTTGACACCATCGAGCGACTGGAAGACCGCGGCGCGCATTTCCGCTCGCTGCGTGATCCGATCGACACTTCGACGCCGCAGGGCATGTTTTCGCTGCAGGTGCTGGGCGCCGTGGCGCAGCTCGAGCGGGCGCTGATTTCGGAGAGAACCAAGGCCGGGATCAAGGCCGCGCAGGCGCGGGGCAGGCGCTCTGGCAATCCGGGCCTGCGCGAGCGTCGCCCCGAGGCTTTGCGGAAAGTGTCCGACGCTCGCGCAAAAACCTATGTCGACGCCCTGCTCGCGTCCGTCGACGTCTGGCTGCCGACGGTGCGCCGGATGCGTCCCGATCACCCTTGGGAGGACGTCGTGCGCGTGCTCAATCTGAAGCGCCCCGTGCGACCCTGGACGGTCGAGCGCCTGCGCCGCGCGGTGCGGCGTCTCGTCCGGGAGCATCTGGCCGAGCCGCGCCTCATCGAGCGCGCGCGGCGCAAGCCCGCGGAAGACCGCCTGACGACGCTGGTTTCAGGCATCGCCATGGGCGATCCAGACATGAGCCTGCGCGAGATCGCCGCCCAGCTCGAAGCGATGCGCGAGCGCACCCCGCGCGGCGGCGCCCACTGGTCGCCCTCCTCCGTCAAAAACCTTCTCGATCGCGCGAAGAAACTCGGATTGGCGACAGTGATGAGGCCGTCTTGAGCCTGGCGTACCGCGGGTGGCGGCCGACAGCTTTCCTCTCACTGGATTTGCGAACCACTATCCTATGCGGCCCAAATGAGCTGCTGCGGGAGCCAATTCTCGAGCGTAAGCATCGAAACTCGCGCATGTTTGCGTGACGACGGCGTCGAGCGCAGGCATGCGCGGCGATCAGCAGATCAGTGCCGTCGAGTTTCTTTCTTTGCGCCGATCGCCGAGTTCCGCTGCGACACTGATGGTGGCGTAGATGTTGTCCTCTCCGACCCAGGGAATTTGGCGCGCCCTGCCCCGGTGATTTTTGATGAGCCTGCGGTGACGCTGGTGTCGAGCAAGTAGCGCGTCAGAAGACGTCTTTGGGTTTGGCGGGATCGTCCTCAATCTCCAGAATATCCGCGTCGATCGGCTCCAAGACCGCGAGTAGCGCCAATGTGCTCGCGCGCACGGTCGGCTCGATCATCAGGGAGTTCGAATTCGATGGAAATGCGCACGGCCTGGTTGCGGCCGTTATAATCTGATGTATCGCTGTTCTGACATCGAAATCCTTGAGCCTATGGCATAGACGCCTGCTCGTCCTTGCTGCGTTTCAAGCTCCTCCTGGCGCCGCCTTTAGCATATTCCTCGTAACTGCGGCGCTATCCTTCAGGGGATGTGAGACGGGTGGGCGCATCCGGGCGTCTGCCCGGGCGGATTCGCTAATGGCTCAAGTGGGGGCCCGTGTCGTGGGACGACCAAGGCGGCGGGCCTCCGATCCGGTCAGGCGCGGCCCCCAGGCGAAATTTCAACAGCGCAGATCTGGCAGGCTCGCGGCGCGCTCAATGATGTTGAAATACATCCTGTCATAATGCGCGGCGCTTAGGGATTGAGCGCTATTTGCCACGCATCAAGAGTTAGCCGCGGCTAACAAACGGGGATGCGTAGCGATCGCCCAGCGATATATAATTGTTAGCCAAGGCTAACAACAGCAGGCGTCTATCCTCAGCGTTAACTCTTCGTTAACTCAAAAGCGCTTGCAGCGCCTAGAGAATCGGTCCAGTTTTAAGAAATGCGGTAAACTTTCCAATATTGGTAAAACTCCGCAGATGCCGCTCCAGCCGAATTCGGATATCGAC